>CAZTFG010000253.1:0-1513 GCA_964612725.1 uncultured Lishizhenia sp. | reverse complement strand
TTGTTTCAACGTTTTTCGGGTAGTCCTGGGTTTGAATGGGTGGAAGGAATGAATGTCATGCTTAAAAATAAATTTGGTGGGGGAGATGATAAAGTCATTTCCTTTGAATCCAATGTCGATTATACTGGCTATAATTGGATTTCGCCATTTTTCAATGCCATCGTTCAAAAAAAAGTGCTTTGGGTTACCTATACACCATTTACCGGTGGGTCATTTAGTTTCATTTTTCATCCTTATTATTTAAAACAATACAACGGCAGGTGGTTCATTTTTGGACTTAACGAGGAATTAGGAATTGAAACTTGGACCCTTCCTTTGGATAGGGTTCATGCTATCAAGGAAGCTAAAGCGGCTTATATTTCAACTGATTTGGATTGGGATTATCATTTCTCTGAAATCATTGGGGTTACTCGATATAATAAACCTGTTGAAACCGTCGAATTGCTTTTCAATGAAAAACGAGGTAAATATGCTGAAACGAAACCTTTGCATGAAAGTCAACGCAATAAATGGACGGACAAAGGTTTTTTAGTAACCTTAAAATTGATACCAAACCTTGAATTAGAACAAGTTATTCTATCCTATGGTGAAGACGTGGAAGTACTTTCACCTGAATCTTTGCGTTTGACTATTCAAAATCGGATAGAACAGATGCAAACAATATATAAGTGATCAGATGATCAGCTTTTTCTAGCTCCGCAATAATTCGTGAAATCACATGCATACGGTTTTTCGCAATGACTCCCCATCGAAATGGTCGGTTCCTGATTCGTTAGCACATTTTTAAAATGATCAATTTGTGTTTCTACTTCAAGAGTTAATTTAGATACATCCTCTGTTACATCTATAATTTTAAAAGGTTGATCGTCCTCATTTGAACGAAGGATTAGATTGAACGAATTTAATTTTTCTCCAAATCGTTTCTTACAAATCGTGTATTGAATGGCTAAATCGGATTTTATAGCCTCGTTTATTTCTGTATTTAGTTTGATCTCAAAAATATCAATTTTGCCCTCTTCATTCTTGACGAGTATGTCGCACATGACCAAAACTTCATCTTCAATTATAGAAGCTTCATAAATTACATTTGTTGTCGATTCTTCGGTTAAATATTTGGTGTATGAATTGAAATAAAAGAAATTACCTACTTTTTCCTTCACATTGGTTCCACCTGGAAATCTATTTTCTCTAACAAAGTCCTCGAATTCATGTCCTCTATTAAAAATTGCTTGTGTTTCTGGTGAAATAGGATTTCGATCCATTTTATTGAATTTATCCAAGAAAAGCGATTTGTCGCATTGTTTTCCACGAACAAATGAACTCTTGGATAATTTCCATGTTTCGTACAATAAAATTGATTTTCCGTCACCTTGTCTACCAATGGATTCCTTTATTTTAAAACTTAGATCACCCAACAATAACTTCGTTCCAAAATCGTCGCCTTGATAATCCTTTAACTTATTATATGCTTTGAATAAATGATCATGCGCACAGGTGTAATCGCCAATTTCAA
>CAZTFG010000252.1:0-1542 GCA_964612725.1 uncultured Lishizhenia sp. | reverse complement strand
TGTTGAGCAGCCTCATTTAAATTTGCACTTCCGTAATGAACCGTTTCATTGATATCAACCAATACTTGGTCCAACGGTTGCTGAATTTCTTCCTCTGCTTTTTGAATGATTGAGCTTAAATTGAGATCATTTTTAACATCTAATCCTGATTTTTTTATTTCTTGTTGCAAATCAGCCGAAGCATTCCGAATTTCTTTCATCGTCCTGCCCAAGGTTCTGGCCATCGAAGGAATACTCTTAGAACCAAAAAAAATAAGAATAAATAAAAAGATGACTAAAATTTCAGTACCTGAAACGTCACTTAGGAAAAGCGGTAAAATTATTTGCGTTAACACAAAACAAAAATACAATTTATCGGAGAGTTAGCAACTTTAACCGGACTGCTAATCGTTAAATCGTGTTATATTTCTTGCTAATTTCTTTTGTTTTGCAGTTTATTGTTGTGTTTTTACACCTTTCCAATTCATTAGAATTGGTTATCTTCGCACTTCAAAAATTAACATTATGTCAAAAAAAGAAGTGTATATTATTTCAGCAGTGAGAACTCCTATGGGTTCGTTTCTTGGTGCATTTGCTAGCATACCTGCAACTAAACTTGGGTCAACTGCAATAAAAGGCGCATTGGAAAAAGCCTCTGTACCGGTAGATGCCATTGATGAAGTTTTTATGGGTAACGTACTTCAAGCAGGAGTTGGTCAAGCACCTGCGCGTCAAGCAGCATTAGGAGCTGGATTAAACCAAAATGTTCCGTGTACAACCATAAACAAAGTATGTGCTTCAGGCATGAAATCCATCATGTTGGGCGCTCAATCCATTTTAGCAGGAGACAATCATATTGTAATTGCAGGTGGAATGGAAAACATGTCGCAAACCCCACATTATTTGGACGGACGTAATGGAAGTAAGTTTGGAAATATCACGATGCTGGATGGGATTACCAAAGATGGTTTATTAGACGTATACAGTAAAGTACCTATGGGTAATTGCGCTGAATTGTGCGCGAAAGAATATGATATTACGCGAGAGGATCAAGACAATTTTGCTATCACTTCTTATACCCGTGCAGCTTCAGCATGGAATTCAGGAAAATTCAATAATGAAATAGTGCCTGTTTCTGTTCCACAGCGTAAGGGAGATCCAATTTTAGTAACTGAAGATGAAGAATACAAAAATGTATTTTTAGATAAAATACCATCTTTACGCCCAGCATTTGATAAAGACGGAACAATCACAGCTGCCAATGCATCTACGTTGAATGATGGAGCTTCTGCGTTGGTATTGGCTTCTGCTGAAGCAGTTGAAAAATATGGTTTAACTCCTATTGCGAAAATAGTTAGCTATGCAGATGCTGCTCAAGCACCTGAATGGTTTACTACTTCGCCTTCCATAGCCGTTCCGAAAGCTTTAGAAAAAGCGGGACTAAGCACTTCTGATGTAGATTATTGGGAATTAAATCAAGCATTTTCGGTTGTTGGATTAGCAAATATGAAATTATTAGGTTTAGATCCTTCTAAAGGTTTTGTGAATGTTGGAGCCGTTGCT
>CAZTFG010000251.1:0-1543 GCA_964612725.1 uncultured Lishizhenia sp. | reverse complement strand
CTAAAAGAGTAACCGGTCGCATGGAAATTGTTTCGTTTCGAGGCTCTTATCATGGAAGCACGAATGGATCTTTAAGCATTTCAGGTAATGAGATTAAGAAAAAACCTTTTCGACCCTTACTTCCTGAAGTACGTTTTATTCACCTAAATAATCTGGAAGAATTAGATCGAATAAGCGAAAAAACAGCTGGGGTTATTATTGAAACTATTCAAGGCGATGCAGGTGTTAGAATACCCAATGCTGCATATCTTCAAGCTCTCCGAAATCGTTGTAATGAAGTAGGGGCATTATTAATTTTTGATGAGATCCAATGTGGGATGGGGCGCACAGGAAAATTGTTTGCCTTTGAACATTTTTCTGTAGTACCCGATGTTTTAACCCTTGGAAAAGCATTGGGTGGTGGCATGCCAATTGGAGCATTAGTTTCATCGCAAGAATTTTTGAATCAATTTACAAGTCAACCGATGTTAGGTCATATCACCACATTTGGTGGACATCCAGTTGTTTGTGCAGCGGCTGCAGCAGCATTGGATGTATTGACAAGTGAAATTAATTGGGAGAACGTTGAACGAATTGGGAAATTAATTGAAGAAGAATTAAGTAAATTGCCTCAAATCAAAGAAATTAGACGCATTGGTTTCATGTTCGCTTTCGACATGGAATCTGCAGACCAGGTAGCTAAAGTAGTAGAAGAATGTCTAAAGAAAGGGGTTTTAACCTTTTGGTTTCTCTCCCATCCATATAGTTTTAGGCTATCTCCTCCCCTAACGATATCAAAGGATGAGGCCATACACGCTATTGAAGTCATCAAATCTGTGATTCTTTCTATAGAATAAAATATACACTTGTCAATTAGAGCTTATTCACATTACAGATGTTGGTAACTCTTCCAAAATGATGAAAGAGACACCGATTGTTTATTAATTTTGTTTTTGATTCCCTAAATTGTGGAGATCTAAGATTAAAGAATGAAAGGATTATTAGATAAATTTGAAAATAAACGACCTGAAATTGTTTTTGAGTGGAAAGACGCAGAAACAGAAGCAGAAGGTTGGGTTGTAATCAACTCATTGAGAGGTGGTGCAGCTGGCGGCGGAACACGAATGCGTGTAGGATTGGACAAAAGAGAAGTTGAGTCCTTGGCAAAAACAATGGAAGTAAAATTCACGGTTGCTGGTCCGCCAATTGGAGGAGCTAAGTCAGGCATTAATTTCGACCCCAAAGACCCCAGAAAAGAGGGCGTTTTGAGAAGATGGTATGCAGCTGTTTCACCCTTATTAAAACACTATTACGGAACGGGAGGAGACTTGAATGTTGACGAAATACATGAAGTTATTCCAATAACTGAGGATTGCGGTGTTTGGCATCCGCAGGAGGGTGTTTTTAACGGCCATTTTCAACCAAAAGAATCACAAAAAATTAATCGCATTGGTCAATTGCGTCAAGGTGTTTTGAAGGTGTTGGAAGATACGAATTTCTCACCTTCCCTTGAAAGAAAGCTTGTCGTGGCTGATATGATTACCGGATATGGTGTCGCTGAGTC
>CAZTFG010000250.1:0-1568 GCA_964612725.1 uncultured Lishizhenia sp. | reverse complement strand
AAAAAGCAGCTTACAACAAAATCTACAACAAAACATCACGAGGTTGTTTGGTCAATTTGCTTTTCTTAGTTTCATTTGGTGCCTTAACTTTTTCAATACCTTCCTGCGATTTCAAAAAATCAGATAAAGCAGGTGGTGTTTACGTGAAGCCTACCATAACAAGAACTGGAAAATTCAGAAAAGGACATGTTCGCAAAAATGTGAGCACTAATAAAAACGCTATCAAAAACCAGAATCGTTCACGGTATTATTATCAAACAAGGGGTAAATACCGGAGAAAGAACTAACTATTGAAAATAATAAGTGACTAATTATACTATTTTCGATAAGGAAACCATAAAAGGACAATTCAACAAAATAAAAACAGAATTGACTGATAATCTTTCACATGATATTTTGATGAAAGAGTTTCACAAAATCTTGGTCAATCGTATTATGCCCTCTTTGGTTTACAATGTAGCCCAACCAACTATTACACTTTTTAGAGTCACATCTAAATTCGAAAATTTCGATAAAAATAAAATCCAATGTTTTTCATTTCCACCTTCTTCGCAAGCCAAAAGAAATCGAGCCAACATTGAAAACTTTCCAGTGTTATATACTGCATCTGACATTTCTACAGCTGTTTTAGAAATGAAGGATAAATTACAAAATGGTGATCGTTTTTATATTTCCAAATGGCAAACAAATTTTTCTAAAAGTCATACTGCTCATTGGTTAGCCATTAATAGCATAACTCTCAAAAATGAGGATGTAGTTTCAGATATTGCAAAATCTCAAGTTAAAACCCTTTCTCGTTTAATTAAAAACATACCCAACAATTATATAGAGGGTTTTATATCTTCTATTGAAGAAATGGGTAATCTATTTAGTCATAAAGGAGAAGATTTTTACCATATTACATCGTCATATTGTCACGAACTATTGCATAATTCGAGAGAGTTAGAATCAAAAATTGAAATTGATTTTTTAGTCTACCCATCAGTTCAGAATCATCACGAATCATTAAATGTTGTTTTCCACCCATCAATGGTTGAATCGAAAGAGATTGACTTAAAAGAGATCTTTGAATTCACTTTAAAAGAAAATAAGTTGAATATTAAAGATGAAGAAAATCTCGAACTCATTTTTCACGGTAAAGCTAAAGTTGAGAATGATAAGATAAATTGGCTTTCTTTTAAATCGTTAATCGACAGAATACATTGGAAACAAATGACACTAGTTACTTATAATAATCACCAATTTAAAGGTGATGAAATAGATAAATTAAGAATAAATAATAACAAAAATTGTTCAGTAAAAAAATGGTTAAAACAATCATTGAAAACTGATCTTATTCTAAATGAAATAAATAAAAAACAAGATTTAGGAACACTTACGTCCTTGGATGATATAAATACTCACGTAAATAAACAATTAATGGTCTTTGAATTTAAACATGGTAATAAAATACAAACCTCAGATGGAATGAGTTGTATTTATAGACTTTCAGTACCCGTTGATTTAAAAGTTCATTTTTCAAATACCAATTAAAAAAAAGGAAAATCGGTCTTCGTCCTTCTCATCAC
>CAZTFG010000249.1:0-1573 GCA_964612725.1 uncultured Lishizhenia sp. | reverse complement strand
ATGGTTTTTTGTAATTCTGAATTTGCTGATTTTAGTCCGGTTTTATACCAAGAGTCAATTGTATTTACCTCTTCAAGAAAATCGAAAACACATCGAAAAAAAAATGGGTGGAATGGTCAGGCCTATTTTGATTTATATCGGTCTAAAATTGAAAGTGATGGTAAAAACCTACTGGAAGTTGAACCATTTGGTGGAAAAAAAATAAATAAACGCTATCATGATGGTCCGGTATGTTTTTCTAAAAACTTTGATACGATGTATTTTTCTCGTGTCGATAAATTTTTAAAAGGAAAAGAGAAAAAAGAGGTTGGAATTGAGCGTATCAAACTATTCTATTCCGTTCTAACGGACGGTAAGTGGCGAAAAGCACAATCTTTTCCTTATAATAGTGATCAATATTCACTAGGAAATCCTAGTCTAACTGCTGATGGAAAACGATTGTACTATGTAGCAGATATGACGTCTGGTAGGGGAGGGACAGATATTTTTTATTCAAATTGGGAGAATGGAAATTGGGGCAAACCAATCAATGCGGGTGTTCATATTAACACGGTAAACAATGAAAATTTCCCTTCGTTGGACTCGACAGGTAACCTCTATTTTTCTTCTGACGGGTATGCTGGATTTGGTGGGTTTGATTTATGTATTGCCAAAGGAGATGGGAATTCTTTTAAGCAAGCACATGTTTTGAAACAGCCTATCAATTCGAATTATGATGATATTGGAATTGTATCTTTTTCGGATAATAAACGGGGTTACCTTAGCTCGAATCGAAAAATGCAACCGAATGGAGACGATGATATTTTGTATTTTGATTTTACCGCGCTAAAAGACACCCAGTTGATTTTGAGTGATTACATTATTGGTTGGAAAGAGAAAAAAGATACAGCTATTTTAGCCAAAATTGCGGATACTATTCCTTCTCCTTCTCCAATTGTGGTTCATGATTTTGATTCCTTCGTGGATTCCCTGGGTTATTCAACGAAAGATGGGTTGGATTTCATCATTTATTTTGATTTCGATAAGTGTTTTATTCGTCAAAATGAAAAATCGAAATTGGAACAAGTGAAAGCAGAACTTTCAAAAAATCCATCATCGATACTTGTAATCGGTGGACACACGGATAGTTACGGAACACCAGAATACAACATGGTTTTATCCAAAAATAGAAATCAATCCGTAATTAATTATTTGGAAAAAAGTGGAATAGATTTGAATCGCATACAAGCAACTGCCTATGGTTTAACCAAATTAGTTAACAATTGTACCGATGGGGATCGTTGTTCAAAACAAGAGAATCAACTCAATAGAAGGGTAGAGATGAAAGTGGTTAAGAAGAAACCGTGATTAGTTGACAACAAAAAACGAAAAGCTGAAAATTAAGTGTCGCGATAAAAAAAAAACAGCAGATTCATTACAAGTCGCTTGATATTTCAAAAAAATAAAAGCAGATTGAGCTCAGTCGAAATCTGCTTTTTCAAAATTAAAACTGTTTGATTAAACTATAATATTCAACACTTTTTTGCAACTGGAACAAAGGAAGTGTTTCCATTAATTCTTTCGCTTTTGCTTC
>CAZTFG010000248.1:0-1573 GCA_964612725.1 uncultured Lishizhenia sp. | reverse complement strand
GTTGTTGAGGAATAAATGCGCTAACTTTTTCTCCAAATTGGAATATCATACCTAATGATTCCATAGACGCAATAGTCATTAAAATCCCAAGAAAAAACAATATAGAAGGCATTTCAATTTTTCCAAGTGCTTTCAAGGTAGGACTTTTCATGTTGGCTTGCGTATCAGTCATTGAAAACGACCGATTGCTCTTTATTTCTGAAACAATTGCAAAAAGCCCCAGGGCTAACATCATCCCAAAATAGGGTGGTAAATGGGTAATTGTTTTGAATATGGGAACGGAGATAATTAACCCTAATCCAATTAACAACATCCCCATTCCCTCATTCGATTTTTTTGTTTCAACATTAAGTTCAAAGGTACCCTTGAAAACGTTAAAGTAGGACGATACAAGCACAGGAACAACCATACAAATCAGTGAAGGTATACCTAGTAAAAGTACTAATTTTTGAGTTGTAACTTTTTCAGCCATCCAAAGCATTGTTGTCGTAACATCTCCAATTGGGGTCCAGGCGCCTCCTGCATTTGCTGAAATAATGATTATTCCTGCATACCATAGACGGAGTTCCTTATCAGTAATTATTTTTCTTAGAATAGTAATTAATACGATAGTTGCTGTTAGGTTATCAATAATTGCAGATAAACCGAATGATAGGATAGCAATAATCCACAGTAACGATTTCTTTTTTCTGGTCTTAATAAGTTGCTGTATACTCCCAAAACCATTAAAATGATCAATCATTTCAACAATAGTCATAGCTCCCATTAAAAAAACCAATATTTCTGCAGTTTTCCCAAAATGATGAAGGAGCGTAGAGTCTAACAATGCTTTTTTTTGATCTAATGAAAAACCAATGATTTGAATTATTTTACCATGTTCAACATCAAACCAAGTAGATATTTGTGAGAGATTTAACGCAATTACTACCCATGAAAAGGCCATCATAGTAAGAGCTGGTATTAGCTTATCTATTCTAAGTTGGTGTTCAAATACGATTGCTAAATATCCAAAAATAAAAATCAATAAGATTGTTAATTCCATTATACCAGACCAAGTAGTTTAATAATCAAAAATAGGGTAGCACCAAAAATGGCCGTAATAAGAATGTACAGTTCAATAGGTCTTTTCATAAAAAAGAATTTTTACAAAAGTCAGCACCTCATCTTAAAATGAAATTAGGATAACCTTAAAATAACCTTAAAAATTAATTCTAAAAGTATTTAATCGGTTTTCGGAAGTGTAAAAAACATTGAATCCATGGTAATCGACTATTCTCTTTATAATAACCAATCCTAATCCAGCCCCTTCTTTTTTTCTCGAGTTTTTTCCTCTACCAAATTGTTGAAAGATGATTTGCTGATCCTCATTATCGAGAATGGATCCATTGTTTGTTATGGACAAACATAGTTTTGAGGCGTGTATGGAAAGGTTAATTTTAATCTGTTGGTTTTCTGAATAATGGTAAGCGTTCCTTAAAAGATTATATAGGGCAATATGCATAAGCGACTGATTCATAGAAACCATAAGCAACTCATAAATCAGTTGGTTATCTTCGATTTCAAAGTCAATTTT
>CAZTFG010000247.1:0-1615 GCA_964612725.1 uncultured Lishizhenia sp. | reverse complement strand
TTTAAATAAACCGGATTAGAATAAAATTGGGTAAACGTTGGATCCTGAGCAAGTATTTTCACCATGGAAAAACTAAAAATTGTACAGAATAATATCTTTTTCATAATGTTTTATTTTAAACTAATATAGCGACGTGGAGAACGGCTCACTTTTGAATTAAGTGTTAAACCTATTTGATGAGAAATGGCTTGCCTTCCTAATAATTGAGAATAGGTTTGATCAAATTGGTAGGTCAGGGCAATTTTAGTAAGTCTAATTCCTAATGATAGTGCAAAATTATTTTTCGATGAATAAGCTCCCCCCATAGCAAAAGCTCTATATTGGATATTAAATCCACCCCATGTTTCTTTCCTTGATTCCAATTGGTCGTACAATACATATGGCGCAAAGGCGAAATCTCCCGATTTTGATTCGTAATCTGTTCCAGCGTATAAAGTCAAGTGTGTACTTGTTCTTCTTGGGGTATCTAAATTATTCGAATAAATATTGTCCTGATGGTGTAATAAATTATCCAACTGAAAACCAGTGTAAAACCATTTTGAATGAAGTAATAAAGATGCCCCGATGTCCTTATACCAAAGTAATTTTCCAATAGGAGCACTTCCATCCGGATAGAAGTCTAAGGAATTGTTTCTATCTATTTCTACTTGACTGTTACTAATAACTTTATCGCCGTCAAGTAATTTGTTTCCCATTTTAAATCGGATTGCTGGCTCAATTAAAAAGGATCTGGATAGCGCTAATTTAGGTGAATAGACAATAGCTGTATTCCAATCTTGTATTACACCATCAGAATAATATGCGTATTTACCTTGAATGGCAAATCCGGATCGAATTGATTTTGAATACCAATCCAAAGAAAAGTTGGTTGAAAGTTGTTGGTTTTCTTTATTCATCCATTGGGCTCGATTCAGTGCTCTAAATCGGGTTGAGGAAACATCGCCTGCAGAAGAGAAATTAGCGTCAATTTGTGACACACCGGGCAAATGAACTTGATGGTCACGGGTGTTTTTGAGTCCAAGAGATTTTTCCATGAACTCGTTCAATTTGCCTACTGATTTTTCCAATCCACTTAAAATGGTTGATTCGCTGGAATTGGATTTTTTTGTGTTTTTTGAATCGTGGGTTAATTTATTTTGATTTATCTTGTTTTCCAAAGGAAGATTATCACTTAAAGTACTCGTTGTATCCATCTGTTTATTGGATGAAGCAGTTTCATTAGTAACCAAATCATTTGGAGAAGATTGATCTGCAAGAAAGGATTGGTTAGAATCTGAATTTAATAGGGTAGGCGATTTTTTAGAAAATTGATCATTAGATAGGAGATAATCCTCAATACTTGCCGATTGGTTTGTGATTCTACTTGAATTGGTTGAATAATTATTGTCAATTAATCTATTTTCCTTTTTGAACGCAAGATTCGTTTTGATTTGTTGCCCTAAATTTCTGTTATTTAAATGACTTGTTTTAGCTTGTGAAGAAAAAAGGATTCCAGTGTTTGATTGTTCCGTGGGTAGCAATAAAAGTAAGGAAAGAGAAATGCAAAAAACGCCTGCGGTGGTCCAGTAGAAGGGTATAAATCTTCTTCTCTTTTTGTCCGATTGAAATAATGTTT
>CAZTFG010000246.1:0-1647 GCA_964612725.1 uncultured Lishizhenia sp. | reverse complement strand
ATGAATTGTAATACACGAAGAATTTTCCGTTGGTTTAACATGTTAAATAGTGATATGAGCACAAAGTAGCACAAAATGATACAAGCCACCAAATGATTGACCTTAGTTGTCAGAGAAATTTTAGTATTTGATTTTAAATGACTTGAATTGTCACTCGAAGGGTTGAGATTTGTCGCAAAATTAAAAATTTAGGTAATGAAAAAGATTTATGTTTTATCAGTGATGATACTTTCAGTATTTTCGATAAATGCTCAAAGTTCAAAACAAGAAAAAGATACAGTGTTTGTTGAACAGATTTATCAAGATTTGTCAACCTATTTAGTTTCTCAGCGAGTTTTAGAATTTGATTCAGTTAAAGCCAGTGAATTGATGATTCGTTTTGAAAATTGGGCTGGTCAAAACTTCAGAAACTACGAGAAGGTAAGAACTTCAAAAACAGAATCTCAAATTACATTGAATTACATTACATCCTCATTTAGCACATCACTCGATTTCTATTTGAATATGGTTGTAGAGTTCAAAGACAATAAAATACGAGTACAAATCTATGATGATGCAAATGTTTACAAACCGGGAAGTTATTCAGGAACTACCTATATTGCAGGAGTTGCAGGAAGGGCATATCACATTAGTTCGTATTTTAATAATGGAATGATCATCTACAAACCTAAACCGGGCATGTTGAATATCAATGAGAAAAATGCAACTGGAAGCCTAGCATACAAGGCTTCCGTTGATGCGACAATCGAAGAAATTAATACATATATAAAAACCAAGTCAGTTGCACCTGCAACGAAGAAAGAAGATGATGGTTGGTGATTAAATAAAAACGCTGCATTAAAAAACCAACTTCAGGAAACCGGGTTGGTTTTTTAATGGAAAATAGAACCCCTACCACATCAAAAAATAGTATAAGTACTAGAAATAATTAGTACAAGTACTATTTTTTCAGATTGCAAAATTCTTTTAGAGCCTTATATTTGTGGCGTTTAGCGAAATATTGTAGTTAAACGGTAAAATTTAGGTGCTCCGATACTGCCTAATTTTGAGAAACTTTAAAAATTTATATTATGGCATTTAATGGAGATGAGGGTTCGGTGGTAACCCTAGCAGAAGCGTCTGGATGGACAGCAAATTACAGAAAAACTATTCCTGCAGGAGAGATTATTGGGCAGTTTGTTGGTAAGAATCAGTTGATGAAAATTCTTAATCAAAAGGGATGTATGGGTATCCGTTTTTATTACGGAATTGGTGATGATGGTAAAAAGAATTTGATTGCTGTTGGAGCAGGAAGTGATGAGAATGATATGACGGCGGGAATTATTGTTGATAAATGTTCGCCTTGTCCTCCTAGTTGCTCAACACGCAACTCGTTAAATAGTTGATGTTACTTAAAATTAAAGATATATCCTACATTTTAGCCTCAATTAGCTATCTATTGCCTTTGGTTATATTTCTATTAAAGAGGCGAATAATAAATTCGCCTCTATTTTATTATGTCCAAATGAACATAATATCAGTATTACTTTCTTATGTTTTTTTAATCTGTTTTTCTAACTCTTTTCCCATTTTTCATTTTTCCGTTTATTTAACAACCGCGGTCTTAATTTATTATTTCAAAGTTCGAGATCTATTTTATCATAGAGC
>CAZTFG010000245.1:0-1684 GCA_964612725.1 uncultured Lishizhenia sp. | reverse complement strand
AAACCATAAGCAACTCATAAATCAGTTGGTTATCTTCGATTTCAAAGTCAATTTTGCACAGAGGAAACTCGGATTTTATTTCATCAATTACAATGAAAATGAGCTCGTCCATGCGTTCTGAATGAAATTCTTGTACCGTATTGTCCTCCATTTTTGCAAGGATCAATAGCGAATCGATTAATTCATTGATATTAATCGCTTGTCGTATTACTTCTAGAATTTTATCGTGTTGTTCTTTATTACAACTATATTTTAAACTTTCAAGCTGCAAAACAATTCTGGATATGGGAGTTTTTAACTCATGTGACGCATGCGAAGTGAACATTTTTTGTCTTTTATAGGCAAGTTCAATTCGTTCAAGTAGTAGGTTAAATTCCTGACTTAATAGATCAATTTCATTGTGTGAAATCGAATTAATTGGAATTCGTTCATGCAAATCTTGTTCATTTATTTTACTGATTTTTTCGTGTAATAATTTCATTGGATTTAAAACCCGCCTGACTATCATGGATATAAGGATCCAACCGAATATACTGAGGATTATGGTAGAAAAAACGAGTAAAATGATTAAGTATTCTAAGCTTTTTCTTCCAAATTGGTCATTTGCCGCCACAAAAACATAATACATCTTTTGTTTCGTTTCATACCTTAATCCAATAATCTCGATTTGGGATTCCTCCCTGTAGATTTTTTCATTTGCTGATAATGATTTTCGCTCCAATTCAGATGGATGAAAATATTCAGAGTTTGGAGATTGATATATCTTCTCCCATTTTTCGTTCATAATGAGGACTTTCTCTTCATATAACTTTCCAACTGTATTTTTATCGATAATTCTCAATAAATTGGCATCTACTTCCTCTACATCTATTAGCAGTTTTACGTAAGTAAGCGCTTTTTCTTCTAGTCTTTTTTTAAACTCATCTTTTCTGAATTCTGAATAAAGAAATTCCACTATGAATGCGCCACAGATAAAAAGTAAAGAAAGCAAAATGCTAATCAGAATGGATAACTTTCTCTTAATGCTCATTAGTTGATTTAATAAAGTAACCAAAACCTACTTTGGTTTGAATCATTTTATGTGCGAATGGGAAATCAATTTTTTTTCTCAAGAAATTGATATAAACTTCTATTGTGTTAATATTTGTTTCTATGTGATAATCCCATAAATGATCCGCAATTTCCTGTTTACTCAAAACATGACCTCTAGCTCGCACTAACATTACTAGCAATTTGTACTCCTTTGGGGTTAATTCTATTTTTGTTGAATTTCTAAAAACTTCTTTCTTGGTATCATCAATGGTTATTTCTGAAAAGTGAATCACTTGATTATCTTGAGGGGATAAATTACCTCTTCTACTCAATGCTTGTAATCGAATTAATAATTCGTCAAAATGAAATGGTTTTGACAAATAATCGTCAGCCCCTGATTCAAAGGCATTTATCTTGTCTGTGATTTCGCTTAATGCAGTTAGCATAAGTATTGGAATAGTTGAATTATTCTCTCGTACTTTTTTACAAATTTCCAACCCACTAATTAATGGAACATTTATATCTAATATGAGTAATTGAAATTTTTTAGAAGGAAAAACAGCCCAAAATTGTTCTCCATCTAAGGCAATACTAACTTCGATATTTTTACTCCTAAGTAAAGATGATATCTCCGAAGAAAGAATTGGGTCAT
>CAZTFG010000244.1:0-1691 GCA_964612725.1 uncultured Lishizhenia sp. | reverse complement strand
GTCTGTTCTCCATTGAATTTCCTTTGGAAGCACTCCATCCATCGCTTTACGAAGGGCATATTTTGTCCAACCTTTATTCATTTTCAATTGGTCTGGAAAAGAAAATAACAGTTCTACCAATCTATGATCCAAAAAGGGAACACGACTTTCTATTGAATGAGCCATTGAATTCCGATCCTCATAATGCAACAATGTGGGTAATGAAGAATAATTCATCAAGGCAAAATGAAATTCATTGAGTTTACTAGAATGATAGGAATCAAATGATTTCCAATCCTTCTGCTGATTACCCAAAAATGGCAAATAATTTTTATATTCTACCTTGTAAATGGCATCCTCACTCATGATCGAACTGAGTGTTGCCTTTAACAGTACATTTGTCAGTTTTGCGTTACTTGCCTCGTGTATTTGTTTATAGAATTTAACTTCCTTTGAAAGCTTACGCAATTGAAAATGTTTCATCCAATCTGCGTACAACCGATAATAGGAATGCATGTATCCACCCATATAATCATCTGCTCCCTGACCACTCAAAATCACCTTAATTCCTTTTTCTTTCGCCATTTTCATAACGTAATATTGGGAAATTGGAGATGAACCGGAAAGAGGAAAATCCATTGTATAAGCTATTGATTCAAAATCTTGAGCTATTTCATTTTCTTCAGGCGAGTAATAATTCAATTGAAACTGATTTTTATATTCCCGTTCAATCGTTTTTATAAATGGTCGTTCATCAAACCCATTGGTTGAATCATAATAAATGGAAAAAGTTTCCAGATTTTGAGACAAGTTATTCTTCAATAAGGAAGATACAATGCTCGAACTATCTATACCACCACTCAAGGTTGCACCGATAGGAACATCGCTTCTTACGTGCAATTGAAGTGAATGATCAAATAGTTCCTTGAATTGAAAAACTGCTTCGTCATCATTCAAAGAAAGTTGTTTCGATGGATAATCCCAGTACTTAGTTAAAGTTACTTGGTTGTCTTTAAAAACCAAGTTATGCCCAGGCTCTAATGATTGAATGGTGTCAAAATACGTTTCATCTTTAAATCCTATCCAACCCAGCTGTAATCCTCTATTTACTTGAGAAAGATTCAAAGAATTACTGAATAATGGTGTGAGTTTAAGCGATTTTATTTCGGAAGAAAAGTAAAAAGAATGAGCATTGAATTGATAATAAAATGGCTTAATACCAAATCGATCTCGTGAGCAAAACAGACTATTATCATCCTGATTATATATGGAAAACGCCCACATTCCAACAAATTGTTGTACGCAACTTTCACCATAGAAATCATAACTTTTCAAAATTACCTCGGTATCTGAAGAGGTTGTAAAGGAAATTCCTTTATTTTGTAGATCAGCCCTTATTTCTTTATAATTATATATTTCACCATTAAAAACTATCCAATACTTTCCATCGTTCATGGGTTGATTGGCCTCAGGGTTGAGATCAATAATACTCAGGCGATTATGCCCAAAATAAACCGGATGCAATGCTTGAACACCACTATAGTCTGGTCCACGATGCAAAGTAGATGATACCATCCTTCGAATCAAGCTTGAATTTTCTTCTTGATTTTGATTAGAGGTAAAAAATCCATGTATTCCGCACATAATTTAAGCTTGTATTAACTGCACAAATTCTTTCGCCAGGTTCTTTCTCGTGTATTTCAACATGGCGA
>CAZTFG010000243.1:0-1728 GCA_964612725.1 uncultured Lishizhenia sp. | reverse complement strand
TTTCCCAACCGGTAACTTGAGCTGCTAAAAATACTGCTGGATCAATTTTAGGTGCGGTATGGTATTCATAAGAGGCATCCAAATCAAAATTCGCGATTTGTACGCGGTGATCCATGCCGTCTGTTGGAATAGACATTTTGGATTGAATTTGGTATTCCATGCGCATGTCTTTTTTTATTACTTGTGATTTTGCATATTCAGCTTTTTTATCATACGCTATTTTTTCTTCTTCAAAATCCTCAAAGCGAGGACTGTTTATGGTTCTGAATTTTTTTGTTTTTTTGGTCGTATACCTATTGGAAGATAGTATTTTAACCCCTGAAACTTGTTTCAGCATTTGGTCATCCATTCCAAATTCAACGGGTTCTTCTGTAACGGATATTACAGATAAATCAACAGCATTTGCCACCATAAAGAATTTCAAATATGGAGCATTGATGGAAAGAGTAGAAGATTGATATCCAACAAACGAGGCAATGATTTGTCGCTCATTTCGAGGAACGGTAACTGAGAATTTTCCATCCACGTCTGTGATTACCCCAATACTTGGGTTCGATGGGAAAGAGATTTTGGTAAACGGCATCGGTTCTCCTGAATTGGCATCGATAACTTCTCCTTGAATTTTTTCTCCAGAGTAATCAACGGTTGGTAAATTGCGTTGCGTTTGGTATTTCTGTTGTGGATAGTTGTTGTAATTGATGTACCATGGCGCGATTATCGGTTCTTTTGAGTTTTCATAAGGGTCGTTCGTTGATAAAACCATGTCCACATTTTTCCATTCAATTCCGGTGTTTTGTGAAACCAAAGCTTTTGCTTCCAATTTTATCGGTTTGCCAATCCCATCACTTCGCATGTCATAATAAGGTTTCCAAGAGGCTTTGGGAGAAATGTAATTGAAGAAAAATGAAGCGTCTGTTTCTTTTTCCACGTCAATTTCTACCACGATTTCCGTGTAATTTATCACGGGTTTGCTGCGCTGAGACAAAATTTCTTGCTCCAACTTATTCATTTCCTTGGTCAATTTTTCTAGTTCATCGTAGATAGCACTTTCACGTACCGTGATTTCATTCATTTTTTGGTGCATGAAGGCATAGGCTTCTTTGAGTTCAATCATACTGATTCCCTTGTCTTGACCTTTCAAATCGCGGTTACGCATCAAAAGTTCTTTGTCAAGCTCAAGGATTTCGTATTCGTCACGCAGGGCAATTTCTTTTTTCTCCAGTACCAATCGTTGCGCATTCAGTGCATCCATTTTATCATTTGATATGCGAATATCTTCGAAATTTTTCCGTGTACGAACAGAAAGAATGGTTAAGTCTCCATTGGCTTTCACTTGAACGGTATTAGGATCTAGGAAGTCTGTCAATTTAGTGAATACCACTTCTTGTTTCCCTTTTTTGAGTTGGGTATTCGCCTGATGTTCAACTTGAGCTCCTAAAAAGAAAACGGTTACTTTTTTAAGGTCTGAGGGTAGAGGAACCTCTTTTTCTTTTTGGGCGAAAACTGAAAAATACAGTAAGCCAATAATTAATGATAATTGAATTTTTTTCATAAATTTTTATTCTAAATAAAGTGTGTATCCTTTTTGATAATCAACGGTGTATCCAAATTGTAGGTTCTGACTTCCACCTAAAGGAAGGTTAAGTTTCCAGACAAGAATTCCGGTTTTTTCTGTTAACTGTGCTGTTCCAAATTCACCATTTCGAACTTTAATATCGTTGTTCGTGC
>CAZTFG010000242.1:0-1731 GCA_964612725.1 uncultured Lishizhenia sp. | reverse complement strand
GGTTTGAACAAAATGTGTAATTTAGGGCGTATGGAATTCTATCAATCCGTTTATTATTCAATGATTTTGTCCGATTTGCGAAAAAAATCGGGTATTTCCATGCGCTCTTATTCGGATGCCCTTTTGTTATCTGCGGCAATGGAATCGGCTAAATTCTCCATCTCCTCACACACGCTAGCTCGTTTTTTTGGGTTTATTCCCCGCCGAAAAATTTACCCATCTACGCTTCAACTCATCTGCAATTATTTGGGGTTTGACCACTTCGATGCGTACCGAAGCTATGTTGATCGAACCCATCAGCGTAGTTTACTGAGTGATATTGGTCTATTTTTCGATCCGCTTTGCTCCATTCAACGCTTTGAAATAGCGATTCAACTCATGGATCATCAAGAAATAGAACTTCATCTGGATTGTATCAACTTTGACCATGAAAAAATTGAAAAACTAGCTCATTTAATGGGGTATTTGGTGCGGCATTCGTCGTATCAAAAGGAATTATTGACCTTACTGATAAAAACAAGCAACGGACGAAGGCTATTTTTTGAACGCTTTGTAGATGAGGACGATCCTAAAAATTACTTCAGTACAACCCTCAATGAACTTTATTTAAAGCACGTTACCACTGAAAATAATCGCCTATTTTACTACTGTTTTTTAATTGCCAATGCTTCCTATCACGGGAAAAAAATAGATCCGAATTGGATAGGTAATTTCAACAAGGAAATTGTGAATTTGAGTATTTCTGCCTTGCATTTCCACGAAATTTCACGGGTTTTTGAAACGCAAATCTTGGTTCAATTCCATTTGTCCAAGGACAACCATCAAAAAACAAACTCCATCCTTGAAGATATGCTTGCTGTTTCAGCACCAATGGAAATGCATGCTCAAGCGTGGATTCTGGCTCGCGTATTGAAAGCCCTCGCATTCACCCATCAACTCAACCAAGCGATCAAGCACGAAACTTTTAAATCGTTTATTTCTTTCGTCTACAAGCAAAGTGAAGTTCAATCTATGGGTGAATTAATCGTTCAGTTAGTTTACTTTCGATATATAGCCTCCGAAAATCAAGAAATTAATCCACCACTCACCATACAGTCCTCCTATTTTCAAAACGAATACCACACCCGTTTGAGCACGGAAACAGCTACACGGAGTTTATTTTGCATGGAATCTGAACGAGAAAAATTACATACTACTTTGGGTTCCTATACCAAAACTACTGGTACGTCATGGGTTATGAATGTGCTGGGCTAATATTTAATTAAACATGCTCCACCCAATCCCCATGATCTTGGATGAGGTCAATCAAAGCTTGAACGGCTTGGTCTTCCGGTACATTTTTACGGACAACGGTTTTTTCCTTGTATAAATTTATTTTTCCGGGACCAGTACCAACATATCCATAATCTGCATCGGCCATTTCGCCCGGACCATTCACGATACAGCCCATAATTCCGATCTTAATTCCTTTCAAATGAGAAGTTCGTTCTCTAATTTTTGATGTGGTTTCTTGCAAATCAAACAAAGTTCTGCCGCAAGAAGGACAGGAAATATATTCTGTTTTAGAAATGCGGGTTCGGGTTGCTTGAAGAATTCCAAACGCAGTAGAATTGATTACTGTCATCGGCTGAGTGCCTTTCAACCACAAACCATCTCCAAATCCATCAATGAACAACGAACCACAATCACTTGAAACATAAAGTTGAAACGTTTCATTGTCCGATGAGAAAT
>CAZTFG010000241.1:0-1756 GCA_964612725.1 uncultured Lishizhenia sp. | reverse complement strand
AACAGATTTTCCCTTTAATTCTGCGCGGAAAAAACACGATATTTTTATCCCAAATGAATTCGGTGTTTGGATCTTTTTTAAGTTGAACATGATAATTACTTTCAATGGCTGTTGCATTCATAGGTAGCCCATCTATAGCTTTTTCGGGTGCAAGAATCAGGGGAACAATCAAACCCCATCGATAGAATTCGCGTAAATTGGAAGAAAGAGCCAAAGCTCCAAGTGCATTGGTACCATCAAATGCCGTATAACTCAGAAAATAAATGTCATCCAATTTAACAATGCGAGGATCCTCCATGCCCCTCTTTTCATAATCACGAGAGGGGTGGATTATAGGAAATTTTGAACGGTGTTTAATGTGTAAAGGTGTGTCCATAAGGCAGTAACCAATACTTGAGTGATTTCGCTTGCTTAAAGCACGATAGAAGAGATGAACAACATTATTCTCATAAAATACGGCAGGATTAAAAACTCCCTCATTTTCAAAATATAAACTGGTTTGAGCCAGTATAACACCGTGTCTTGTAATGTTTAACATGTTGCATTAAGATGGATTAATCTTCTGTTAATACACATTCTGGTTGTTTTTCTTTTATAGGTGTTGCGTGTGATTCGAAAAGGACATCTATTACCCGTTTTTTCAATAATATTTTGAGCGATTGATTCAGTAATTCAGGTTTTTTGACCAAATTATCAATGGTTTTATTTAGTAAAAGAGTAAGTGTTTGTTTGGGTAATTCCATTTCACTCTCGTCCCCTTTTACAAATTCATTCCAGGTTTTTTTTATGTTTTCAAAAGGTGAAATAGAGTTCATGACATCGTTAATTGATTCCATGACTTTTTTCTCTTCAATTGCCTGCTGTTCATACAATTGATTTAATCGATGTTGAAGATTTTTCATGACATAATGGATTAAGGTAATTTGATGGAATGTTCTTCACTAAATAAATTACGAATGATTTTATTTTGAATCGCTTTTTCAATTTTACGTTGATTTAAAACACTTAAAATCATAGCGATTAATAAGTAGATTGTGCCAACAAAACCAAACCCTGCGATATAATCATTCAAATAGTTTGAAATGTAGAACCCAAGAGCTATGCTTAAAATAAGTAATGCAATTGTGAAAAGCATGTAGCGAACCACTTGCAGTAAAATGTATGAACTAATTATAATGCTGCGTTCAATTAATTCTAGTTTTATAATTTCAATTGTGGTGCGTACATATTGTTTCAAATGTTGTGTGAGTTGATCCATTTGTTCATTTTTTTCCATTTTGGGTATAATTTTAAGGGTTAAAAAACCCGGTTTTTCAACCGGGCTATCACGTTTAATCAATGCAGTTGGAAATACGTAAACATTGATTAAACAATAAATTTTAGTTTTCCTTTAAACATAGGGCTAACGCATAGAAGGTGATTTCTCATGCTTATCCATTCGGTCTTCAAGAGATGCGCTCAATACTGGGTTGATAGTACTAGCTAATTTCTTTGCACCTCCGGCTAATTTGCTGCGGGTTACACTTCCTTTATCTGGTGCGAATAATATTCCTAAAATGGCACCAACTGCTGCACCAGCCAATGCAACGGTAATAAGTGTGTTTGTGTTGTTTTTTGTTTCCATGATTTTGAAGTATTGAAAATGAACTGCCTAAAAATCAGCCTGTAATGCAGCAACGGATTAGATTGATAACTATCAAGCTGATTTCCAGGCATATTCATTATTACGAAAGTTTGTGATTGTTGAGTAAGTTGA
>CAZTFG010000240.1:0-1760 GCA_964612725.1 uncultured Lishizhenia sp. | reverse complement strand
TCTTAATTAATCGTTTGCTGCTCTGGAAAAAGCTAAGATATTAAAATATTATTAGTTGTATTTGATATTTCGGATTCTTTCTATTTAATCACGAAAGCCATTTTTCGTTTTTATTACCTACCATTTAGCTGATTAAAAAAATGTATAATAGTGGAGTTTATTTGAGTAATAGGTTGTGTTAATTTATCCGATACTTTGTCCAAAAGTCAATAAATTGTTGTCCGGATCAAGAATAGCAAATTCTTTTTGTCTCCACGGTTTTGTTTCTAAATGTCCATTTGGATGAATTATTACTTTATGATCCAAAAGTGTTTGGTAAAGTTTATCAATGTTATTTGTTCTGACATAAATTTGTCCATAGTTCTCTGTTGGGTTCAGTTCCTTAAACTCAAAAAAGTGAATTTCTATTTTGTCTTTTCCAATGATTAAATAATTATCATATTCTCCCATGAGTTTAAAATCCAATCGGTTTATGTAAAATTCTTTGGTTAAAGATTTGTCGCGCATTGGCAATTTGGGGTTGATGTCTGTAAGCATAATTTTTAATTTTCTGGTTAGACTTGGACTGTCCTAGTTAAACGTTGCTGCTAATGGTTCTCGGTTTTGCGATGGGCGGGATTTTTACAACAAATGTTCATTCGGAGCACAAAACTTTCGGCTACCACTAAACTGTCTGCGGAGCACGAAACCCCGCCTATTGCAAATGTGCTGTTATAGGGCGTTTTTGTCACTTTTTTCTTATAAATCTTCTTAATTCGTTGCTCGGACAATGCCTAATTTCAAAGGTGCTGTCTGTGATAGATATTAATTCATATGATATGTTTGGTTGGCCTTTTTCTGATTGATGGACAAGCAAGATTGATTGTATTTCATTCGCACCCCCACCGCAATTATCTAATTTGTGCTCAATGGAAATATTGTAATATGGATTATATCCATCGTGGTCAAAAAAACCGTCAATTGTCCAAAGATTTCCTTCAATTGTAACGCCCTCGTATTTCTCTTCGATTAATAACCATCTTCCTTGCAGTTTTCTTATAAGCATCGAATCTTCAATGTGAAGAATTCCTGATTTCTGATTTGAGGAAAATCTTCCAGAATAGTTGTTTCCTCTCACTTTGTCCGAAATGTCATTTGTGAGAAATATACTAATCATTACCGATATATTTAGAAGTGCTTTTGTCATTTGGTTGTCTTTAAAATGCCCTATAACGTTTTGCAACTTGACGTCAGCCCGTTCTGGAACAAGTGCATTGAAAGGGTTGTCGCCAAGATGCTGTTATAGGGCGTTTTTCTATTCAAGTGTGTATTTACCATTTAAAAACATGTATGAACCTTCCGGATGGTCAGATTTACAGTCAAAAGTATTCTTCAAATTGCTTATGCGAATATGTCCATTTGTATTAACTGTAAAGTCATATTTATAATTTGCGCTGCCTAGCCCTTGTCGACATGAACCTGAGCCACAACGAAAATCGTAAGCAAAGGCATTATTGAAATCATTTTTGTAATCACATATTGCCTCAAACAACAAGGTCTTTGTGTCTATGTTCCAAATTTCATATTTTTTAATCACGATATAGTCTTCAATATCAAACATGCCACCATGAGAACTAGTGTAACCATGCATACATCTACTAAAAATAATTTCTTTTGAACCAATTCCATCAATTTGAATTGAATCAATAATCATTATTGAATCAGTAAAAGTAAATTGTCCCAAATGCTCAATAGTCAGATAAATAGTATCTCTTGTATTG
>CAZTFG010000239.1:0-1846 GCA_964612725.1 uncultured Lishizhenia sp. | reverse complement strand
CCCATTTTTATAGGGGTTTTTATGGTTTTTTGGAAAGCTCTGTTAGTTAGTCTAATCCATGTATTTTATTCTCCACTTTACGTTTTTGTTTCAAAACTACTTTCGTAAAAAACATATTCCCTCATTTACTTTTTCATTTAGTTCCATCCAAATCACCTGGTTTTTTGTCACAATTATTTGTATTTTTGTGACATGATGGACTCTATTAACAAGCAAATCGAAAAAATTATTCATCAATCAAAAGAAGGTACTATTTTTTTGACCTCCGACTTCAAGGATATTGGAACAACAACTGCAATAAGAAAATCCTTATCAAGATTTGTTGAATTGAGAATAATTGATCGAATGGGTAAAGGAATTTATGTTAAACCTAAACAGCACAAAATTTTTGGTAAAATACTTCCTTCTTTAGAAGAGGTCGCCTTAATCTTGGCAGAAAAGGAACATGTCAAAATAATGCCCACCGGACAATATGCATTGAATAAAGTTGGATTATCAAACCAAGTTCCGATGAAGTTAATTTTCTTAACGAATGGGACCTTTAAAAAAATACAATTTGGAAAAACAGAATTGATATTTAAACCTACAACGAGCAAAAAATTAGCAATGATTGGTGAAATTACCAGTCTTTTATTTTTAGGACTAGAAGAACTGGACTTGGAAAAATTGACAGCACCTGAAATGGAAAAAATAAACGATCTTCTTGAAAAAGAAGACCCTGAAATGTTAAAACATGATCTTCGCCTGACACCTTCAAGAGTAAGTGACTTCTTGAATAAATCATTTTTAAACTTAAAACTATGATTGGCTGGATAAAAAATTTAGACGAACAAGCAAGAAGAATTTCAATAACAGAAGCGTCAAGATTATCAGGAATAACCTCCAAAGCAATTGAAAAAGATTGGTGGGTTACACTTACACTTAAAGTACTTTTTGAATCCAAATACGCCACCTATTTTGCATTTAAAGGCGGGACTTCCTTGAGTAAAGGATGGAGCATCATAAACCGTTTTTCAGAAGACATAGATATCGCATTGGATTCGGAGGCATTCGGAATTGGATTTAAAGAACAACCTTCAAAGAATTTTGTGGAGAAACTGAGAAGGGCTGGATGTTCTTTTACAAGTAATGTATTACTGAATGAATTAAAAAGTGATTTTGCTAAGTTTCAGATTATTCAAAACAATTTTTCAATTGAAGCTGAACAAGTTAAGAGTGATATGCCCGATACAGATCCTCAGACAATCTACGTAAATTATAAATCACTATTTGATCCAAATCCGTATTTACCGGATAGAGTAAAAATTGAATTTAGTGTCCGATCAAAAATAGAGCCTTATGAAATAAGGGAAATGAGTTCATTATTAAACGAGAATTTTCCCAATCCGATATATGAAGAGGGCTTCATAAAAGTTTTAACGATCAAACCAGAACGAACGTTAATTGAAAAAATTCTTCTGCTACATGAGGAGTATAATCGCAATGATATTTCTAAAATGAGAACCTACAGAATGTCTCGCCATTACTATGATCTGTATATGATTTATAGAAAATCTCCCTTTGGAGAAATACTTAAAAACACTGATTTTATTCAAGAAGTGATAAATCATAGGAAACTGTATTCAAGATTAAGAAACTTCAACTATAACTCACTTCAAATTGGTAAAATCTCTCTCATTCCTTCAATTGAAATGATTACAGCTCTGGAAAATGACTATCAGGAAATGAGCAATGAAATGATTTATGGAGAAAAACCTACATTTCAAGAGATACTTCAAGTGATTAAAGAAATTGAAGATGCTTTTAATCAGAATTGATTGTCTAATCAGTTAGCTTATATTTCTTA
>CAZTFG010000238.1:0-1871 GCA_964612725.1 uncultured Lishizhenia sp. | reverse complement strand
TAAAAGGAACAGTTCTTCCCCTTCTTCTCAAACTAGCGGCAGCATTGAAATCGGTACAAAATTCGAGGACTTACGATTATCTAACATGCCAATAGATGGCTTTATTCATGACGAAAGCATGCCATATTCTGATGAATCAAAAGAATTGGCGGTTGTGGTAAGTAGGTCTGAGATTCTCGAAAAGGTAGTTTCAGATTATAGTGAAGATTTATTATCGAAACCTGAATTTGTAAAAGAAGCAGATGTGTTTTTTTCTCAAAGAAACGTCGGGAAAGATTTAGAGCAGCGAAACGATAAGTCAAAAGTGAAATCATTGAGTGAAAACACTTCCATTTTAGCCTTATTAACTCCCATTTTTTAGGATAAAAAAAGGAGTCATGATTGACTCCTTTTTTGTATGTCTATATGTTGTTGTTAACTAGTCCAATGAACCAATCATTTTGGATGGGTCGACATATAAGTCATATTCTTCAGAGGTTACATGTCCTAAGCCAACCGCCGCTTCTTTTAATGTAGTTCCATTTTTGTGCGCGTATTTGGCAATTTCAGCGGCTTTGTAGTATCCAATTTTCGTGTTCAATGCGGTTACAAGCATCAATGAATTTTCCAAGTGTTTTTTCACAACTGGAATATTTGCTTGAATGCCAGCTGCACAGTTTTCTGTAAATGAAACACAAGCATCTCCAATTAATCGAGCAGATTGCAATACGTTATAGGCAATCACAGGCTTGAATACATTAAGTTCAAAATGTCCATTCGAACCGGCAACCGATACAGCAACATCATTTCCCATTACTTGAGCACAAACCATGGTTAATGCTTCAGGTTGAGTTGGATTCACTTTTCCAGGCATGATGGATGAACCCGGTTCATTATCAGGAATAATAATTTCACCAATACCGCATCTAGGTCCAGATGATAACATACGGATATCGTTTCCGATTTTCATTAAAGAAACAGCACTTCTTTTCAGAGCACCGGATAATTCAACCATAGCATCATGTGCGGCAAGGGCTTCAAATTTATTTTTAGCTGTAATAAAAGGAAGGCCTGTAAAATCAGCAATTTTTTGAGCTACTAATGCGTCGTATCCTTTTGGAGTGTTTAATCCAGTGCCAACAGCGGTTCCGCCAAGGGCTAATTCTGCAACCATTTCTAACGCACAATTAATAGCACGAATAGAATTGTCTATTTGCGCAACATAACCGCTAAATTCTTGCCCTAAAGTCAATGGAGTTGCGTCCATAAAATGGGTTCTTCCTGTCTTTACAATGTCTTTAAATTCGATAACTTTTTGTTGGAGAACCTCTCTTAATTTCTTTAACCCGGGTAAAGTAACGTCAATCGCCATTTTATAAGCTGCAATATGCATCGCAGTAGGGTAGGTGTCATTCGAAGATTGAGATTTGTTTACATCATCATTTGGGTTTAGTACTTTTTGCTCGTCCGTTAAGCTTCCTCCTTGTAAAACGTGTCCGCGATTGGCAATTACTTCATTGCAGTTCATGTTGGATTGGGTTCCTGATCCGGTTTGCCAAATAACGAGTGGAAATTCAGAATCATGTTTTTTATCCAAAATTTCATCGCAAACTTGAGAAATTAAGTCTCTTTTTTCCGAAGGTAAAACCCCTAGGTCGCAGTTAGCATGTGCTGCTGCTTTTTTTAAGAATGCAAAAGCGTAAATGATTTCGATAGGCATAGATCCTTCCGGGCCTATTTTAAAATTGTTTCGTGATCTTTCTGTTTGAGCACCCCAGTAACGATTGGCAGGAACTTTAACTTCACCCATCGTATCTTTTTCGATTCTGTAGTCCATATTGTTTGTTTATTCGTTTTATTTATTAATTTTACGGCATTAAAGAACAAAAGTA
>CAZTFG010000237.1:854-1912 GCA_964612725.1 uncultured Lishizhenia sp. | reverse complement strand
TGGTGTATATCCATTTAGAATTGGACTGTCTATTAATGTGGATTATTTCCAATAATGATTTTATCATCCTGTATTTTGGGCAAGACATTAAGATCTCATTTGAATTTTATAAAAATGAAAAATCTTAGTTAACCTATTTCATTTTCAGTTGGTTTTCGGGCTGTTTAATTCCTTATATGACTCAAAAAATCATTTCTTTCATAATTAACGTTCTCGTTAACAGACATTTATTTTTCTATAATTATTTTTTTAAAATAAATATTCTCTTTGGTTGAGAGCTTCATTAGGTATAAGCCATTTGGTAAATCAAGCTTTAATTTAGTTGATTGAAGTACTTCAGTAAAAACAAGATTCCCGTTAACATCAATTAATTCAACTTTATAGTTGTTTGTAATTTCACCAAGATTTTCAATCAAGACTTCTCCATTCGAAGGATTTGGGAAAATAATAATATCCTTTTGATCAAACTCGTTCACATTGGCAGTAACTTGATTGCAATTGTATGTAATCTGATTCAAATAAAATTGTTTTACTGAATCTGCGGTTTCAATTAATGTTTGCACATTTTGTAGATTATTTCCTCCCGAACGAGAATAAATGATCGCCAAGTCATAACAACTCATTTCATTGGGAAAAAGAGAAGTTGATTGCATAACCATTATTCCTCGTCTGTCTCCTGCTGGGTTATTATTTGTTCCTTCTGTCCATCCTGTGCCGATTGTCGGATTTCCATCAAACATAAAGTTTGTTGGTGTTGTGGTTCCTCCTGTAGAGGACGAATATCCCATTCCACCTGATGTCCAAGATTCTCCATTGGCCCACTTAGCAGACATGAAATTCCAATACTCTGCATCTATTGCAGGGTCACTGTATGGATAAATATAATTGCTTCTGTAATATCCACAAGTTACCATTGGTTTGGACAAACTAACTACACCCAAAGATGGTGGATTTATACCATATCCATTATTATCAAAATTATCACCGTTATAAAAATACATCATGTCTTTATTTGGCGCACAACCAAAGTAATCGTCTGTGTAATTTCCTATGTCTGC
>CAZTFG010000237.1:0-844 GCA_964612725.1 uncultured Lishizhenia sp. | reverse complement strand
TCCAGCATATTGCGATGCCATAATGTGAAGCTCAATTTCAAGGGGAATCCCATTACTTTGTGTATGTAAACCTTTATCATCGTTTAGAATGATATATGAAGAAATATCACCTCTGACATCTGGATAATCACCATCCATTGGATTGTATATATTATCTGAATTTATATCAATAAAGGGAGCTAAGTTGGCAGCTACACCCAAATTAATATCTCCGTTTCCGGGCCAATTCGCAATTGAAGGAACAGGAATATAACCTGAAGATAAATAATTTGCAACGTGGTTATCAATCTCGGTTCGTGTGACCGTCCAAATGCATTGATTATACTTTTGCAGAAATAGCGAGTCGTTATAAGAATCTGTTGCTGAATATGGACCTGGAAAATAATCTTGCCCTGATCCTGAATATCTCATAGCTGCTAAATGTAAATTGCCCTGCAAGTCGGTTGCGCCAATCCAAAAACTGCTGCTATATATGACATTTAACCCACTGTTTTTTGGAACCTCATACGAGGGAAAACCTTGTGTGTTATTTTGAAAAAGGACTGCACTATTGGTAAATTTGGCAGCTACACTGTTGTAATCAAGAACACTTACGGAACTTTGGGAGTATGCATTGAAAGTTAAAATGCTAAATAGAAGGAGGTGAATTTTCATGAGAGATTATTTTTTGAGTCTACTTCAGGAAACGGAAGTTTCGACCAACAAGAGGTGTGGCAAGCGAAATAAAGGTAGTAGAGTAGTCTCTAAGTTAAAATCCCTACCCCCCAGTCAATTTCTTGATTTCGTGTAGTTTCATCAAGGCCTCCACCGGTGTTAATGTATTGATGTCTATCATGATCAATTC
>CAZTFG010000236.1:0-1916 GCA_964612725.1 uncultured Lishizhenia sp. | reverse complement strand
TTAACTTGTTTTGTATCGACCAATAAATGATTCGATTTAACATAAAATTTCCAAGAATAAATAACTAATTCAATGCGATTGAGCTAAAAAGCTCAGTTGAATTAAATTCTTGGAGGATTCCAAATAGAATAAATGGAATTGTAATAATATCTTGATTCTACTGAAATTGGTTTTTGAACAATTTTCTCTTCTAGAAATGGCTCTTTAACAAAGGAAATTGCTGATTTTAATTCAACGAAAACAGTAGGAGCCGCATTAGCGCTGTGTTTAAAGGGCATTTCTTGGTGTTCCTTATCATAATCTACCGAAGTAGCAAAATAATGTTCTGAAATAAAATCGATCCAACTTGAATTATCGTTTCGCTCTAAATGCTGATAATAATGCTCGAGTAAATTGCCCATTTTCAAGAATTCAATTCCTTTCATGTTTGGAGCCAATGAAAGAATGAAAATATGAATACTGAAAATAATTGCGAACAATTTCATTATTCAAAATTAGATTTTATTTTTGATTTAATGAATTTTAAATTTAGCATATTTAATCACACTTCCTTTAGCAGTAAATAATTTTTCATAATGCGTACGAATCTGCAAGATTTCCCTTTCTTCATCCGTAGCGAGTAAATGAAGATCTTGATAAATATTCCAACTAATAATTTCGGAAGGATAGTTATGTTCTTTGATTTGTTCTTCACTAAACTCAAATAAAATGGAACTATCCGTTTTTAGATGAACAACTCCCCCTTTTTTCAACATTTTTCGATACCTTTCGATAAAAGATTTAGCCGTGAGTCTTTTATTCGGTTTTTTTCGCTGAGGATCAGAAAAAGTAAGCCAAATTTCATCTACCTCATCATTGTCAAAGCTTTCTGTAATAAAATCTACTTTAGTACGCAAAAAAGCTACATTTTTCAAATCCAATTCAAGTGCCTGTTTAGCTCCAATATACATACGAGCTCCTTTAATATCTACTCCAATGTAATTGATATTTGGATTTCGCTGAGCCAATCCCACCGTATATTCTCCTTTACCACACCCCAATTCAACAACAATAGGATTATCATTTTTGAAATACTCTTGTCTCCATTTTCCAAATAACTCGCATCGCTCCCCTAAGGCAGGCTGAATGAAGTGAGGATAATTTTCAACAATGGCAAAACGCCTTAATTTGTCCTTTCCCACAGGTATCGATTTATATTACCATTTTAATTAGCATTTCAGAAAGTTGACTCAACGCTTGATCAACAGCTTGTTTCAAAATATTGGTTTTTGAATCAATTGCTTTTACACGCAAGAGTCCACCATCTACTCCATATTCGAAATAGACATAATCTATTTTTTCAATGAATTTATACTCTTCGTCTGCATCAAAATCTTGCATTTGCATTCCGTTTAAATAGACAAACCCACTAATTGGCTTCATTCCGAAATTCGCACAACCTTCAGGAACTTTTACCGGTTCAGAGGATGGTTTGAACTTTTCTGAAGTAAAAAACAATGCATGGGTATCAAATACATCTTTTTGCAACAAGCCAATACCTGGTATACCTAATTTTTGAATTTGTGTTTTACCTTGATTTCCCAATCCTACAAGTACATTCACACTTGGGGTCAATCCACCTTCATCCATCAACTCCTCAAATACAACCGCCCCAAATTGACCATTTAGAACAGAACCCAAAAGATCTCCTGATTCAGAATCAGCGGAAAGAATATCAGCTGTTGTTTGGTTCAATTCATCTTGCAAACCAAGCTCTGCTATCAACGTTTTTAATCTACTAAAATCCATATTTAATAATAAACCAACGCGAGGGTCTCCTGAACCCAAATTTTTCAACACATTAGTAGCCGGAGTTTGCTTTAGAGGAATGCGTTGTGCTAAAGCCGTGGAAAAGTAATTTTTAGACTGTAGTACCA
>CAZTFG010000235.1:0-1946 GCA_964612725.1 uncultured Lishizhenia sp. | reverse complement strand
CATCCATGTTCTTTCAATTGTTGGGACAGAGCAAACGCAACGCCTCCTAATCGAACATGTTCGGAATGCATTGAACCTTGGGATGAGACCACAATACCATTTTTTGGCTTAGCACCCTCGGCAATAACAATGGTAGCAAAACCTTTACCTACTGCATACCTAGCTTGAATTCGAGTTACAATTTTATCTATGGAATAAGGAATTTCGGGAATTAAACAAACTTCAGCTCCACTTGCCAATGCTGTATGAAGAGCAATCCAACCCGCATCACGCCCCATTACCTCCATGATCATTACTCGATGATGACTTTCAGCAGTGGAGACCAATTTATCTAAGCTGTCAGAGGCGGTTTGAACAGCCGTTTGAAACCCAAATGTATAATCCGTTCCCAGTAAATCATTGTCGATGGTTTTTGGGACACCTATTACCGAAATACCTTTGCTGAACAGAACCTCTGAAATGCGTTGAGATCCATCACCTCCAATGTTTATTACTGCATCAAATCCCAATTCATTTAATTTGTGAACCAATAAATCGGATATATCCTCGTAAACCCATGTTCCATTAACTTGCTTTGTCGGATAATTCAATGGATTTTTCGTGTTTGAGGTATGCAAAATAGTACCCCCTTTCACGTGAATTCCAGCCACTTTTTCCGTTGTCAAGTGAATCAAATTTGGTGGATCGTTCAACACGCCTTCGAATGCATCCACACTTCCATAAACCTCCCAATGTCTATCCGCATAGGCAGCCTTCACAATAGCTCGAATTACTGCATTTAATCCAGGACAGTCACCGCCTCCGGTTGTTATCAGTAATTTTTTCATGCTTTTTTATTTTTCCATCTTGAGGAATTCTTCGAAGGAACTAATTTTTGGAGCTATAACGGTTGTATTTTTACTTAATTGTTTTTCAAAAGCTTTTAAAGAGCCCATTTTAATTTTGTCAAATTGTTTCAATGCCTCTTCAAATTGCAGGGTCAACATCTGAATGTTGGCTAATTGAGTAATAGACGGAGCACCAAAATAGGATCCAACAGAACTATAGATATCGCCCAATTTTTCACGAAGTTTCGGTTCTCCCGCACCCACATAATTATCTCCTTTAGTTACCACCAATTTATCACGTAACTCATCTAGTTCTATATTCAATGTTTGAACCGATTTGTTTGGTGCAGAATTTTTTAAATTGAATTCATCAACAGTAGCATCCCAAGAGTCGATTTGATAAACTAAGTAAGCCAGTTTTTGAGTAAAATCAAACAATTCTTGTGTTACTTTTTGTTGTGCTGAACGCTCCTCCAAGGTAAAAGGAGATTTTGGGTCATATTGCACTTCAATTTCTTTCTCAAACACATCGTTTCCTTTGGTAATGCGCACCTTGTATTTTCCAGCTTTCACCCTTGGAGCAAACATGGCAGAACCAGCGATTGTTTTTCCTTTAGCCACTTTAGGAGCTTGTTTATTAAAGCCCCATTCAACTGTATTGATTCCTTTTTGTTTACCTGCTTGAAGTGTAGTAATTACGTTTCCTTCCATGTCAAGAATTTCCATTGTCATTTTCCCGAAAGTATGACGTTTGGGTAGCACATATTTAATTTGCGCACTAGTTTTTGGATTTTCCCCTACAAATTGAACTTCTGAACTAGTGCCACCGAATGAACTCTTCTCACTCATGATAAAAGGCTTGGAATCGAAGAAATGCAAGGTCTTCATTGTTATTTCTGAGTTCAATGCTTGTAGCGGGGTAACATCGTCTAAAATAATAATTCCACGACCATGAGTGGCAATAATTAAATCATTTGTTTTCGGATGCATTTCCATGTAATGGATGGCAACACTTGGAACATTATTTTCGAATTTTGACCATGAAACACCACCATCTAAGGTAATATACAAGCCCAGTTCAGTTCCTAAGAATAGTAAATTCGGATTTTTGTAATCTTC
>CAZTFG010000234.1:0-1951 GCA_964612725.1 uncultured Lishizhenia sp. | reverse complement strand
GGGTATATAAAATAAAAAAAAGCGTTGATAAGATGTACACCATCCTTCCTTTTGAAAATGCTTTTTATCAAAAATTTGACTATACCACTGAATATGTTGGACATCCTTTGTTAGATGAAATTGAAAAACAGGCGAAAAATCCGATTGATAGATCTGAATTTCAAGCAAAGAATCAATTGTCCGATCTGCCGATTATTGCCTTATTACCAGGGAGTAGAAAGCAAGAAATTCATGTGAAATTACCCATAATGTTAGAGGCGGTAAAGAATTTCTCTAATTATCAAATCGTAATAGCCGGAGCTCCAAATCAATCCGGAGACATGTATCAGGAATTTGAAACATTGGGCGTTTCCATCATATTTGGTCAAACATATGATTTACTTAAGTTGTCTGAATTAGCCATTGTAACTTCTGGTACAGCCACATTAGAAACAGCTTTATTTTCTGTTCCGCAGGTTGTTTGTTACAAAGGATCATGGATTTCATATTCCATTGCTCGACTCCTAATTAAAATTAAATATATTTCTCTTGTAAATTTGATTATGGATAGGTTGGTGGTCAAAGAATTGATCCAACAAGATTGTACATCACAGAAAATTCGGAATGAAATTCAATTACTAATTGAGAATAAAGAGTATCGCCAGACAATGATTAGCAATTACAAAGAAATGAGCACCTTACTTGGTCAAGGAGGGGCAAGTCAAAAAGTTGCACAATCATTGTTGAAAACTATATCCAAAGGGTAAAACACACGTTTTTTAAGATTGTAAATTTGTTTCATGAGCAAAGTAATTTGTTTTCTTTTTATGTTAATTCCTTGCGTATTGTTTTCACAGCTAATGCGAATAGGAATTTTTTCTCGTGATAAAATCAATCGTGTAAATGTTTCTTATTCAGAGTCTTCTTATTCTATTTACGCAGATTCAACGTATATAGGTGAGATTAATAAAAATGATTTTGTTGAAATTCAACAAGTTGAAAGTAATCGACTCAAATTATATTTCGGTGTAATGGAGGTTGGTGTTTTTTCTAAGGTAAAGCTCATACAGAATTTCACTTTTGGAAATATGACATTAACAATCAAGAATTCAGATGTAAAACCTAGAAAATACAATGGCGATTTTCTCTTTGAGGCCGGAAAAAATGGGATTAGAATTATCAATCAAATTCATCTTGAGGATTACATTGCGGCTGTTGTGGAGTCTGAAGGAGGAGTAGGGCACCATTTGGAATATTACAAGGCACAAGCTGTGATGAGTAGAACATATGCAATCAAAAGTAAAAACAGACATGCTAAAGAAGGATTTGATTTGTGTGATCAGGTTCATTGTCAAGCGTATCATTATAAATGGAGATTTTCAAACCCTATTTTACTTGCGGTAAAAGCCACACAAAATGAGGTGATAATAGATGATGAAAAACGATTGGTTGAAGGATTTTTCCATGCCAATTGTGGTGGCCAAACATCTGAACCTGATTTAATTTGGAATGAGCCAATTTCCTATTTACAATCCTTTAAAGATACCTTTTGTATTTATACTAAACAGGCTAAATGGGAAAAGCGAATTGAAAAGTCGAAGTGGGTAGATTATTTTCAGAAAAAGTACTTTGTTTCACCTCAAGATACCTTTTTTATGCGAAAGCAATTTAATTTTAAACAAGATAATAGACTTGCTTTTTTTATTGATCCAAAATATGGAATTCCCCTTCGAGATATCCGTGAAGCATTTCAATTAAAATCTACCTTATTTAGTTGTGCGGAAGATGGTGAATACGTCAAGCTTACTGGTAAAGGGTATGGTCATGGAGTAGGTCTTTGTCAGGAAGGTGCAATGAAAATGGCAAAATCAGGTTTTACCTATCAACAAATTTTGAAATACTATTTTGAAGGAACAAACATCATTAATTTAAAGTCAATGGTGGATGTGTCGATAAAAGGTTTTAAAACACA
>CAZTFG010000233.1:0-1967 GCA_964612725.1 uncultured Lishizhenia sp. | reverse complement strand
CCAATGTTAACTATATTGAATTCTATATACAAAGTATGTCGCCCTTGCAGGGCTAAATAGATTGTCGATATAATTAGAAAGATGTTGCAGCTCTGAAGGAGCGAGATATTCAAACATCAATAATGTTCGTTGTTATCATGCCTAAACTTCCTCTAAAAGCCCAGAAAGAGTTCAGTTTTCCTTACTCATTTCGCTAGTAATCAATTTCGAAACCATATTCGATTGATCTGATTTTCTACTATTTTTACGATATTTGCAGTAAATAATTTACCCCTATGTCTCGTATTGTCACCCTCACCGAGTTTATTCTTCAAAACCAAGCGGATTTTCCCTATGCAACAGGCGAACTTTCTCGCATATTGAATGACATTGTTATTGCTTCAAAAATTGTGAGTCGCGATGTGCGACAAGCTGGATTGGTAGATCATATCTTGGGCGCACAAGGAGAGGTGAACGTGCAAGGAGAAGATCAACAAAAATTGGATGTTGTAGCAGATGAAGCCTTTATTCGCTCATTTGAATTGGGCGGTGAAGTGTGCGGAATTGCATCCGAAGAAAACGATGATTTTGTGGCATTTCAATCTGAATCGGCGAAAAACGGAAAATACGTAGTTCTTTTTGATCCGCTTGATGGTTCAAGTAACATTGACGTGAATGTTTCTATTGGTACTATCTTCTCCATTTATCGTCGGGTATCGCCAATTGGAACAGAGGCTACACTTGAAGATATGTTGCAGCCCGGCACACAGCAAATTGTAGCCGGATATGTATTATATGGTTCTTCAACCATGTTGGTTTATACCACCGGAAATGGCGTGAATGGCTTTACCTTAGATCCGTCCATTGGCGAATATTGTTTATCTCATCCGAACATGAAAATGCCTGAAAACGGTCGCTTGTATGCGATGAACGAAGGAAATATTTTTGAGTGCGAAGAAGGATTGCGCACCTATATCAATTACTGCCAAAGTCGCGAGAACCAAACCGGAATGCCTTATTCAGGTCGGTATATTGGATCTTTGGTAGCTGATTTTCACCGAAACCTCATCAAGGGCGGAATTTACATTTACCCGGATGTGTTGAGTGCTCCTGAAGGAAAATTGCGTTTGTTGTATGAGTGCAACCCTTTGGCTTTCATTGCCGAACAAGCAGGTGGATTGGCCACTACGGGACGCCAACGTATTTTGGAAATCAAACCTGAGCGCTTACACCAACGCGTGCCGTATTACACCGGATCTAAATTGATGGTGGAAAAAGCGATGGAGTGTTTGGGGGGATAAGTTTGACAACTTACAGAAAAAATGAAATTAACTTACTTGAATTATTTCAAGACAAGCTAAACTGCAATCGTTTTTAAAATCCGAAATAACCTTCTCTAGACGCAGCGAAATGAAGGCAAGCATTAATTTGTTCTTCGCCAAGTTCAGGAAAATCATGAATGATCTCATTTCGGGTCATTCCATTGGCTAACCAGTTCAAAACATCAGCAACAGAAATACGTGTTCCCTTGACTACGGGCTTACCAAATCTCTTTTCAGAATTAATCTCAATGTATTGCTTAATGTTCATAAATACGAATATTGTAAAAAATTAGAAATAATACAACTAGTGACCCATTTTAAATTTTCTTAAATGAGAATAGCGTAGTTAAAAACTCACCACGTTTGAGAAAAATAGTTTAATTTCGTTGTAAAATAAAACGTATAAATAAAAAGAAAAAGTAGAAAGATAAAAAAATAACATATTGTTGAGCTTTTAGCTCTTATTCTCTCAACTGAAATCGGCAAAATTTCACAGGTACAAATGAGAATAGGTAAAGAAGGCTCGCACCGTCAAAGGTGTGAGCTATTCGTGCTTATTTATTTGTACAGGCTTTGCCGAGCCTCAGTTGAAAATAAGCAAACGGATAGTTTCACACCTTCTTTTTTGCTTATCGGTTTAAGAGCAGTTCAGCTTTTAAACTGAAA
>CAZTFG010000232.1:0-2002 GCA_964612725.1 uncultured Lishizhenia sp. | reverse complement strand
TAATACAAGGATTCTTCCTGAATTTTTGAGCGTTGATACATCGTTTCCATAGCTCCTAAAACACCACCACGTTCTGTAATTCGATCAAATTCAGTTAAAACGGCTTCCTCCACCAAATCAGTAAGTTCTTCAATAATAAACGCTCCTTGCAAAGGATTTTCATTTTTAGCTAAACCTAATTCCCGATTGATAATTAACTGAATTGCCATCGCTCTGCGCACCGATTCTTCAGTTGGTGTGGTGATTGCCTCATCATAGGCATTGGTATGCAAGGAATTACAATTGTCGTAAATCGCATACAATGCTTGAAGCGTAGTTCTGATGTCGTTGAAATCGATTTCTTGCGCATGCAACGAACGTCCAGAAGTTTGGATGTGGTATTTCAACATTTGCGCTCGTGGGTTTGCAGCATATTTTTTAGCCAACGCTTTTGCCCAAATTCTTCTGGCAACACGACCAATCACCGCATATTCAGGATCTATTCCATTGGAGAAGAAGAACGAAAGGTTAGGTCCAAAATCGTTGATGTCCATTCCTCGGCTCAAATAGTATTCTACGTATGTAAATCCATTTGCTAATGTGAATGCCAATTGGGTAATGGGATTTGCTCCAGCCTCAGCAATGTGATACCCCGAAATAGATACAGAATAGAAATTTCTTACCCCGTGGTTGATGAAGTACTGTTGTACATCTCCCATTAATCGCAAGGCAAATTCTGTAGAGAAAATACACGTATTTTGTGCCTGATCTTCTTTTAAAATATCTGCTTGTACAGTGCCTCTCACTTGTTTTAGTGTATCTGCTTTGATTTGAGCATATATGTCGGCCGAAAGCACTTGATCTCCCGTAACCCCCAATAACATCAAACCTAGCCCATCATTTCCTTCCGGTAATGCACCTTGATAACGTGGGCGTTCCGTTCCTTTTTCTTTGTAAATGGCTGCTATTTTCGATTCAACGTCAGCTTCTAAGCCATTTGCTTTGATGTACTTTTCACAATTTTGATCAATGGCCGCATTCATGAAAAAACCTAACAACATTGGAGCCGGACCATTGATTGTCATGGAAACTGAAGTTGCAGGATGACTTAAATCAAATCCAGAATATAGTTTTTTCGCATCATCTAAACAGCAAATAGAAACACCCGAATTTCCAATTTTACCATAAATATCCGGTCGTACATCTGGGTCGTTCCCGTACAAAGTTACTGAGTCAAATGCTGTTGAAAGTCGTTTTGCAGGCATTCCCAAACTCACATAATGGAACCGTTTATTTGTTCTTTCTGGTCCGCCTTCTCCGGCAAACATACGTGTTGGATCTTCCCCTTCACGTTTAAAAGGAAACAATCCTGCTGTGTATGGAAATTCTCCCGGATAATTTTCTTGAAGTACCCAACGCAAAATATCCCCCCAACTTGAATAGTTTGGAGAAGCAACTTTAGGTATTTGCGAATGAGAAAGCGACTCAGTATGCGTTTGAATGCTTAATATTTTATCTCTTACTTTGAACTGATACTCCGGATTTTTGAAAGATTGTTTCTTTTCATCCCAATTTTCAATGATTGCCCAATTTTTCGGGTCAAAATTCAACTTTTCTTGTTCAAAAGCTTCGGTTAGTCCTTTTACTAATCGATCTTTATCTTCAAGGCTAGATTCACTTAAAGTTTGAATGGAAGTTTTCAATCCATATAGTTTTTCAGCAACTTTCACTTGTTGGTTCACCCATTTATCATAGGATCTGTTGTTTTCTGAAATTTCAGATAAATAACGCGTTCTATCTGGTGGAATAACGAAGATTTTCTCCGACATTTCACGCGTTATTTTAAAAGTAGAATTCATGGAGACGCCCGTTTTTTCTACTACCTTATCCATGATCACTTTGTAAAGTGAGTTCATTCCAGGATCGTTGAACTGAGATGCAATCGTTCCGTAAACTGGCATGTCGTCTACGTTTTTCTCCCACAAATTGTGATTGCGTTGGTATTGTTTTCTAACATCACGCA
>CAZTFG010000231.1:0-2071 GCA_964612725.1 uncultured Lishizhenia sp. | reverse complement strand
TTTGGATTATGTTTTCTTGGATTGTAAACGCTTTCACTCGAGTTTAACTGACTGAAATCAAAGGTTACTTCAAAAATTTCAGAAAGTGAAACATCAAGTGCAGCTGCAATTTTAGCGTAGGTTAATAATTGTGGATTCGAACGACCATTCTCAATTACAGATAAATTTGAAGACTCCATTCCAATGCGGTAAGCCAAATCACGGAGAGAAAGTTTCTTGGACTTTCGTAATTCTCTTATTTTATCTCCAACCAAACGCAATAAAACTTCATCTGTATTTTTCGCCATGTTGGCAAATTGTCTGAATTTTCACCATTATTAGTTATGTATATACATAACATTTTTATATTTGCACAAACTAATAAAGAATTAATCATGAAAAAACACTTATTTATAGCCTTTGCAGTTGGGCTTTGTATTACTGCTAATACTATTGCACAAGTACCTGGTTACGTTCCCACAACTGGATTGGTTGGTTATTGGCCGTTTAATGGGAATGCCAACGATGAAAGTGGAAATGGGAATAACGGAACTGTGAATGGAGCGACTTTGACTACGGATCGATTTGGAGTAGCGAATAAGGCTTATAGTTTTGATGGCGTGGATGATTTTATTGAAATTTTGCATAGTTTGAGCTTATCCTTTCCTAATTCAAAACAAACGATATCTTTTTGGATTCAGATTCCAAATGCACCAACACCAGTTGTGTTGGAAAGTGTAATGTCTAAATACTCAGGATCAGGAAGTAGTTTAACTGGATTTACAATGCATTTTACAACTAGCCAACTATTCTATAGCATTAAAAATGGCCTAAGTAGCAATGGTTGGGGTGATTGTTTTCTTAATACAAATCAATTAAATCCATTCGGATCATTTAAGCATGTTGCTTTTTCAAACGACAATGATTCTTTGAGATGCTATGTTGATGGAATAAATGTCAATTCCACAGATATTGGAAACAGCATTTTTTTAGGCGGAAATAATAATTCAATGTTCTTTGGAAAAGAAAATATAATGACCTATGCTGGCGGATTAAGTTTTTTTATCGGTAAATTAGACGACATCGGCATCTGGAACCGAGCCCTGTCTGATTGTGAAATCGCAGATTTATACAATGCCCAAATCAATTCTGTTGCAGGTTCAATTTTAACCTCTCCTCAATCTGCGGTAGTGGGTTCAACCGTTACATTATCTTCCTCGACTACTTCTCAAAGTGTTCAATGGCAAAATAACCCCCTCAATAATGGCTGGCAAAATGTTCCGTCTAACGCAACATATAGCGGAGGCAACACAAATACATTAACAGTAACTAATGTACAACTTTCCAATCACAATCAACCTTTCCGACTCATTGCTAATGCAGGAAATTGTTCTGATACATCAAATGTGGCCACCATTCAAATTGCTGATACATGTATAACAAATGTTACAATTTATGACACCCTTCTAACTACCGTAACTGACACGCTCATCATCAACACCACCTTAAGTTTACCAGCGCCAAATAACGAGAATACAATTTTGGTTTATCCAAATCCAGCAAGTGACCACATCACCATTGATAATGGGAACTTTGCAGCAATGGCCGGTTATAGTATTAAAATTGAAAATAATGTAGGTCAGCAAGTATTTCAAAGCGCCATCAATCAGGCTCAATTTTATGTGGATTTGAGCACATGGACTGGAAACGGATTGTATTTTGTTCATTTAATAGACGCACAAGGAAATACCGTGACGGTGAGGAAAATCGTGTTACAATAAGCTTATATTTTCTCTTTAAAACTCCGTTTGATTGATTTCTTCGGAGTTTTTTTTGTTTCGAATCGTATTTCCAATCTACTAGTTATATCAATTTTATAGATAACAATTAGATTAAATAGAGGATTTAATTGGTTATTTGTTTGCTTTTGAGTTGAAATTGAATTCCTAAAAAAAGCGAAATTATGCAAAACCTTTCTAAATTTTTACCGAGAAACAAGTTTTGAATTAATTAATGAGGTTAATTATTTCGACTTCTTGATACAGGTCTAGAGAAAGCAAATTTCTCATTAACAACTATGAGGATTATTAGA
>CAZTFG010000230.1:0-2077 GCA_964612725.1 uncultured Lishizhenia sp. | reverse complement strand
ATGAAAAATAGGCTTTTCTTGTTGCGTCTGTCCAATCACAGTCAATTTGTATTTCCTGAATTGAACAATTATTTGTTTGAGCAATTTTACAGATAAGCTCATAAACTTTTGAAGCAATTTCAGGTGAGTGTTTTCGTTTAAACACTTGATTTTCAATAAATATACAAGGGATTATATTGAATTTCCCTACGGGCATTTTAAAATCAATCTTTGAAATTGGTTTGGCTTTGTTTTCTCTTGAGTCCCACGTAACATCAAAAAATTTTACATAGAGTTTTTTAACTTGATTGAATTCAAGAATCGCCTTTTGTGCTTGATTTAAATTGAAATCTTGTTTCCAATAGTAAAATGAAATTTCATGTTTAGGGGCAGGAGAACAACCTACAAGTAAGCTAATTAAAACAAGAAATAGTGGAAGATAAAAACGCATTCATTAGTTATTGAAATAAAGGTAATAAAAAACGCTCGGCTTAGGATTCATTGAGTTTGAAATTGAATGATAATTGTTGTTTTTCAGTTCTGATTTAAAGCAAGGAATACATGGGTGTGAATTCTGAATCCTAGGTGCAATAAGCTTTTGCAAATGAATGATACAAAAGATGGACTAGCTTCTGTAATCTCTTTGAAAAAAGGCTCCGGTAACTTTGCTTAAGGTATTGTCATCAATCTAATTTTAAACTATACATCATGAAAAATCTTACAAAATATACCTTCTTATTCTTTCTGATACTCTGGGTCAGGGGAATAACATTTGGGCAAGTTGCCCCAACCTTAGGAGAAATAACTAAATACTCCACCTTTACTGTTTCTGGAAATATATCCAATACTGGAATTTCTTATTCTATTGGAGATATAGGAACCAATGCTGGTGCAATTTCTGGCTTTTCCTATAATATTAACGGAACCTTCCATGATACTGATCCCTCGAGTGCATTGGCTAGTACTGATTTGGTCAATGCGTACAACAATCTTGGATCTCAAGTTTCAACCATTACGTTAGGAACAACATTAGGAAATGGTCAAACATTAACTCCTGCGGTACATTTAGTTTCTGGTAATACATTATTGACTGGAAACCTAACGATCGATGCACAAGGTAATCCAAATGCAGTTTTTATTATTAAAATCAATGGTAATTTAACTGTTGCCAATTTTTCCACTATTCATTTAATTAATGGAGCAAAAGCATGTAATATTTTTTGGAGGGTTACCGGAACAATAACCAACGGGAATTCAACTCATTTAATGGGTAACTATTTTGCAGGTAGTACAATTACCACAGGAGTAGGGTCAAAGATTGAAGGACGTTTAGCAACAATAAATGGTTCAATTACAGTCAATTCCTCAACCATAAATCATCCTTATGGGTGCGGTTTAACGACCTTACATGGTCCGGCCATGCCTAATGTTGGCTCATTGGGTTGTTTCTCTATATTTAATGATAATGGAACTATTAAAAATACTGGTACTACCACTATAACAGGGGATGTAGGTACAAATAGTGGAATTGTTGACGGATTTGACACATCAGGCGTTAACGGAATGATTCATTATACACCAGATGCATGGACCGTGCAGGGAGTAATCGATAATCAGGCATTGTTTACGGATCTAAATGCTGTTCCCTGCGATATTCAATTATTGAAGCCGAATATGTTAGGTTATGGCCTACGTTTAACCCCGCACACCTATTGTTTGGGTTCTAATACACATCTTTCAGATACCCTATATTTTGATGCACAAGGAAATCCGAATGCCGTTTTTATTATTCAAATAGGAGGAAATTTTGATGCGAATTCATATTCAAATGTTGTTTTATTGGACAGTGCTCAAGCAAAAAACATTTTTTGGGTGATCAATGGAAATGTAGGTATTGCGCCATTTTCAATTTTTAGAGGGACAATTATTGCATCTAATGGAGCGGAAAGCATTTTAGAAAATGTATTTATTGAAGGACGTATTTTATCGCATGGAGGTGCCATTAAAACTCATGATATTAATATTGTTCTTAACGAAACGCCGAATATAATTACACCAGATGGACCATTAACTTTTTGTTTTGGTGATTCAGTTGTTT
>CAZTFG010000229.1:0-2078 GCA_964612725.1 uncultured Lishizhenia sp. | reverse complement strand
TTCATGATCGTTATTCGTGTTAAACCGACCATTATTTAAACGAAACTTTGCCATAGTTTAGTGATTGAACCACGAAACTACAAACAAGAACAACGAGCATTTTTTGCTAAAACAGCACAGTTTTCATGAAACCTTTAAAATACAAGGATTTTAGTTTTTCTAAAATAGTACAAGTACTAGAAAAAAATAGTACAAGTACTAATTTTACTCCTCTTCATCGGCAATTCTAAATTTTCTTCTTCTTCAATTTGAGCATCCGTTCGAGCTTTGTATAGGCCAAGTAAAATACTTTTTCGAACCAGTTCAATTGGATTTTTCGCACCAATACGTTTCAGCAAATCAGAGCGAATAGCATCAATGGATTTTTTAGAAAGGTTCATTTTACTCGCTATCTGTTCACTCGTTTTACCGTCACAAATCAATTTCAAAATCAACTGATTTCGGGCTGTTAATTTCAAGCGAATTACACTTTCCTCATTTTTAATTCGAAATTCATGTTCAGAAAACAAAGCTTGTTCAACTACTTCCGTAGTGTGACTGCCTTTAAATTTCACGTTGAACAAAGCGTCAATCATTTCATCAAAAGAGCAATTCTTTTTCAAGAAACTGCGAGCACCTTCACGAATCAATTCCGAAACAATCCACGGGTCTTCGTGCATGCTCAACATAATCGCTTTAACCTCAGGAAAATCACGCCGCAATACTTTGAGGGTTTCACGGCCGTCCATAACCGGCATATCCAAATCAAGTAAAACAACATCAATATCGTGGTTAGGTAATTTAGCGAGAAAATCCTCCCCATTTTCAGCGTGAAAAGCAACCACCACTTGCGGTTCTTTTTTCAGCATGAGCACCAGGGCTTGTTTCACAACCGTATGATCTTCAACTACGGCAACCCTAACGTTATTATCTGGTTTACGGTATTTAGATTTCTTCATAAGTTGAATGTTCTGTGGATTCTGTCAGTGGCATCGCCAGTTCAATGGTACCGCCGAGTGCATGACGTTGGTATTGAAGTTCTCCCGCAATCAAAGTCAACCGATGCGAAACCGATTCCAGTCCCATACCATCACCGTGATGAAGAAGGTACTCATAATCAGACTGACTAATAGCCACGCCATCGTGTGTTATTTTAAGTAAAAGATGTTGTTTGCTCCGATCAAGAAACAGGTGCACGGATTGCGGACGCGCATGTTTCAGTAGATTGTTTAATAATTCCAGAGCAATCGAATAAAAGTGAATTTCAGCTTGTTGTGGTAAAACCAATTTACCATCAATAGAAGACGAAAACGAACAAGGATTTCCCAAGGTCTTTTGGGTTTGTTCCATCAGACGTTCAAGGGCTTTTTGCAAACCAAACTTCACCAAAAAGTGTGGCAACATTCCGTGTGAAATTGAGCGAATTTTAGCAACCGATTGTTCCAACACATCCATGGTAAACTCCACGTCCTCCAAAAACGGAGAATCTTCTGGAACTTGTTTAATAGCAACACTCAGGTTTTGTTGCGCCATGGAAAGTATCGAACCCACCTCATCATGCAGATTCCGAGCTATTTTCGTTCGCTCCGTTTCCTGGGCTTGCACCACCGCATTCATCAATTCAAGTTCTTTGTTTTTGAGCTCTAGTTCAAACTTTGCCTTCAAAAATGATGCTTTTCTTTTAAAAAGTATAAACATCACAATAACACTGAAACATAAGATTCCAGCGAAAAACATTCCGCTAATGACTATTAATATACCTTCTGATTCTTCCATAATCCAATACTTAGGAAAATATTATGAATTAATATGAAAAACATAAAAATTGGGAAAGTAAATAAAAAAAGATTGTTTTCAAGAGCTCTAATTCTATCTTCAAAAATGCTGAAGAAAAAAGAAGATGAATTTAGTATTAAAATGGAAATTGCAATATAAAAACTCGATTCAAAGGAAAATAGACTTGTTTTTTGTTCCTCATGAAGAATATAATAGAGCTGTCGTAAGGAAAGTAAAGAGAGAAATGTATTACTATAAATCGTGGTGCAAAAGTTATTTCCCCATATCCCATTGAAAAAAAATATGTCCATTATGAATGAAAC
>CAZTFG010000228.1:0-2090 GCA_964612725.1 uncultured Lishizhenia sp. | reverse complement strand
AAAGTAAATTAACTCAATGACTCGTATTTTTGTTTGTGTATTTATCACCTATTTCTCTTTTCATCTTACCGCTCAGAAAAACGATTCAGTAAAAAAACCAACCCGGTTTTCGTTTGAATATTCAATCGGATATCAGCGACAAAACATGACTGAACTTAATCGGTATTACATCGATTCATTTGCAGCAAAAATGGGGATTTTTACCAAACACATCCATCCCGGAACCTATCGAAATTTGAGTTTTATCTATCGACCCAGTCGGTTTTGGAGCGTGGGAATGAATTACAAAACAGATCAGGCTCACATTGAAAATGAATCCGAAATCTTCTCCATCGATCAATCCGGAAATGTTATAGATACCTTGCCTGTATTCAATAAACTATCGTCCAAAAATTCAGGATTAGGCGTATTATTTCAATTTCATTGGAACACCTTACTTTCTCATTGCAATCATTCAACCCTTTGGGAAAATTTACAAATCAGTTCAACTATTGGCTTGTCGTATCATTTGTCTGTCCTGACAATTCAATCAAAAATCCCCATGTGGAATGTCACTGACAGGGATCATTTACATTCTGATCTATGGGGAGCCTCATTGCAACTAAAAGCAAGTTACCCCATCGCACGATTTGGTAATTCAAAATTAAGGGCAGGATTTAATTTGGGTTATCAATGGACTAAAAGTGATTCCATTCAATTTAGCACTGGAGACCCCTGGTTGGTTGGGGGTACCTATCCGATTAAAGCGAATTATTCCGGGATGAACTGTGGAGTTTCTTTAACTTACGAAATTGGCGATAGAGATATGCATCCAGGTAAAAAAGGTTCGGCGGCCAATGCACTTTTCATCGATATTTTCGGACAGGCTCTTTACGGAACATTGGGGTATGATCGAATTCTAAATCATAAATCAACTGGAATGAACCATTCAATAAGTGCAGGAGTACTTTTCTTAAATCAATTTCCTTGGACCTATTTGCGTGTATTTGCAATTCCACTTTCCTACAACCTGTTGATTGACTTTCAGCGCAACAAAAACCTTCCCCATAAGTTAGAACTTGGAATTGGTGTTTCGGGGTTAAACCTGAAAAGCGGAGAAAATAATTATTCAATCACCGAATCATTTATTTATCCATCCCTGCGCGTGGGATATCGCTACCATTCGATGGAAAATGGATTGTTTTTCCGTGCCACATTTACCCCTGTCCTACCCGGTTTTACATTTGCAGCTGATTATTCAACATTTGGCGAAGCTGCCATTTTTGGTCAGAAAATCATGCCTTGGGCCGGTATAAGCATCGGAAAAACGTTTTAGAGAAACAACTTTGAATCGGTAGATACTTTTTAAACAACGGAGCACTTAAACTTTGTGATTTTTTAAATCTCTTGTGTAGCGGTTTGTATTAATTTTACAAAAGAATTTGAAATCAAACATCTATGAAAGTAGCGGTAGTTGGCGCAACAGGTATGGTTGGGAATGTCATGCTTGAAGTATTGAAGGAACAAAACTTTCCGGTAACAGAATTAATTCCTGTCGCTTCGGAAAAATCGGTTGGAAAATCAGTAGACTATAATGGCAATTCATACACGGTTGTAGGCTTACAAACGGCAGTTGATATGAAACCAGATGTGGCTATTTTTTCAGCAGGAGGAGAAACATCGCTAGAATGGGCACCTCTATTTGCTGAGGCAGGTACCACTGTGATTGATAATTCATCGGCATGGAGAATGGATCCTACCAAAAAACTGATTGTGCCAGAAATTAATGGCAATGAACTAAACTCATCAGATAAAATTATTGCTAATCCAAATTGTAGCACCATTCAACTCGTAATGGTTATGGCGCCGCTACATAGAAAATATGGAATCAAACGAGCCATTGTTTCCACGTATCAATCTATCACAGGTACAGGGGTGAAAGCGGTGGAACAAATGGAGAATGAACGCGCAGGAAAAGAAGGAGATATGGCCTACGAGTATCCGATTGATAAAAATTGTATTCCGCAATGTGATGTTTTCTTGGAAAATGGATATACGAAAGAAGAAATGAAATTGACCAACGAAACGAAAAAAATTCTAGATTCAGCAAT
>CAZTFG010000227.1:0-2122 GCA_964612725.1 uncultured Lishizhenia sp. | reverse complement strand
ATATGATGTAAAAATTATAGCTACCGAGAATAATTGCATTTATTGCAACAGTTTATTGAAACTATACAAATACCTTGATAAAAATAAGATTTTTTCTCTCGTGGACAAAAATGGGTGTAAATACCTATAAAAATGGGTGTTTATTCGTTAGGTTAAATGTACATTAATTTTTAATTTTACTAAAAATATTACACTTTTTCAGCACATGAGACAAACTCACTATTCTGATAATCAGTACTATTACACTCAAAAGTGGAGTAAAGGGGTCTGTTTACAGAATATTTTTGACTACTCACCCTTTGGTGCACCCCTTGATGGGCGTACGATGCAGGGTGATGGGTATAGATACTCCTTCCAAAGACAAGAGCATGACGATGAGGTGAAGGGGGATGGAAATAGCGTAAATTATAAATACCGCATGCACGACCCGAGAGTTGGGAGGTTTTTTGCTGTGGATCCATTATCTCCTAAATATCCGCATAACTCACCGTATGCGTTCTCTGAAAACAGGGTTATTGATGGTGTAGAGTTGGAAGGGCTAGAAGTTAGATTAATCGTAGAACCTGACCAACTTCAAAATGGAAGTGTTGGACATACCTTCTTAGCAATTGGAAATGGTGATGATATGGTTGTGTACACCTATGGTAGATGGGCTGGTACAGATGGTTCTAGTGGTGGTTGGGGTTCACATACCTTTCTGAATAATGGAGATGGTGTAATGATAAAATTAAACGGGAATGATGCGCTAAAAGAAGTCCAAAAATACGTAAGAGATTTTGGCTCCTTTGTTTATGAAATTGAAAATGCCAATGAAGCGAAAACAATCAAGGCAATGGAAAAAGAGTTTAAAAAAAGTACAAAAACTCCAACCAACGGTAAGTATAAAGGTGATGATCGAGCCCATGTAATTGATGAATACGACCTTACAACAAACAATTGTACAACTAAATCATTGGACGGGGTTAAGGCTGGATTAGGTGGTGGAAATTTAACTTATAAAAAGGATAAATATTCGTATGGTCGAGCAAACATAAAAGTTAAGACTGGAACAACTACTGATACAGATACTCTTGACTCTATTAGTCCGGGAGGTTTAAATATGGAATTAAACGGAGCAACCCAGGATCAGAATTCAGGTGTAAAAAATGTTACGAAAGAATTTAAAAAAATATAGCAACTGATTAATCGTTTTCTAAATATAACTAAACGCGTCCTTTTTGGGCTAATTGTCTTTTATAACATTGGTTATGTTATGAATTTAGCCCTGAATAAGCAATATGCAGTACGTGAAATAAAGTACATTGAAAATCAAAATCAGGCAGAGGGTATTTATGAAATAATAGAAAAAGATTATAAAGATGTGATGTTTTATTTGAGTATACAGATATTACTATTGCTTTTAATCTTAATAATCGACCTTATTTTGAGAGTACGAAAAACTAAACAACATTCGGTATTAGATGCTATTGATAAGGGAAAAGCGATTATCAAAAAGCAAAAAATCAAGTAATCAATGGAGTCGCCAAATCTCAAAAATTAATTGATAAATGGACAAACAAAATTGAAGAGAAGGGGTCGTCAAAAAGACTTGAAGAAAGGAAAGCCTGTTTTCATGTCTTTGATATTATTGCGTACTCAACACCAAAAGAGCCAAACAAGCGTTAGAAGTAATGGATTTGAAAACAAAAAACTTGGCTTTATATTATTTACTTAAATCAAATGAAATGGGCTTTGAAAGTGCAAAGTATCAAGTAGCCGAAATTTTTGGAAAAGGAAAAGTGCCACCAAAATCTTTATATTATTTACAAGAATTTTCAAAAGAATGATTACTTAATGCACTCATTGTTTGGCTTTTTTGTTCTTCTAAGAAAATAGCTTAGCTGTGTTCAATAAAAGGGGCAAAAAACAAAAAAATACAGTTTGTGTCAAAGCCACAAATTAAAAATTAGTTCACATAAATATTTTTAAAGTCAGCATCAACAAGTAACGCAAAAACTATGGGAAAAACCGCTCATGTTGACCACACAAAAACGGATTTTATTGACCAGCTAAAACAGCTGAATTAATTAAGAAATATAAGCTAACTGATTAGACAATCAATTCTGATTAAAAGCATCTTCAA
>CAZTFG010000226.1:0-2130 GCA_964612725.1 uncultured Lishizhenia sp. | reverse complement strand
TTTTCTTACATTATTACCGTGTCTCATATATCATTACTTATTACTATTAATAATGCTCCTTATTTAATCACGAAGCGTGCTGCAAATTTAGCTAAATCATTATTACCTTTTCCTTCAATTTTTGTGAAAAAAAAGTAAAGGTTTATAACGATTTATACAGTGCTTTCAAGAAACCTGATGAGGTTTTTATACTTGACTTGCGAGGACAAAAACTGAGCCAATTGCCAGACTCGATTGATAAATTTAAAAATCTCCAACTATTGCGCTTGGGTTGTAAAATAAAGGATTCAACCCCAAAAAGAATCATAAGGAAATCTAAAAGAATTGGTGGAGGAATCATGCATCTTGATAGAATGCAAGGGAAATATATCGCTTATAATTTCTTGACAAAACTACCAGTGACAATTAAGAATTTAACCAATCTTCAAGAAATTGACTTGGCTTATAACAATTTGAGTGATGTTCCAGTTGAATTAGCAGAATTAAAGAATCTAAAAAAAGTGAATTTAATTGGTAATTATAAGCTATTAGACAAGTCCGATCAACTAAAAACGATAAAAAAATCCTTGCCGCCAGACTGTAAACTATGGACAGATCTAAGAATAGATTAAAATACTACATCCAACAGATTTCTGAGCTGGTTTAATGTGATAGCAAATGCCGATGCATTTTTTTTTCAAAAAATGCATCTGATATTCATAACTTTATGTAGTTTAGTTGTATATTCGTTAAGCGCAATGAACTTTCGCTTTTGCATCTAAATTGGTATGCTTTATGAAGGTTTGTGGCGGTTATAAACGAGTTATAAGCAATAGATGTTATCCCTCAAAAACATAGACGTAGAAAAGAGTTTGTCAAGGAAGAGATTAATTTATTCAAAAGATTTTCTGGAATACCTTGATTTGATTTTCTATCCGTTTGCCCAAATTTTTGGGTTTGTAATTTGCCCCTATTTGATTTTTTTCTACGAATTAGATTTTGAAAATGTGAATGAGCGATTTGTTGGATATTACATTCTGCCGCTAGTTGTATTTAATGGGATTTATATGACAATCCGAATGTTCACGCAATTAAGATTGAAAAAAATTGATACAAATAATACTTACATTCTAAATGAGCAACTAATTCAAGAATTTGCTAAAAATGAAGAGTTCGTCATCAGAAGAAAGAAAAGAAACGAAGACAACTGTATAATCCTCGATAAACCTCATTTGGAAGGTAAATACGGGCGAACCGCAGTTTTAATTTTAAAGGGCTCGCAAATCTATTACACTTTTATTCAGGATGGTTTCAAATTAAATACGCCTACTTTCATTTCTCATCTACTATTTGGATGGAGATTGAAAAAATGGTTAAATAAAAATGCTATTAACACGCCCTTAGCGTCAGGCTGAGATCTTTCTTCGAAAGAAAAGAAAATGTAAAGTAGAAAAATCAATCTTCGTGTTTGAGTTTATGGGCTAAAATCAGCCCGTACGCCAAGCGCGGAACCGTTATAGTGAATAAACAATTGTGTAAAATGACTCAACAGCGAAGTATGTTTTCCGTAGCAAAGATTCTAAACTACTTCTGTGTTTCCTTTATTTCCGTTATGCTGTTTCTTGCATGGTTAAATTTGAAAACTGTTTACCTATTGCATGACGAAAATTATGCGCATTACCAAGTGCTTGGTTCTGATTCCGCTCCATCGCCTTGGTATATGAAATCACTAGAGGTATACTCTGAATATAGTTTTTTAATGGGCCTATCTGAACTCATTATTGGAGTATTACTCTTGTATATTTTATATTATGGTTTGAGATATAAACACATATTGTCGATCTTAATCTGTTCATTGGTTCTCTGCTATGAATTTTTCAACTTCACAGAAGGTTTGCCTTAATTAGTCACTATAACACCACCTATGCATTATGCAGAAAATTCCCTACATTCGAGAGTCGGCACAAAGTATAGCCGCAAACCTTTAACGGAAAAGCATGACGACCAATCGACAAATTATATGATAGACAAAAATTGACACAAAACCAGAGACAATAAAATGCCCATAGTAAGTATCTCGACATTCTTCGCAATTTTCATTTTCATCGCTTTGGTGGGACTTTACATTTTTTTGACTTTTTACAACAAGCG
>CAZTFG010000225.1:1827-2130 GCA_964612725.1 uncultured Lishizhenia sp. | reverse complement strand
CAGGATCAAACGTTATACTTACCAATGTATCCGCTCCTAATTCGTTAAATTCGTATGTAGAAGTTCTACCACCAAATTCAAAAGTAAAACGTTTCCCTTCATTGATTTCTGTATAAACTGCTTCAAAGTCAAAACCAAAACTACCATCCTTCGCCTCCATTCTTGCTTTATACGTACCGCCAATTTTCATGTCGTTTTGTGCTCTTGGGCAATGCCAACTTGGATCGGCGAAATTCCAATTAACGATATGAGTTGGACTGGTATAGCAATCCCAAACTTTTTCAATTGGTGCATGCATCGTTG
>CAZTFG010000225.1:0-1817 GCA_964612725.1 uncultured Lishizhenia sp. | reverse complement strand
AATATTGCGAATATATTCTTCGCTTACAACTATGTAATTTTCCATTATATTTTTGCCAAAATTACCATAATTTTTTAATGCTTCATGAATTTTACTTTCAAGCTTGTTTTTGTTAAAAAAGTTGTGAAATGTACTTGAAAACAAACGGTATGCATAAATAAAATTAAATCTTTTGTTAAAAACAGAAACACATCTTAAACTGAATCGTCAGTTTTATTTAATTTATTCTACTATAAAATCAACTAATAAATGTTTTGAATAGGTCCTTTTTTTAGTTCTTTATGAACGGAACTGAAAAACCATTTTCCAGCTGCAACAAGTAAAAACCTGAATGAATGCTGCTTACATCAATTTTTTGACCTTTTTCTAATTTTCCTGTTAACAGTAGTATTCCATTTACATCTAGAATTTGGTAGGTAGATTCAATTGACAAATTGTTAGACGACAAGAAATCGGATGTTGGATTTGGAAAAAATACTACATTACAATTTGAATAATCGTTTAAACCCATTACTGAATTTTTGATAACAAATATTTTACCTTCATCAATCGAAGAGTAATTTGCATCGATAACATAGATATCATTTCCTTTTATAAATAAATCTGTTGGGTTCCCTATTCCAGTTGCTATATCAACAAGAGGAGCTTGGCTATTCGAAATATCCAATTTTGATACTTTACCACCTAAAGATTGACAAAAGAATAAATCCGTACCGTTAGACATCATGCCTATTGGACGTGCTAACCCGTTAGCAACTGTCACAGGGCTTGGAGAACTACTTGAAAGATCGAATTTTGTAATTGAATTCCCCAATATCTCAGAAACGTATAAATTAGTACCTATTATTACCATTTCAGATGGGAAGTTTAGTCCAGTAGTTAGTATTGTAGGTGGAACAGAAGGATTTGTTAAATCTATTTTCGAAATTTGGTTATTCAGCGATTCAGAGAAAAATAATTCATTTCCATTGATTGCTAGACCATTAGGCCCATATAAACCATCTAACACATCAATAACAATAGGTGAACTGGCAGATAAATCAATTTTTGAAACTTTACCAATTTGAAATTGAGTAAAATATAACTCATTTCCAACTAAAACCATGGTTGCAGATTCATAGAGTCCTGTTAAAACATCCTCAATAATCGGTTGTGGAGTAGTTAAATTGAACCGTGATATTTTATTTGTCTCTCTCGAAAAATATAAGTAATCACCAATAATTGTCAATCTACCAGGCTGATTTAAACCGGTTAGAATATCTGTAATTTGCCCAAAAGATAGATTAATACTGAGGAATAAAAAAACACCTACAACATTTAATAACCTCATTTTTATTAATTTAAAACATAATTCTGATGACCATAACGATATCAATTTGCCTTTATTTTAAGAAAAATGGAATTGATTAAATAAAATAACTTATTATTAATTAAAACAAAAAAGGCCACGAAACTCGTGACCCTTACTATTTCCTATTATTTGGAATTACAAAGTTCCTCTCAAGGCTTGCTCTCTTTCAATTGATTCAAACAAGGCTTTAAAGTTACCTGCCCCAAATCCTTTTGCTCCCATACGCTGAATTACTTCGTAAAATAGAGTAGGGCGATCTTCAACTGGTTTGGTGAAAATTTGTAATAAGTAGCCTTCTTCATCTGCATCAACAAGGATCGATAGTCTTTGAAGTTCTTTTATATCTTCTTTCATCATATCTCTGTGAACACCTAATCGCGTTGGTATTTCATCATAATACGCTTGTGGTGGTGGTGGTAAAAATTCAACCCCACGGGCTTTCAAATCGGCAACCGTTTTAATAATA
>CAZTFG010000224.1:973-2146 GCA_964612725.1 uncultured Lishizhenia sp. | reverse complement strand
CATTATACTCAGACTCTTGGCAATAAAACTTTGAATTTTCAAAATGATCTTGAAGGTTGTTTTCTCGCAACATGCCTATGAAACTTTCAGAGAATCCCTCGTGCCTATAATTCGCCATGGATTGGTCCATAGTCCAAATTTGATGAAAACTCACCAGATTATTGCCTGTCGCATCGCTTAACAAGCCAACATGCTCCTCAAACAGAACTTGGGTTATATCCGCTAGTGAACTATCTACTTCAACATCTATCTTCAATTCAGAATCTAATTTATGAACGCATGAATTTGAGAATAAAAGAGTTGGGTTATCCTTCACTTCTTGCGTCGTTGGAATTCTTCTTGGTTTAAATTGCGCAAGTTCTTCTTTTGAATAACTTTTAGGAATTATGGTGATGAGATGCGTTCCATCCTCTAAAATTTTTTCTTCAACAATTTGAGCTTTTAATCCATTTGCAAATATAATTGCCACAAAAAAAATAATCGGTTTCATAGTCTTTACTATTAGAGTTAAACAACCACATGTTCGAAGATGAACATAGACCGTTAATGAGAAAACTTTGAAAGGTTACGCTTTTTTGTGTCCGTATCCTTGAAATGACTTTTATTCAAAAAGACAACCCTAATTTTAAAAATAATGTTCTTCCTTTACATACCTTTGTGATATGAATTACAATTCCGATCCAATTTGCGCATTAGCCACTGCCAACGGTGTGGGTGCTATCTCGGTTATTCGGGTTTCGGGTGCAGGGAGTAAAGCCTTGGTTTCAAAAATTTTCTCGAAAGAATTGACAGAAAAACCTAGTCACACGGTGCATTTTGGCGTTTTTTCGGACTTGGATAATAAGGCAATAGATGAAGTACTCATTAGCGTTTTTGACGAAGGAAAAAGCTTTACCGGCGAGGAAAGTGTAGAGATTTCGTGTCATGGATCGGTGTATATTCAGCAACAAATATTGCAAACGCTTTGCGCTTCTGGGTTTCGTTTGGCAGAACCGGGTGAATTTACCCAACGTGCTTTTTTGAACGGAAAAATGGATTTGTCGCAGGCAGAAGCCGTGGCGGATCTCATTGCGTCCCAATCCAAGCAAGCGCATGATGTGGCCTTGCGACAGTTGCGCGGACAATTTTCTAACCAATTGCAAGAGTTACGTGAAAAGCTGATTCAATTTGCCG
>CAZTFG010000224.1:0-963 GCA_964612725.1 uncultured Lishizhenia sp. | reverse complement strand
GACGTTGAATTTGCCGACCGAACGCAATTGAAAAAATTGGTAAAAGAAGTATTGACGTTTGTGGAACGACTGACTATATCATTTTCCTTGGGTAATGCCCTAAAAAATGGAGTTCCAGTTGCTATTGTAGGAGCGCCCAATACAGGAAAAAGCACCTTGTTGAATCAATTGTTGGGTGAAGACAGAGCCATTGTAAGCAACATTGCCGGCACTACGCGCGATGTGATTGAAGAAACATTGAATATAGAAGGAATTCTCTTCCGATTGATAGATACAGCTGGAATTCGTGAAACAACCGAAACCATTGAGGCGCTGGGAATTGAACGATCGCAACAAAAGATTGAGCAGGCTAGCATTGTGTTGTGCATGGCAGATGCCACGGTTGAAACAAGTGCGGAAGAAGTAAGAAGCTGGAAAACGGAGTTGGAAAACCGATATCCGGAAAAGAAAATAGAGTTTATACTCAATAAAGTGGATGCTGCCCAGCCAACCGTATCTGATGCATTTACCATTAGCGCCAAAAACGGCGATGGAATTGAAGCCTTGAAACAGCGCTTGGTAGAATTGGTAATAGGCAATTTTGATTTGCAAAACGACATCATTGTGGCCAATGCACGCCACCACGAAGCACTTCAAAAAACAGCAGTTGCACTCACACAAGCGTTGAACGGATTAGAAAACGGAACCACCGGCGATTTTGTGGCAATGGACATCCGCGAAGCCATGCTGCAACTCGGAAATATCACTGGTCAGATTGATGTCGATACCGATATACTTGGTGCGATATTTTCCAAGTTTTGTATTGGGAAGTAGAATTCATAAAATACCTTATCATTTTACAACGATTTTCTAAAAATAAATTTATTATTGGTTCGTTTTTGGTGTATATTTACACCACAAAAGAAACGTTATGAAAAGACAAAGTATTTCCTTTACAGAACCAAATGATGAATGGCTTAAAAG
>CAZTFG010000223.1:0-2147 GCA_964612725.1 uncultured Lishizhenia sp. | reverse complement strand
AGTTAGCATAAGTATTGGAATCGTTGAATTATTCTCTCGTACTTTTTTACAAATTTCTAACCCACTAATTAATGGAACATTTACATCTAATATGAGTAATTGAAATTTTTTAGAGGGAAAAACTGCCCAAAATTGTTCTCCATCCAAGGCAATACTAACTTCGATATTTTTACTCCTAAGTAAAGATGATATCTCTGAAGAAAGTATTGGGTCATCCTCTAAAAGTAATATCGGACCTATTTGCATCCTCAAAATTAGTTAGAAAATAATAAGTGGGTGAAGATTAAGATTTAGTTTTGATAATTAGATTTACTCCACCTTCAATTTAACCACACATTTATTTTCAATTCCAAATGATGCTTCGTTTGTATAGGTTACATCTAGCAAAGTGTATTCGTGGTTCATATAACTAAATGATGATGGATAATTGGAATGGTTTAATCCAACTATAAATTGCTCGCTGTTATTGATTTTTAGTTTGACAGCCACTTGACCGGCCCATATGCATTGTACGTTGGGTGGACATCGAGATTCTTCAACAAGTTGTGTGAATTGAACCGTTAACACAGTTCCATTTGCCGACAGTGTGCCCTGTTGATTAAAAATTAACTCAAAAGGAACGGTCGGCAAAATTGTTTTTTTACTGCAACCTGTTAGGAGAAACAACACAAGGAAAACGATTGAAAAGTACTTAATCATAGTAGTTAAAACGTAAGATTTTCGGATAGAGTATAAATTATTGGATAAGATTTTTTCACTTTTTATGTAAAATCAACAATGAATCTATGATGCTTTGTTCAGTTATTACATAGGCCTCAACTGTTTTAGTGGGGTCAGATTGAATTACATCTACAAATGGATTTCCTTCAAAAACGCCCGTAAATAGGTCTATATGATTTCCTTTGATAGCGCCTCCCGTGTCTCCTGCAAAGAAGTAACCATCATGAATCACTTTTTGACCATTGGGCAATAAGATTGGCTTGCCTTTAACTTTTGGGATAAAAATAACGGTTCCATAAGGAATCATGGCTTTGTCAACGGCAATAGTTCGATACGGCACAAGTTTATAGTTCAGTACTCCATCACCAAACCCCTTGGAGATTTTCCAAAGTGCTTTTCCAAAATTTTCAACCGTTAATTTACTTTTAGCATATTTATCACATGCTCTACAGTTTACAAAACTATGTTCACCCGTTTTTTCGAAATTAATCACCGTAATATTTCCTAACGAATCTTCGATAAATGCGGTTCCTTCTAATGCCGACGAACAGAAATCACAGGTGTCTGCATAGAGCCCAGTTTCTTTTCCATCGGAGAGTACGAAAGGGATTTTACCGCTCGATTGAAATTTGTGAATATAATATTGAGTAGACCATAACGTCAATTTTGGACGTTTGGATAACTCCGTTGGTTCCGTTAAATTGAAATCTGATTGTGCGCTCTGAGAAAAGATCTTCGAATAGCTAATTGCCAAAAGAAGTGCAAGTAATAGTGGGTTTTTCAAATTCTTTTGGTGTTACTTTCAGACAACTAGTGAATAAGGAGTTTCTGTATTGAGTTCCCATTAGTAATAAAATAAACACCGGGTTGTAAATCGGATACACTTATTTGGGTTTCTTTTTCCGAAAGGTTGAAAGACTTAATTGCTCTTCCGCTGGCATCTAAAATTTTATAAGGAGTAATATTATTGATTTTATTGAGCATCGAAATGGTAATCATTTCCTTTGCTGGATTTGGGAAGATTGAAAATGGAAGGGTGTTTTCTTCAGTTATACTTCCTGAACATCCCAATAAATTGATGTATTCCCAAATCTGGTCATTCAACAGAAACGGAACTAACTCATTTCCCGGTGCTTCTCCCATGCGTATCCATACTAAATGTTGAGTGGGTACCACATTGATAAATTGTCCGTTCGCACCCAGTGCCATAAACGTTTCAGCTGGTGCATTTGGCATGAGGGTTCCCGGAAAAACGGTTTGAAGACCTGGAACCATGAAGTTTTGTTTGCCATTGAGCCACGTTAAATATCCATAGGCTTTGTTGAGTGATTGAGAAGTATTAACCATGTCATGAAAATAAGTAGTATCGGTAATGATCTGTGTTCCGTTCCAAGTCCCCTTGTTTTCCATGAGTAATCCAAATCGAG
>CAZTFG010000222.1:1280-2149 GCA_964612725.1 uncultured Lishizhenia sp. | reverse complement strand
GGTTGGTCAGGATCCGGGTAAATTAGAAATTGATCGAAGAGTAACTCCTAAGGCAGGATCTGCTTTATTGTTTGACAGTACATTATATCATGCAAGCTCTAGTCCATCGAATGGTGTGCGATCTGTACTTAATTTTATATTTTGGCCCAAGCAAGTAGATCCTGAAGACCCAAACGGATTGGCGCCGCCAATTCCAATTAATATACCAGTTGGTAAAGGATTTAATAGAACATGAAAGTTAAAAGTATAGGAATTGTCGGCGGTGGCACAGGCGGAATGATCACTGCTTTGATGTTAAAAAACTTTTTTCCGTTTTTAAAAGTAGAATTGATAGAATCAAAAGCCATTGGTATTGTTGGTGTTGGCGAAGGATCAACTGAACATTGGGCAAAATTTATGCGTCAATGTAAAATAGACCTTGCAGAACTAGTTAGAGAAACCGACGCTACATTCAAATACGGTATTAATTTTGCCAACTGGAACGGAGATGGTCGCAGTTATATTCAATCAGTAAACAGCGAAATGAACGCCAGCGGGCCCACTGGTATTAAATTTGTATATGCAAACCTAGTACAAAAAAATGTTGATCCTCTTCATTTAACTAGGCCTTATGTTATCAAAAGTGAATTAAGAGAAAACAATTATAACATCAACCAGATGCATTTTAATACTTTTAAATTAAATGCTTATCTACATAAAAAATGTGAACAAGCGGGAATTAATTTAATTGACGCGGAACTAAACGAAATTCCTTTAGACGAAAAGGGTTTTATCAAGTCTTTAAAAAGCACCGACGGTCGTACATTTGAATATGATTTTTATGTGGATAGTACAGGATTTGCTAGAGTTATTTTGAATAAAACTATGGG
>CAZTFG010000222.1:0-1270 GCA_964612725.1 uncultured Lishizhenia sp. | reverse complement strand
GTGCCTTGGAAAAGTTATTCAAAATATCTTCCTATGAATAGTGCTATTGCATTTCCCACTGAAAGATTAGAAGAAATTCCTGCATGGACACTATCACGTGCAATGAATAACGGGTGGCTATGGCGCATTCCTACCCAAGAAAGATTTGGGAACGGCTATGTCTTTAACGATCAATTTCTAGATTTTGAAGGCGCAAAAAAAGAAGTTGAAGAGCTCTACGGACATCCTATCGAAGTTGCAAAACAAATTAAATTTGATGCAGGTTGTTTAGAAAAGTCCTGGCATAAAAATTGTTGTGCTATTGGACTTAGTAGTAGTTTTATAGAACCGTTAGAAGCCAGCAGTATTGGAACTAGCATTCAACAGGCAATTATTTTGTGTGAAGTATTACCAGACTATGTTCCTGGATATACTATGTCAGAGCGTATATTCAACAGACACAGTGATGAAATACTAGAAAATATTTTAGACTTTGTTGCACTACACTATGTTACTAAACGTAACGATACTGAATTTTGGAAAAACACCAAAGAACTACCTAAGCCTCCTGGATTAGAGGAGATGTTAGAAATTTATAAGCATAAGTTTCCAACAGATTATGATTTTGACAACCGTAGAGTGTTGTTTCAAGGAGCAAATTGGATAATAGTAATGCACGGCCTAGGATTACTCGACCCCGCAGTTGCTAAAAAAGAAATAGAAAAATTACCCGATTTATTGAAAAACAATATCGATGCTCATATGCCTCCGTATTTTGGATCTGAAGGTATGATTAGTCATAGACAAGCCGTCAATAATCTGTTAAAATTAAGAGATGATACTCTTTAAAAAATCAACAATTAATCTAGATTGTTGTATTACAAATAACTCCGTAGCAGAGTTATTTCCAATTACTCATTTAAGAGAACAACTGCCGGCTTGGTGGAAGTCTATGTCGAAGACTGTACCAGCACAGAATTTTCCAATCGAGATGAGTACTATAAAACGCTGTCCAGGTTTTAAAGATTTGTTTAAAAATAGCCTGTGCATTCCTGCATGGAGCGAATATAAATTGTTTCAAGATCCTAATTTTGGATTTAGTCATACTGCTCCTAATTCATTGGCCAGTGGAAATCAACATCAGCCCGGGCAGATGGAGGGTGCTTTTCCAGGATATCAGCATTTTAAATTAATTAATCCGTGGGTAATTCAAGAAAAAACTGGTGTTTCATTTATAATGACCCAGGCCAGTTGGCACGATGACAATCCTTGTGCATATCATATTCCCACA
>CAZTFG010000221.1:0-2149 GCA_964612725.1 uncultured Lishizhenia sp. | reverse complement strand
CTGGATTTGGAATGCGTAAAGATCCGATTGATTCCACTATGAAAATGCATAAAGGCATCGATATTTCGGCGGAAATTGGAACAAAAGTATATGCCGCAGGTTCAGGTAAAATTATTCGCATTGCTAGTTCCGAGGATGGATACGGCAATTGCATTGTCATTGATCATGGATTTGGATTTGTTTCGCGTTACGCGCATCTCAGTGGTTTCAAAGTAAAAGAAGGAGATGAGGTGAAAAAAGGAGATTTAATTGGGTTGGTTGGTAGTTCCGGACGATCCACCGGCCCTCATTTACACTATGAAATTGAAAAAGAAGGAGAGAAAATCGATCCTAAAAAGTTCATTAAGATAGATTTAAAAGGAGTGGATACTTATTGATTTTTTCGGTAGTTTTCCACTGCATTTCTCACTGATCCAAATTCTTTCAACAGTTGAGCTGCTTCAGGTTCTTCTATTTTTAATTCATTCATTATCATTCGAGTACCTCTGCCAATGAGTTTCACGTTACTCAATTGCATGTCCACCATTTTATTGCCTTTTACTCTTCCCAATTTTATCATTAGGCTCGTAGAAATCATATTCAGAATTAGCTTTTGAGCCGTACCTGATTTCATGCGTGTGCTACCGGTCACAAACTCGGGTCCAACTTCAGCGACTAAACCATGAGTGGGGTGTGTGGCTAAAGGACTTCCTGGGTTGCACGTGATGCCTGCAGTTAAAATTCCTCGGGTATTTGCTTCGTTGATTGCTCCTAGCACATACGGTGTAGTTCCGGATGCCGCTATTCCCACCACAATATCGTTTTCATTAATTGAGTAAGTTTCCAAATCCTTCCATCCTTGTTGGGTGTCATCTTCAGCAAATTCTACCGCTTTTCGAATGGCCTGATCACCTCCTGCAATAATGCCTACAACCAAACCATGTTCAACACCAAATGTTGGAGGACATTCGCTAGCATCCACAATTCCAAGTCTACCGCTTGTGCCGGCTCCAAGATAAAACAACCTGCCTCCTTTTTGCATGTTACCAATGGCTTCATCAATAAATGAAGTGATTTCAGGAAGGATTTTTTTGATCGCCAATGCTACTTTTTGGTCTTCCTGATTAATTCCGTTAAGAAGATCTTGTGTGGACATATTTTCAAGTCCATCATAAAGTGAATCCGTTTCAGTAATGCGATTCATGTTGATTAGATTAAAACAGCTTTGGATGATTGGTCTTCAAAAAACACTTCAACGCGTTCTTTTAATGTGGTTGATAGGCTTAGTCCAACGAAGTCTGCTTTTATGGGGAATCGACGATGCATGCGATCTACCAACGCAACTGTCTTGATTGCTTTCGCTGAATTTTCAAGTATTTTGGTTAGTGCATATTGCATCGTTTTACCAGAATTTATAACATCATCCACTAAAACTACATAGGCCTGAGCGAGCATTTCTTCTGGTATGGAAAGTTGAATGGGATGTGTCAATGGATTTTCTTTGTCTATTGTAATTTCAAACAAAATAATTTCGGTTCTTCCCTCTGCTTCAATGATCGTTTTTAATTTTTCAGCCAATACAAGACCATTTCCGCAAATCCCACCCAAAAAAATGGTTGACTCACCAAAACTATTTTCAATGATTTGATGCGCTAAACGCATGATTTTTTGCTCAATTTGTTGATGATTTAAAATACTTTGCATCGTTCAATTTTGGTTAAAATTACGAATAGTCTTTGAAGTAAAGGACAAAAGAAGGAGCGGTTTTTTACCATAGTATCAAAATCGGTTTAGTGAAAATCTAATTTTAAAGAAAGTATCGGGAGACAAATTGAAGTCATTCGGTTTTCTAAGAGTTCACTGTTAATACTTATTTTTTCATGTAAAGTGTGGTCTTGATTATAGGTGTACATTTGAATTATTAAACTATTCATGTGGCAATTTTAAAGATTGAAAATATTTCCAAGCGATTTTTCGAGAAACAAGCGTTGAATGACGTTTCGTTAGCCGTTAATTCTGGAGAGATTTATGGCTTATTAGGTCCAAATGGTGCGGGTAAAACAACGTTGATTCGCATAATAAATCAAATTTTAATGCCAGATAGTGGCACCATTTTTTTTGACAATGAACCCCTCAAACAACGTCATTTGGCTCAAATTGGGTATTTGCC
>CAZTFG010000220.1:0-2190 GCA_964612725.1 uncultured Lishizhenia sp. | reverse complement strand
TAGGATTTTGAATAGCAGATGTAAATCCATTTGGCCCTGTCCAGTTGTAAATGCCGGTAGGAGAGGTAGTTGAAGAAAGCGTTAGAGTATTTCCTGCACAAATAGGACCATTTGAATTTATGAAAAAAGGTGGGCATTGAGTAATATTTATTGGAAGTTGATTACTTGTCGTTGCTGGACAACCATTCGCATCAAAAGCATCTGTTATTCCATCATTGTCATAAGAATTTCCTGAGATATTACCTTCACCAAAAATATAGGCTACATTATCGAGAGTATTATCACAATTAAACAATAAACAGTCATTATTTACCGTAACTTTAAACTTAATTACAGTACTGTCAGCACCTGTTGAACTATTGACAACCTGCCCTCCTGTAGTTGCATTTGCTCCTGTTCCAATGCGTACTTTAACCACTTTTGACGCACCGATATACTCGGCTTGATCATCACCTGTTACATCTGTTTTAACTCCTAAATTGGGTCCGTGAATTATTTGAATTGTTCCTGGCATAAAAGTTACCCTCGGGTCAAGGGTATCGGTCATAAAAGTACCAATGGATATGTCAGAACCTATATTTTTCCCCACCATAGTATATTCTAATACATCACCAGGATTTACAAGACCACCATTCAGGTCATTAATTCGCACTGAAGTTCTTAGGTCTGGTTCATAAATATCAATTGCAGATGAAATTGCCCTTGGGATAATTGCATCTTGAGAGGTGACAACTCGAACTGTTGCAGAGGTGGCAGCATTTGGCAAGTAACTATAGCTACTATTATTGGGATTTAATAATCCAGAATCAAAACCTAGGTTGTTGTTATAACTTGGAATTCGAAATGGACTTAATCCACCATTTAAAGTAGAAGTGCTATTGAAAAAGTCATTCGCATTACGCAATGGATCAGGAACATCTAAAAATGCACCATTTCCATTAAATTGAAGTCTATCACCTTGTAAGTTTCGATCACCTTCATGTGCCATGATTCCCAATTGAAATGAAACAGGACCAATATTAGGAGTATTAAATCCATTAATTGGAATATCCAGAGTGTTTCCATTACTAACATAGGCCATTCCATCAAAAACAGTTAAATTTCTCATGGATAATAGTGTATTCTTGTAAACTACAAAAATTGTCCAAGCACCGAATAGATTGTTTGAACCTGTTTGCGAAACAATATCAGCAACGGTCACTCGAGCATTTGTGCCAGAGGATTGAAGTATGGATGTGATATCTTTAAAACAATAATAACCGGGCATCGCAAAACTGGCATTCCCTGTTATTGTAGGAATATCTAAAATTTGGTCTGCAGTCAATTGTTGGTATAAACCATTATTAGTTTTGATTTTAACTTTATTTCTATCAGAATAATTAGTTGTACTTGTATTTACACGAGCGCTCCAATAAAGACCTGCCCAGGTGATTTCTGAACAATTTGGTAAATTTAAACTATCACTTGATGATTGAAAAGTTGAGGAGTTATTATCCATATCAACATAACCAAAAACGATTCCACCATCCTGATTATGATTTCCTGTAGGCGGAAGTTGATTTTGATAAGTACCACAATTTGCACTACTCGAATTACATGTAATAGCAACATTTGATAATAAAGTTATGTTACCTTTTTGATTAACTTGGTGTCTAATATTAAAAGGACTTACAACCTGAGCATTAACATGATTTAAAGAAGAGAAAATTAAGAAAAGGAATGAAATAAATAATTTTAAATAAGGAAGATTCATTTTAATAAGAACTATAGTTTGAATAATTTTGACGCAATTTAGCACATTTAGTTGCTTAAACCATGAAACGCAATTAAAATTAATATTAAAATAACAAGTACAACAAGATTATAATAAAATCCTTGTTCTTGAAAAGCAACAGAAAATATTGATGGAAGCTCGTGTGTGTAAGTATTAAGGATACTTAGATGAGATTATTTACTTTTTTTGATTTTTTTTTTAATTTTTTCAAAAAAAAATGATTTTTATTATCTTGTTGATTTAAAGAATTTTAATAAGGTTTTATGCATGAATAAATGACTTCAAAAAGAGAAAATAAGCCTTTGAGAATAAAAATATTTGATTTTTTTTCAGAAAAAGATTGCAGAAATAAAAAAAGCATGTATCTTTGCACCCCGCAAATGAGTGGAAGTAAGTGTTGAAAGAGAGTTAATTTA
>CAZTFG010000219.1:0-2222 GCA_964612725.1 uncultured Lishizhenia sp. | reverse complement strand
AATGGAAAATCACACTGGTCCTGACATCGGAACCATGTTCAAAGTAAGCAAACAGAAAAGCAGAACGCCACCAGATGAGATGGCGTTTTTTTTTATTTTAAATTTTTGGATTGTAGGTATTATTTTATTGAACGGTTCTCAACCTGGAGACGCGGCTTACTCGGTTGTGTTTATTCAATCCTTGACTTTTAGTTGATGTTTGGTTTACTCTCTTCAAGTTCGACAAGTTGTTTTAACTCTTGAAAACTAACCCCGGTGTATTTCAAGTGATTATTATTCTTAGAGTTTTTAAATTCAATAAATTTAAACCAGTCAGGCTCTTCACTTGAATAAAATTTACGGTTTAGAGAGATGTAAAAGCTATGCTCCAAATAAAACTGTGATTTCTTAATTTCATTTTTCTTAATTCGAATTCTTGCATCGTTATCAATCTCAAATGCTTCAACAAAGGGAACCGAAATACTAGGCATAAAGTAATGATTTATCAATCTGTCTTTTTCTTTAAATCCGTTTTCGTTCACATAATTTGCTCCTTGTGTTATTATTACATAGGAGGAAAAACCAATTTCAGATTCAATACGAGTCATTAACTTTTTGATTGTTAAAACCAATGATTCAGGTGAATATGTATTTACTTCCTCATTCACATGCCAATTAGATTTGATAATAATATTATCTGCACATGTTAAGAAATCGTATGACCTATTCTCTTTTGCATAATCGTCAATTATATCTTTTAACCTTTTAACCAAAGAAAATGGGATTTCTCCATATTCAGAAATTATTGCCCTGACACCAACAAAGTCAATCAACGCATATGTTGAATAAAGACTATTTCTGATGAAGTTAAACCAATCTTTATCTACTATAAAATATTGGTGTTTTTCTGTGGAAAAAGGAATGAAAGAACAGTAAATTTTGGATTTAGGAATTAGTTTTTTAATTGAATGGAATCTGTATCTACGGTCTAAGAGTAAATTAATATTTAAATCAATGTCTGTTTGGCTATCGAAGTAACAGTTGATATAATCGAAGAAATTGTTAGGATGCTCGGATTCTTCATTTTCAATCCAATCTAACCATTTTTCTTCTAGTAATTTTGGGTGTTCTCCACTAATTAAAAAACTATCCCGTTTAAATTCCATTTCGTCAAATTCAAGGAATTTAAAATCTTGGGTTTTAGCTTTTAATTTTTCTAGCATTTATAATTGTTCTTTAGTTGTAAAAATAAAGTTAGCTTTAATAAATCTGGGATTTATAATATTTTATGTTATCGATCTATAATGAGAAGAAAGGTATTGTGGAAGTTATTTGCTGTTGTTTTTAATTTTTAGGTTATAGCCATGAACTCTTGCATATTCCTCAACTGTTAAAGCAAATCCAACTTTTTTTCTACGACTATTCACTTTTTTGGGATATAGAATGGGAGAAATGAAACAATCAAAATTTCCGGTATCGTTCGGCAAGCATTCAGCTTGGGTACCAAATAGTTGTTTTTTGCCTTGCATAATACGAAATCGGTCTTGGGTTTTTGCAAATAAACTATCTGGAATTTCACCTTTTTTGGATGCTATATGAAGTAATTTGTAGTATTTGTCAATTTTGTCTGAATGCTGAATGATGTACCATGCTGTTTGACAAGTTCTTTCTCCAACTATGGTTTTACCCGGATAACCAAATACACTTATTATTGAATCAATGAAAGTTAAATTGGTTTTATCAATGGATTCTTGTTTAAGCATTAAGTTTTTCACATAAACTGACATTATAAAGCCATCTGTTTTGCTTAAAGAATCGAGATAATCTTTATTTGACATTACATTAGAAACTTCAATTCTTATTGATTGATCTAATGATTGGATGCTATCAAGTTTAGCTTTCAAATCATGATTTATCTGGCCGTTCAGGCAAAAAATAGAAAGACAAACCCATAGATTTAAAATAATTTTTTCATTTTTCATTTATTGAAAATACTTTGTTTATGGTCGCTAAAAATGATTAATTGCATTAACTACGAAGTTAATTAAAAAGAGAGCCATAAACAAAACGCTACCTCAGCGGGTGGCGTTTTTTGTTTATCTAATCATTTGGTGACCGATTAGAACTTTCAATTCTTTGATTGATTGAGTGAGTTTGGCGTATTCTTTTTCCTTTTGTTGTAGCAGCTGCAAAGCTTGGACATTTTTACGGAATTTATCCGGGAAATGGATTGCGTATTTCTG
>CAZTFG010000218.1:0-2236 GCA_964612725.1 uncultured Lishizhenia sp. | reverse complement strand
AACTAGCCATGTGGAACACCACGAGGTAAAAAGTAGTTGTTTTTGTTTTCTCTGTACTTTAATTGAAGTACATTTTTGTATGTTTTTTTCGTTATTTTTGTGAAAACTTAATTCACATTAATTGATTTCCGATGGTCGTTGACAAGAAAATACTCGCTGCAGTTAAAAAATCTTTTTCACAATTTGACTTTTCTCGTCTAGAAGAGAAATGCACTAATGAAGCCCAAACTCGTTCCTATTTGATTGAGCCCATGTGTGAAATACTTGGTTTCAGTAGGATTGACGACAAAGATATGCTAACAGAAATTACGGCAGGATGGGGTCAAAAAAATGCAAAAGCAGATATAGGTTTGATTATTAAAGGTAAAAAGCCAGAAATAATTATTGAATGCAAAAAATACGGTAAAAAATTAACTGATAAAGAAGGAGATCAACTCAATGGGTATTTTAGTCACACTGAAGGATCAAAAATTGGAATTTTAACAAATGGGTCAGAATGGAGATTCTATGCAGAATATATAGAAAAAAACAAGCTGCATCCAAATCCATTTTTAGTTATTGATTTTACAGAAATCGATGATGCTAAAATTGAACAATTTGCTCAGTTTCACAAGAATAATCCAGACCCTAATTTTCTTTCAAAAATTTTAGAAGAGGCTCAAGATACATTTTTTCTTGAAGGATTTAATGGAGCATTAACTGAAGAATTAATCAATCCATCGGATGATTTCATTAAAGCAATTTTTGCTCGTATGCCAGGTAAACGAATGAATGATGCTGTGAAGGATAAACTTCGTGGATTAATCAACTCAAATACGATTCAACAAGTTTTACCTAAATTAATCGAAGAAGAATCGAAAGATGGTAGTTTAATAATAACAACTGGAGAAGAATTGAAAATCTATCATGCTGTTAAAACAATTTTAATTAATTCATTGAAAAAAGTTGATTTTTCTCGTATCTCTTACCGTGATCAAAAAAATAGTTTCAATATTTTGGTAGATGATAACCAACGAAAAGTTATTGCAAAAATCACATCATCCAAAAACAAACATTTCCTAGAATTAGCTGGAAATAGTAGTGATAAACATCCTGCCGATAATCTTGAGAACATAGTTGCATTGAGCAAACGTTTAGTTGAAATTGCAAAAGGATATTTAGTAGATTGTTAAAGTATTTCCCTAAACAAATAGTAAAGTATTTAATTTAAAACATTGTTAAACAAGGAGTTTAACTAAAATTATCTGCCCTTAAAAGTGAAATAGCAGAAAACACTTGATTTTATTAATTATAAATAATGTTTAGATAAACTTACTTCTGTTAAGTAAATAGGTTAAAGACTATTTTAAATTTATTTTAGGCTTGTTATTTGCCGATATTCTTACTTTTTTCTTCAACTGATTTTTGAAATCGTTCCCATGAATTTCTAATTGAATCACAACTTGCCGTTGAATCGTTATGAATTTTGTCAAATTCATCCAATTCTTTTTGGAGCCCTAATTCCTTACCCAAAAGCATAGTATTTGTCCCATGATCAACTAAGGTTTTGCTAAATTCAGCTTTACATGCAGATTCTTTCTGTTTTTCTTTTGCTTTGTCTAACTCTGGATTAGAGCAATTAGTAAGTAACATAATTGGACACACAATTAGCAATATTATCTTTTTCATTTTTATTCAAATTAATTTTTCCATTTCAATTTAATGATATAAAAATATAACAAATATGTTATATTATAATGAATCCGTTATCTTTTTATAAACTTTACTTCGCGAAATTCCCATCGTGGAATTAAATGATCAATTAATCAAGCTAGGTTTAAAGGTGCGAGAACTTCGTTTATCTAAATCTTTAAGTCAAACGGATTTGGCGTTTAAAATTGGAAAAGACCAACCTTCCATTAACAGATTGGAGAAAGGGAAGATTAATCCGAGTATTTTATACCTTTTAGAAATTGCAAATGGTCTTGAAATTCCGGTAAGTAAACTGTTGGAGGACTTTTAAAGCCTATTTCCCAATACAAAACTTCGAAAATATCGCCCCAAGTATATCGGTATCAATATCAATCTGACCAGTTATATTTCCAAGTTGGAGCATGGCTTCGCGGATGTCCATAGCCACAAAATCGCCAGTGGTGCCGTTTTCTAGTCCATTTAGTGCTTGCGTGAGTGCAACTGCCGTTTTTTGGAGTGCTTCGTGGTGGCGTGCATTGGCCACAATGATGTCGTTTTGTAAATC
>CAZTFG010000217.1:0-2250 GCA_964612725.1 uncultured Lishizhenia sp. | reverse complement strand
TTCATTTTTTGCTTTTACTAAAGCATCAAGTACCTCCATCCCATCCATTCCAGGCATTTTGATATCACAAAAAATAATGTCATAGCTTTTAGCTAGTGCTTTAGTAAGACCTTCATTACCATTTTCCGCTTCATCCACTTCAAATTCCTCAAACTCCAAAATTTCTTTTAATGTTCTACGAATTGCACGCTCATCATCGATAATTAAAATTCTGCTCATTACACTTGATTTATGCAACAAAGATAATGGAAAATTAAAACATTGACTTGTGTAACTAAGGATACAAAAGCATAATAGAGATTCAATTACCTTTGTGCTATTATTTACGAAATAATGAAAGATAAAAAAGAAACTTTGTTCACAATCATCGGCGCCTTATTCGGGCTCATTGCTGGGTATTTCTATTACTTTTGGGTAGGCTGCGAAAATGGTTGCCCCATAAAATCGAATCCTTGGCTAATGACCGCCTATGGAGGAATCATGGGAGGACTAGGTACATCTTTGATTTATTCACTGGTTAGTAAGCAAAAAAATAAATTATAATACAATGGAAGGCACAGTAATCGATGTAAGAACACCTGCAGAATTTATGGGTGGTCATGTAGTAGGATCTAAGAATATTCCCCTACAAGAAATTCTAGAACATGTTGAGGAAATAAAAAAAATGGAGCAGCCCCTTGTTTTTTGTTGCGCCAGTGGAAACCGCAGCGGACAAGCAGCAGCATACTTTAAATCATTGGGTGTTGCATGCGAAAATGGAGGTTCTTGGATGGAAGTTCAAGGTAATTTATAAATCATGGGATTACTAGGGAAATTATTAGGGATCAAACAAGTTGATTTCAAACAATTAGTGAAGGACGGGGCAGTTATTGTTGATGTTAGAACTGTTGGGGAATACAAAACGGGGCACATCAAAAACTCGGTCAATATTCCACTTTCAGATATACAACGATCGTTGAACAAGATTCCAAAAAACAAAACCATTATCACGTGTTGTGCTTCTGGCATGCGCAGTGGATCAGCCAAACAACTATTAAAATCAAATGGATATAATGTCCATAATGGGGGCGGATGGAATAGTTTGGCTGGAAAAATATAAGGAAATAAAAATCCAACTTTAAATAAAGTTGGATTTTTATTTTTATTCAACCGAAGGAAATTTTTACGGAATAAAAACTTTAGATGACATAGGTGTATTTCCAACAAAAATAGTTGCCACATATATTCCACTTTTTAATTCGGATGGCAACTTTATGGATGGTTGATTAGACCCAATTTGAGACAATCCTAATGAAGAATTAAAGATTGATTTACCCGATAAATCAGTTAAAACAAACGATAAATGTGAAACAGTCAATGATGAAAAATTAGCAATCACCTGATTTAATTCACTATTAAATCTAATAGAAAATTTTGAACTGTTTTGCTCCTCAAGGGAGGATGAACTCTGAGCAGTTAAAGTATGTTGTGAAAGATAAATTACATCACCATTATCATTTCCATTGTTATTTGCTTTATTAGATGCCACATAAAATGTTACATCGCCAACATTTGTTGCAGGCGCGGTCCAAGTCCAAGTCCAAAGTGGAGCAGTTGCAGACGTATTGCTGGCGGATGTATGATTAGCATACTTTCTTGCGGAACCATTTATTGAGGTATTGCCAGCTTGGCCTGTAAAACTTCCAGCCATGACATTTGTACTTGTTAATGCTGTTGCTTGAAATCCTTTTTTTGATGGGTTAGAATTCATAGCAAGATTAACCGTATACTGTGCTCCCGGGATGTACGTTGTCACAGGATTTAATCCATTATCTAAAATTGTTAGCGTATTTTCATTAGTACCATCCTGTGCTGAACCAGCATGACAAGAGGTGCAATTTTGTTCACCTGGCGCTCCGGTCTTTCCAGCAGCAACCCCTCCTCCATTTTGAGGTTTCAAATGAAACGTCTCTAAGGTTTGATTCTTATTGTATTGCATCGCAACAAGTAATGCAGATAACGAAAGCATGCTAAATGGTATAATTATTTTTTTCATCTAAGTAGATTTTTTTATTAAGTTATTTAAAAAATTCCTGTTTAATTATTTTGTTTCCCTTGATTTACCCAACACTCAACACGTTGAATAATACTATCCGCTAAAGCGGGTCCACCATCTGGCATGAGTTTATAACCATTATGGCGCATTGATCCAATCACCGCTGAAGCGTTTGAAGAAATATTCGCATGATTTGTCAATGAATACCCATTTTG
>CAZTFG010000216.1:0-2338 GCA_964612725.1 uncultured Lishizhenia sp. | reverse complement strand
TGATTGAATGAAGATTATGCGTTTTCATTCCATTTATTGAAGAATAAATACCATCTGATTTTAATTCATCTTTTCTAACCAATCCAGAAGCATGTATAAGTTGATTTTGATCTAGAACAAATCCAACATGAATTACTTTACCTTGAGCATTTGAAAAAAAAGCTAAATCTCCTGGTTCTCTTTCTTCAAATGAGACCTCGCTACCCATTTCCTCTTGTTGATAGGCATCCCGAGGTAATTTGATGTTATCTAATTGAAAAACAAGTTGGGTAAAACCCGAACAATCTATTCCAAATGTACTTTTACCACCCCATAAATAAGGAGTATTGAGAAAAAAATTGGTTCGATCAATGATTGATATTTTGTTTGTGAGGGGTGAATTAAGTCGATTAAATTGAAAATTTCCAATGGTGAATACTTCTGATTCTGATGTGTAGCTTCCGCATGAAATCAATTGATTTCCCCAAGGGGTTTGAATTTGACTAAGTTGATTTTGCTCAATTTGATAATTATCCAACCAACGATTTACTTCCTTAAAGGATAAACTTATTACTTGTTTGGGGTCAATAAACCCGATATATCCATCTACCAAGGATTGGATTTTTAACCAAGAATTTTCGGTATCCAAAATCTCGATTGGTTCGCCAAACAAAAGTTGTGAAACCATTTCTGATGCATCGCGTTTCTCTGCTCGTAAGGGAGCAATGGATACCTTACAGAAGCCATATTTTGTTTTTAAATCACTCATTTTTCTAAGATGAAATTAAATCAAATTTAATGGTAATGCTGGAATAATATGTATTTTCGTAACCAGAAATAAAATATGCACAGACCTAAAATACTTGTAACAAATGATGATGGAATAACTTCCAAAGGAATAGCATCCTTAATTGAGGTAGCCAAATCTTTTGGAGATGTTTTAGTTGTTGCCCCTGATAAACCTCAGTCTGCTACTGGACATTCGATTACTATTCATCATCCACTGCGTCTGAATTCTTTCCATGCATACGAAGGGATAGAAGCATATTCATGCTCCGGTACACCGGTAGATTGTGTGAAATTATCCATTTATGAAATATTGAATGGAAAACCGGATTTGTTACTTTCTGGTATTAATCATGGAGAAAATACATCAACTAATGTATTGTATTCAGGAACCATGTCCGCTGCGGTTGAAGGAGCAATGGAAGGAATCCCATCAATTGGATTTTCACTTGCTAATTTTTCTTCCGAGGCTGATTTTGCTACTGCACAATGGGCTGCGCATGAGGTAATTGCTTCAGCATTAAAAAACGAATTTCCGCTAAATACCTGTTTGAATGTGAATATTCCTGATATTTCAATTTCAGCCATTCAAGGGTTTCAAGTATGTAGACAAGCACATGCCTTTTGGGCAGATCGTTTTGAAAAACGGATGGATCAGTTTGGAAAACCTTATTATTGGTTAACTGGTGAGTTTTCAGATGTTGATCAACATGAGGATACAGATTTACACGCGATGAAAAATGGGTTTGTTAGTATTGTTCCAACTCATTTTGATATGACAGCGTATCAGGCGATAGAAGAATTAAAAAACTGGAAAATATGAGTTTGCGAAATTGGAGTTGGGAACACACAAAAGGATTGATGATCGGGCTTTTTTCGCCCATTATTTTAGTTCCTTTGGTTATCGTAATTATGGCTGAATTTCAAAATTATCCCTTTGAATATTTGTGGAAACAGTTTTTGAATATTGACATGGTTCGAAGTAAATTTTTATCCCTTGCGATTATCGCTAATTTGTTGTGGTTTTATTTAACAATAAATCGTGAAAAGTATGGCTTAGGTATGGGGATAATTGCAGGCACAATCCTTTATCTGCCCTATGTTTTGTATGTGAACGTTCTTCAATAATGAGTCAACATCATCCTCGTTTATATATAATAGCCGGTGAGGCATCTGGAGACTTACATGGTTCAAATTTGTTAGCTGCCTTAAAAGAGTTAAATCCATTAGTGGAAACGCGTTGTTGGGGCGGTGATTTAATGAAGAATGAAGGAGCAACCATTGTAAAACATATTTCGGAACTTGCTTTTATGGGCTTTGTTGAGGTACTGTTTAATCTTCGCACGATTTTAAAAAATATTGAATTTTGTAAGAGAGATATACTTGAGTACAAGCCCGATGTATTGGTGTTAATAGATTATCCAGGATTTAATTTGCGAATTGCCGAATGGGCAAAAAAAAATAATATTCTTGTTCATTATTATATTTCACCTCAAGTTTGGGCATGGAAAAAATCCCGGGTATATAAAATAAAAAAAAGCGTTGATAAGATGTACACCATCCTTCCTTTTGA
>CAZTFG010000215.1:0-2362 GCA_964612725.1 uncultured Lishizhenia sp. | reverse complement strand
ATTTGGATATGTCAAACCTTGTTGGGCATGAAGTATTATCAACAGATGTGTATTCTAGTTTTTACAGCCAATATTATCGGTTAGATTTCAAAGCAGGATTTACTCTGAATAGCGGCAAACGAAAAATAGCCCAAACATTCTTTTTAGATCTTCAAAATATAACGAACCATAAGAATGTGTTTTCGCAAAGCTATGACAACCAATCACAGAGCATTAGAACGACCAACCAACTCGGTTTTTTCCCTAATCTAGTATATAAAATTCAGTTTTAAAGATTTCTATTCCAAATCTCCCAACTTTTTAAGGCTTGTTCTTTAAGCATTGATTCTCCATTAAGAATAGTGGCGCCGTGTACTTGTGCTTGTTTTAAAAATTGAGATTTAGGAGGATTGTAAACCAAATCTACGATTAAATGATCTTCGGATAATTGCACCCACGGAATGGGTAGTTCCTCTGTAACATTGGGATATGTACCTATGGGGGTGCAATTTACCCACAGTTTGCATCCCTGAAGCATGTGTTCATTTAAGTCATCGTACGAAAAAATCGAAGCTCCTTTTTTGGAAGAAGAAATAAAATATACTTGAACTCCCAAATTTGTTAAGACATGAGCTACCGCTTTCGGTGCTCCTCCTGTTCCAAAAATCAGTGCTCGTTCATGTAAATTCGTAAAAAAAGGCTTTATCGATTGAGCAAATCCAAATGCATCGGTATTGTGTCCAACGCATTTCCCATCAACAAACTGAATGGTATTTACGGCTCCAATAATTCTTGCTTCCTCAGTCACCTCATCTAAATAAGGAATTATAGATTCTTTGTAAGGAAATGTAACATTTAATCCAGCCAAGTCAGATTGAAGGATTTTCTGTACCTCATCAATATTTTCAATTTCAAAGTTTGAATAATCAGCGTAAATCTGATTTTCCAGAAAATAATTCGTAAAAAATCCTTTTGAAAAAGAATGAGAAAGTGATTTACCAAGTAGGCCGTATTTGTTCATTTATATTATTTCTTAATATCTCTATTTTATCCACTTTTCTTTTTCCGAAAAAGAAAAGTTAGCAAAAGAAAACTCGGTGCTATTTATTATTCTATGCATTTCACTTTTGAAATTTGACCTTTTCAGTGATCACCTTCAGTGCTACTTTATGGTGCCCAAATTTCAATTCGCTTCATTTTTTCATAATAAAAGGCACCATGGAATAAAGTCCAATATCTATTTACCAACAGCCTTAATCGTGTTCTTCAACCTCTCCGCTTTTTCTTTCAATTCGGTAATTGTGGGTGCTGTGATGGTGAAATGTCCCATTTTTCGAAATTCTTTCACTTTTTCCTTTCCATATATGTGTACGTACACTCCTGGTTCAGCTAATAGTTCTTCCATTCCTTGATAAAATGCTGTTCCATTGGAATTAGGCTCTCCTAGGATATTAATCATGGCTCCGGGCTGAATTAAATCCGTTGCACCGAGAGGCAAATTCAAAATACTTCTTAAATGTTGTTCGAACTGGGAAGTAATATTACATTCGATGGTATGATGTCCGCTGTTGTGTGGTCGAGGAGCAATTTCATTCACCAGCAACTTTCCGTCTTTCGTTAAGAAAAATTCAACGGCTAATATTCCAACCATATCCAATTTCTGAATGATGTCTATAGCCATACGTTGAGCCTCTTTCTCCATATCAGCCGAAATTTCAGCAGGAGAGAATAAAAACTCAACCAAATTCGCTTGCGGATTAAATTCACATTCTACGGTTGGATAGGAAATTACTTCCCCATTTTTGTTACGCGCCACAATAACCGCCAATTCTTTTTCGAAATCAACAAATTTTTCTAATACCGTAGGTGCATCGAAGGATTTATCAAAATCTGATGAAGAATGCATGATTTGAACTCCTTTTCCGTCATACCCACCAGTTCTTAGTTTCTGTGTATAAGGAAGAAAATCAGCATGTTGGTTAATTTCATCTGATTCAATTAAACGAAAATCAGCTGTTGGAATTCCGTGATCTTTGTAGAATTGCTTCTGAATACCTTTGTCGCGAATGATTCGTAAAACGCGTGGTTGAGGAAAGACAGACACTCCTCCCCTTTCCAATTCCTCTAAGGCTTCTATATTTACATTCTCAATTTCAACGGTAATGAGGTCTTTATCTTTTCCAAAATGAAGTACCGTTTCATAATCTGTTATTGAGCCACATACAAATTCATGCGAAATCTGGCTACACGGCGCCTCCGGATCTGAATCTGCATCCACGGGTTCGGTCACGCTGATCGCCGGTCAGGACCTGACGCTCGGTACCGTGACCGAGGCCGGCAGCGAGCGGATTGCATGGGATGGTAGCAACCATCGAACCGAATC
>CAZTFG010000214.1:0-2391 GCA_964612725.1 uncultured Lishizhenia sp. | reverse complement strand
TTTTTGACAATGAACCCCTCAAACAACGTCATTTGGCTCAAATTGGGTATTTGCCAGAAGAAAGAGGCCTATATCGATCTATGCGGGTTTTTGAACAGTTGCTTTTTTTAGCTCAATTACGTGGACTATCAAAATCCGAGGCGACTGTTCAAATTGAATACTGGTTAGCCAAATTCGATATAGTGGATTGGAAAAAGAAAAGGATTGAGGAACTGTCCAAAGGAATGGCTCAGAAAGTTCAGTTTATTGGTTCGGTGCTTCACAATCCAAAATTGCTCATTCTGGATGAACCCTTGAGTGGTTTTGATCCCTTGAACGTTGAATTAATTTTAAGTACGCTAAAGGAACTGAAAGAGCAAGGAAAAACAATTATTCTTTCTACCCATAACATGAAAAGTGTGGAAGAAATTTGTGATCGTGCTGCGCTGATTTACAATGCTAAAAAAGTATGTGAGGGCAGTGTCCTAGAGTTGCGTGAAGCAATTAAAAAAGGACATTATGGATTACGTTTTAAAGGAAACATGATCGCATTTGTCAATGCACTTTGGACTGATTTTGAACTCATAGATAAACGAGAATTAAGTGACAATCGTTTTGAAGCTGTCGTGGCGATGCGATCTGCTGCAGATTTCGAAGATTTATTAAAATCGATGCTTGGACAAGTAAAATTGGAAGCTGCATGGGAAATTATGCCGAGCATGCAAGATGTATTTTTACAACAAGTGCAAGAAGAGGATACCAATCAAAAACTAGAAGCATGAAGAATAGTTGGATAATTGCGAAACGCGAAATAGCTGAAAGACTGAATTCTAAGTCGTTTTTGATGTTTTTATTTATTGGACCTATTCTCGTATTGCTCGCCTTGTTTTTATTGTTTCAGGCAGGAGATGAAGGAAAAAGTCAATTGAAAATTTTGGTTTCCGATGAAGGAAATTTGTTAGAAGGTATTTTACACACGCAAAAAAATAGCCCGATTCAATATCAAATCTCACGCGATTATGTTTCTTTTGAAACGTTTCGAAGCAAGCCGGAATACCAACAATATGATGCGCTGTTGGACGTGAATCACAAGGTGTTAGAAAATAAAATGTGTATGGTTTTTTACCGCGACAAACCAGCGGTGGAACGGCAAATTGGCATCCGTTTTCAATTGGAAAAACGCATTGAAGAAATTTTAGTCAATGAAACTTCAAAAATGAGTATCAGTGACTACAGGAAAATAAAGCAACCGCTCAATGTCGTTTATCGCAATGTATATGATCCGAAACAAGAAATTGATCACCTCGCCGGATGGTCTGGGTTTGCGTTTGGTTTGTTGACAATGATTTTTATCTTCCTGTTTGGTATGACAATCTTGAGAAGTACATCACGCGACAAAAGTAATCGAATTGTTGAGGTGATTTTGGCTTCCGTAAAGTCGTTTCATTTTATGGTCGGAAAGATTGTGGGTATTGGAGTTGTTGCCTTTTTACAATTTTTAGTTTGGACGTTATTTGTAGTGATTGGACTGTATTTTTTCAGGGAAAATTTGTTTCCCGATATCTATGATCCCGCAAATTTAGGATTGAACGGTATGGGCTCACAAGACGCATTGGTTGCAGAAGGAATGCACTTAAATAAAATTGTAGAATTGGTGTACGACCGCATCAATTATTCGGTAATGATTCCTATATTTTTGGTGTTTTTTACCGTTGGATACTTTTTTTACGCTGCTTTTTTTGCGTCTATTGGTGCGAGTTCAGGATCGGAAAGTGATGGCCAACAGTTTATTTTGCCTTTAATAGGATTATTTGGGCTGTCCATTTACGCGGGATACTTGGCCGTTCAATTTCCAGAAAGCGACTTGGTAACGTATTTGTTTTATTTGCCTTTTACTTCTCCCATGGTTGCTTTGGTCAAAGTGTCACAAGGATTTGCTGCCGGTCAATCCTACACCCTGTTCATGTCTTTATTGGTTTTACTTATTTCAACGATAATTGCAGTCCAACTAGCATCACGAATTTACAAAAACGGTATTTTACAATTTGGTCATCGGTTATCGTTTAAACATTTTTGGAAATGGATGAAAAAAATATAGTGCGGAAAGCGGTTATTGATCTCGGTACTAATACGTTTAATTTATTGGTTGCCGAATTGATTGAAGGAAAGTGGAGACGCATTCATGCTGAAAAAGACGGAGTGGCTCTGGGTATGGGAGGAATCAATCAAAAAACGATTGCAGAAGATGCGATTTTACGAGCAGAAAAAGCATTGACACATTTCAAAAAAGTTTCAGAATCCTTGGGCGCTTTTGAAATTACGGCCATCGGTACGAGTGCCATTCGTGATGCTAAGAACCAACAAGCATTTGTGGAACGTATTCGAAAAGATGTAGGCATTTCGATTACCGTT
>CAZTFG010000213.1:0-2402 GCA_964612725.1 uncultured Lishizhenia sp. | reverse complement strand
AGTGGGACTTTTTCCTATGCCATGGGGTGTAATTGCCCTATTATTTCAACCCAAATACCTCAAGCAATTGATTATTTGCAAGGAGCCGGAATTATGATTGACTTCAATGACTCCTCTCAACTGGGTCAATCTGCTAACTTCCTTTTAAATAATTCACATATTTTAAACGAAATGAGGATAACGGCCCTACAAAAAATAAGGCCATCTGCGTGGCAAAATGTCGCACTAAAACACCTCTCTTTATTCACAAAAAAACTAGGAATAGCCTCACATGAAATTGAGTATAAATTACCTGATTTCAATTTAACCCATTTAAAAAAATCTACAACTAATATTGGTATTATACAATTTTCTATTTTAGAAATTCCACACGTTGAATCAGGGTATACGCTAGACGATAATGCACGAGCTTTAACAAGTCTTACTGAATATTACGAACTATCAAACGACCTAAGTGTTTTATCACTCATTGAAACCTATTTTTCATTTATTGAAAGTATGCAACAAACGGCTGGAGATTTCTTAAACTACATCGATCAGAAAGGGGAATACACCTTACAAAATTTTGAAGAAAACCTAGAAGACTCAATGGGAAGAGCATTAAATGCACTCGGGCATTTTTACACCAAACAACATTTATTTAACTACGCTTTCACCGATCGTATTACCACCATAATGGAACGTTCTTTACCGCTAATTTCCTCACTGAGCTCCCCACGTTCAGTCGCATTCGCACTAAAAGGCCTTTATCAATACAACGAAATAATTCAAAGCGCGACAATCAATACTCAAATTATTGAGCTAGGCAATCAACTTCTTGGCTTCTATAAACAATCAAAACAAGAAGATTGGCTCTGGTTTGAAGACACTATTACTTATGGAAATGCCATTTTGCCTGAAGTACTTTTGTATACCTTCATACTCACTAAAGATCAGCCATTTTTAGATTGCGCCAAGGAATCGTTTGATTTTTTACTTGAAATTCATTTTAAAAAAAACTATTTCAGGACAATTTCAAATAGAACATGGTATACACCCAACCAAGAAATATCGGATTACGGAGAACAACCTATCGATGTGGCATATACAATCATTGCATTGGAACAATTCATGATGTATTTTCCAACTGAAGGTTACCATGAAAAAATAAAAAAAGCATTCAATTGGTACCACGGGGACAACCATTTGAAAGAGATTATTTATAACCCATTGACCGGAGGGTGTTGCGATGGGTTGGAGCACGATAGGATTAATCTGAACCAAGGAGCGGAATCCTCCATCACCTATTTACTTGCACGCAACTGTATGGAGCGTATTTACAAGCAAAAAATAAAATCTTCCCCAGCCATTCTATAGTCTAACATAAACCACGTCATATGTATAAGATAAAACTGAACAACAAGCGCAAATTAACTGATATTCAAGATGAATTTCAAGAATATTTCCCCCATTTATTGATTCATTTTTATGAAGCCGCGCGTATAAATAACATATCATACCCGCCTCAATTGATTCAAGATCAAGAAGCTACACTTAAACAATGTAGAACTTCAAACAAAGAGGGATACTTATATTTTGATGATGATTTGTCTATTTCACAACTGAAAGAAATATTAAAAAACAACTACGATTTATTCATTGAAATATTCCATAAAGTGGATTTAGTACATTGGTCGCAAAAACCAGTAAACAATAAACAAAAATTGAAAGAAATAAATTTTGAAGTTTACTAATATTTATACAAGTAATAATTGTAAATTAACAGGAAATTTATATAATCAATCGCATACAAAATCAAAGTAATTTAGTAACAATACAAAAAGAATGATTATGAAAATACACATAAAAAACATGGTAAGCTCCAGGTGCCAAGACAAGGTCGAACAAACACTTTTAGACATGGGAATTGAATTCAATGATTTACAACTTGGCGAAGTAAATATAAACAGAGAATTATCCCTCATTCAAGAGCTTGAATTGAAAAGTAAACTCAAGGAATCTGGATTTGAATTGATGGCAGATCACAAAACCATTTTAAGTGAAAAAATCAAACTAATCATTATTGAAATGATCCATTATTCAGACGAAACGATAAAAGTTAATTTTTCTGTCTTTTTAAGTGAAAAACTTAATCATAACTACACCTACCTTTCCAATGTTTTTCGTTCTGTTAATGGAATGACGATACAACAATTTATTATCATCAACAAAATCGAGAAAATTAAGGAACTTCTGCTTTATGGCGAATTGAATTTGTCTGAAATATCATACAAATTGAATTACAGCAGTATAGCCCATTTATCGAATCAATTTAAAAAAGTAACGGGTATTACACCTTCATTTTACAAACAACAGGATGGAAAAGTAAGAATACCCCTTGACGGCATCGGTAAAGAATTAGT
>CAZTFG010000212.1:0-2458 GCA_964612725.1 uncultured Lishizhenia sp. | reverse complement strand
AAAAATCACCAATGGAATTATGTTTTTAATTTCAGGTAAGCCTTTTATGAACGTATCTGGTAGTTTTAAGGCCGGAAATTCAAGAAGAGAAAATGACGACGAATTTGATAATTACGAAGAAGTAAAAAATGAATTACCTGAAGATCAATCAAAAGGCATGGAATGATAAAACAATAGTTCATCTTACATCCGAATTTTACGACCAACCATCTTTTTTGGAAGGAAAAAATTCACTCAAAAAACCTGAATTAGATGTTTTGGGAGATGTAAGAGCAAAAAGAATATTGCATTTACAATGTCATTTTGGTCAAGATACTCTGTCCTTGGCTCGATTGGGAGCGATAGTTACAGGTCTGGATTTTTCCAATGTAGCAATTGAAAACGCGGTAAAGATCAATGATCAATTGGGACTCAATGCAAGCTTTATTTGTTCAGATGTATATTCACTCCCAGACGACTTAATCGGTCAATTTGATATAGTTTTTACTTCATACGGTACAATTGGTTGGTTGCCAGAACTCAAATCATGGGTAGAAACAATTAAAAAAGCGTTGGCGCCAGGTGGTAAGTTTATCATGGTTGATTTTCATCCCTTTATTTGGACTTTTGATAACGATGTTCAAAAAATAGAATACGATTATTTTAATAGCGAACCGATTATTGAAGAAATTGAAGGTACATATGCAGATCGTAACGCACCCATAAAAACCCAAACGATATCATGGAATCACGGAATAGGGGAGATCTTGAACACATTGATACAAGCAGGGATTTCAATTCAAGAATTTTCAGAGATGGATTATTCGCCTTTTAATTGTTTTGCCAACATGAAAAAAATCGATGAAGACAAATTTATTTTTGATCACATACCTCATGCTATTCCTATGATATATCGAATTGTTGGGATTAAAAATTAAGCACCAAGGGAAGCAAGTGAAATCACATTAATACCGTCGTTTCTCGTATAGCTAATGCCTGTTCCGGTAATGATATTCAATGATTTCGGTAAGGATACATTTTTTGTGTCTAAAATAGAAACAAATTTCTTTAAACTCTTGGCAGCTTCTTCAATCTGACCCGTTCCAAGTTTTATTTCAAAAGCACACCAATCACCATTATATTTTTGCACAATGGCATCAACCTCCAAACCACTTGAATCGTGATAGTGATATACTTTTGCATCGCTCACTTGAGCGTATACCCGCAATTCGTGCACAGCAAGTGACTCAAATAAAAAACCAACAAATTTTAGGTCTTTTAATAAAGCTTCTTTTTTCAAGCCAAGTGCTGCAACAGCAAGTGCCGCATCAGTAAAATGGCGTTTAGCTGCTTTTCGTAAAGTAGAGGATGATCGAATATGTGTACTCCAAGCCGGTTGATTTTCGGTAATCATTAAACGATCTAAAGCATCGAGGTATTGGTATATAGTTGGGCGTGAGATATCTTTGAAATCCTGTTGACGAATATCAGTTTCCAAGGTTTTAATGTCAACCATTGTTGCTGTATTTCGAGCCAATGAACGCAATAAATTTTTAATCTTTATGGGGTCTCGTTTGGTGTTTGATAAACGACTCATGTCTACTTCTGCCAATAAATCAACATACGCTCTATTCATGTCCCTTGCTTGTCGAATGTTTTTATTCATTAACCCAGGGAAACCACCTGTAATAATTCGATCAATAATGAATTCTAAGTCAGTTGGTTCATCGTAGATGTCGATTCTCTCACCGCTAAAGAGTTTTTTTAAACTTATTTTCCCAGTAGAATAACCCATTTCTTGCCAACTCATTGTTCGCATATCTAATATCGTAAAACGACCTGCGCCGGAATGCATTTTGATACTTTCTTCCGGATTAGCTGAACCTGTTAAAATGAATTGTGCACTTTCTTTTCGTTTATCCACTTCATGACGAACATAATTCCAAATTTTTGGATGTTCCTGCCATTCATCAATTAGACGAGGTGTGTCGCCCAATAACAAACGCTGCGGCGAAGTTGACATTAATAACGGTACTTGTTCATCTTGGTCCAATGCCAAAACACTCTTCGAATATTGCTTTGCTGATTCGGTTTTTCCACACGCTTTCATGCCACGAATTAACAACGCGCCAGCAGAATCTAACTTTCTAAGTAATTCTTTGTCTGTAAGTCTTTCTTTATAAGGGTGTTGCTCTCTCATTCTACCTACAAATATAGAAATAATTTTACATATTATGAGGTTTTCATTTTACATAATTTGAATTGTTAAATTTACATTATTTGAATGAAATATTTTATAAAATAATAATTTATAATTTTACATATTATGAATAATTTATTTTACATAATTTTAGTAAATTACTTTACATAATATGAAGGACTTCAGAGGTGGAAGCGGTGGCTTTAGAGGTGGTCGCGGTGGTGGCGACAGAGGTGGATTCAGAGGTGGCCGCGGAGGCGGTGACGGAGGTGGATTCAG
>CAZTFG010000211.1:1598-2465 GCA_964612725.1 uncultured Lishizhenia sp. | reverse complement strand
ATCCAGAAGTTACGAAAGTGGGTTGGCATCAAATGTATGGAATCCAAGTTCATACAACAATGCGTATTACAACGCATTTACCTACGATGCCATGGGCAACATCCTTTCGCAAAAAAGACACAACAGAGCAGGAACAATGTTGGAAGATATGACCTATCAATACCATAAGTTAAACAACAAATTGTTGCGCAACCGCTTGTATCATATCAACGATGCTGTATCCGCATCTGTAGATGATACAGATATTGATGATCAAGGAACTTTTGATCCACTTTCAACCAACATCAATCAAAACAACAATTACAAATACGATGAAGAAGGGCGATTAGTGCGCGACATTGCAGAAGACATCGCAAAAATTACGTGGCGTGTTGATGGCAAAGTCAAAGAAATTCAACGAGGTGCAGACACATCCAAACGCTTCATCCGTTTTGATTACGATGCCATGGGGCACCGAATCGCAAAACACGTGTACGATAATACCGGAACAATTTTAAAGAAATCAACGTATTACATTCTCGATGCTCAAGGAAACCAAATTTCCATGTACGAGCATGAAGTACAACAAGAGATGGCAGAATTCAACATCGTAGAGCGCAACATCTTTGGTTCTTCCCGTTTAGGAAGCCGTAAAGATAAAATCAATTTATTGGCTCAGCCGCAAGATTCCATTCTGGGCAAGCGTTTGGGCCATAAAAACTACGAATTCTCAAACCATTTAGGGAACGTTTTAATTGTTTTCACTGACGTGAAAACCCCCTTAGACACTAATTCTGACGGTACAGTTGACTTATATAGGGTCTGTTTACAGAATATTTTTGACTACTCACCCTTTGGCGCAGCCCTTGATGGACGTACGATGCAGGG
>CAZTFG010000211.1:0-1588 GCA_964612725.1 uncultured Lishizhenia sp. | reverse complement strand
CTGATAATCAGTACTATTACACTCAAAAGTGGAGTAAAGGGGTCTGCATGCAAAGTACCAGTGATTACAGCCCTTTCGGCGTGTTGCTAGACGGACGAACCATGCAAAAAACGGGGTATCGGTATGGGTTCCAATCACAGGAGAAGGATGATGAAACCCTTGGTGAAGGAAATTTTATAAATTATCGTTTTAGAGGTTATAATCCAAAAATTGGTAGATTGGGATGGAGTTTAGACCCTGCTTCTGCTGAATATCCGGAGTTATCAACATATCAATTTTCGAGTAACCGGGTAATTGATTATGTAGAACTTGAGGGACAAGAGGGAATTAATGCCCAATTTATTTTAAAAATCGGAGGTCTCGTTTCAATTGGTAAGAAATCATTTCTTTCAATTATTTCCTCAATTGGTGTTTCGGCACAAGCAAAGATGACTCAAACTACTCTTTCAGGGGAATTATTCGCTCAAGGAAGAATAAATTTAAAAAAATCAAATTCAAGTTATTTTGTATTTGGAGGAATGTTAGGAGTTGGCGATAATTCAAATCAAGCAGGTATATTTACTGCAGGAAACTCAAATGGGAATAACTATATGCCATCAGATTATAGGCCTACATTAGGGAATGGAGTGATGAATGAAAAAGAAATAAAAGGTAATGATTTCATAGGTGCAGGAATTTCAAGTATTACGACATTTGGTCGAAATAATAAAACATCGTTAATGATTAACGCAAGGATGGACATCGGAGGTGTGAAATTTACTGACGAGTATTCACAAAACTCAGACAACACGTTCTATGATATTAAACGAAATACAAAAGAAACCACTTTGAATTTTTCTTATTCTATTGATGATCAAAATTTTGGTTTAGGATTAAGTTTACTAACTGGCAGTTCAATAATTGAGTATTCCGGTAGTATATTCAATCCTGAAGTCAGCGGAGATACACAGATAAAAGGAGCTTTTCAAACGGGAGCAACCTTTAGTTTTCAAAATGGTTTAGAAAACATAAACGTGAATGTTTTTAAAGGTGGATCTAAATTTTCATTAGGGTCTTCTCAGAGAATACCATCTACTGAGTCCTTACTTTTAAATTATAATTTTTCTGGAAAACGGAAAGGATTTTCTCTTCAACTTGGAGTCGAAGCATCTTCAAATAGAAATGGTAAAAAATTAGGCGAATGATTTTTAGAATTTTGATAATTGCCTTTATTTTAGCTCAGCTTTCATCTTGTAATAAAACGGATAGTAAAAAATGGGTCGTTGATTATTCTGAAATTATAAACGGTTGTTTGATAGAAGTAAATAATAATAACGAGTCAAGTATAGAACCTTTAGAACATGACACCTCATGCATTGGGAATTTATTTATTGAAAATCAATTAATTAAATGCTCATTGCAGGAAGATATTAGACAGACAATTTTTTTTCAATTACCATCTAACACAAATAGTTTTTATTATGAGAATTTAGAAATCCCCGCAAACTTAAAACTATATGTTTATAATTCTAATAGATATACTTATTATCGTTTAATGAAAGGTTGGATTCGCGGAGAATTCATTGACGGTCAATTTATTATTGATTTC
>CAZTFG010000210.1:0-2486 GCA_964612725.1 uncultured Lishizhenia sp. | reverse complement strand
ATAGCTGTCAAATCCAATGTCGACCCCAAAGAACGTAGAACAAAAATACATGAATTGTTTCGGAAAGTTGGCTTATTCAGATAAAATCTTTGATTTAATAACAAATATTATCGTAGAATGTAAAAATGAAAGCTGGTTGTAAGCCAAGTAATATGTTTCAATCTTTAAAAAACCGATTTTTAACTTCCGCATACACCGTTTTGGGAACGCGATTTTGAAGCTGTTCTTTAAGTCGTTTCAAACGCATGTTTACGTGCGAAACATTCAGTTTTTCAGCAATAAAATCGCTATTCTTATTGTAGTAATATTTCATTTTCAACATGAGAGCATCTTTTCTACTGATATGCTCAAAAATCACTTTTAAAATTGCATCAAATTCTGCTTCAGTGAAATGTAAATCGTTTTCCTCAGTAATTTGTTCGTTAGCAATAGTATTCCATTGAAAGTCTGAAAGTTGTGATAAGGTCTTGGTATGTATGTTCTTTTTCGCCTTTTCTTTTCGATACATGGAGATTAAAAAACGATCAACTACCTGAATTACCCATGAACTGGACGAGAAAGCATCTGGATTTTTATGAAATTCAGTTGGGATTTTTTGATATATGTGTATCGTAACTTCCTGAAATAAATCAGCAACTTCATCTCCCGTTTTGAACTTATAAATCCTGCTTATAATAAGTCGCTCATAACGATTTAAAAATTCTTCATAAATAGTATGCTGGGTATGTCTATCCATGTATGTTACGCTAAAGCCGTGTGACCTAAAATTTGCTTTACTCCTTTAATTTTATGTTCGATATTTTCAACGCCATCTTCTTTCAAGTAATAAAGTATGTTATCAAGTGCACTGGCCTGGTTAATGTGGTTTTCAATCAATATCGTATTAATCTTGTGTTTCTTTAAGGCATAAATTAATTGAGAAATTTCTTTTCTTAAATTTTCAAACTCTATGGTGGCAGGATACAATAAAATTACTGTTATTGGTTGGGTCCGTGAATTGGTTGGAATTGAATCTTTAATTTTATTCGGGTTTTCCTTCAAAAGAGCATATATAGATGCTTGGAATAGTAATTCAAAAGGATCTCCAATCATAAGTGTATGCTGGTCCATTTCAAGAGCTTGTTGAAAAAAGAAATCCAAGGTAATAGTTAGATTATCGATGTTGTAATCACCGTTGTAATCATACGATTTTTCATTGAAGGTTAGAGATGCCGGTATATGCTTCAGGATTTCACCTCGGGCATATCCCAATTGATTCGTAGCATACAATTCCAACGTTTCTTGAGGTATTTCCTGAACCGTTTTATTTGCGTGATTTCCGATAAAAAGTACTTGAGTAGAAGTATGAATCATAAGCATTTATTAATATGAAACTAGGATACGCAAAATTGAAAAAAAAGTAACAAGTGGAGGTGTTTTTTTATAAAATTACATAATTGCAATGGAATTAACTTTTGATTTGGTTCTTTATTCTTTTTACTTGATTATTTTTGGTAAATAAATTCAAAAAGTATGAAAAGAGCATTTTATTTATCGATTGTTTTGCTTTTTGCTGCATGTGGTTCAGAGGAAAAAGTTGAAAATAAAAAAGGAAAAGTGGAATCCTCTGTGGCGGTAGATGAAAATCCTGCAGATGCAAAAAAATCTAAATCTGACGATTTTGGATTGACTACCATGGTTTTTGATCAGGAAGAAATTGATTTAGGAAAAGTGAAAAAAGGTTCTAAAACGAAGGCAGTTTTTACCGTAACCAACACAGGAAAAAATCCATTGAATATTACCAATGTTCAACCCAGTTGTGGATGTACGACAGCTAGTAAGCCTGAAAAACCTATTGCACCTGGTAAATCAGAGAAAATAGAGGTGTTTTTTGAGCCTAAGCCAGACCAAACGAAAGAACAGACCAAATCGGTTACTATAACCGCAAACACTGATCCGGTTGTGAAGGTTTTGAAATTTAAAGCATATGTATTACCCTACTAATTCAATAAATCGCTAACATTTTCGTTAGATGGTGTATCTATGGTAAAGTTCAAATTGTTTGTTGTTGTTGTTCTCGCTTTTGCTGGGTCATTAGTGTCTTGTAAAAAAAACAATAGTTTGTCTAAAAAGAATTTAGCGTTCTCAGTTGACACCCTTGTATTTGATACTGTTTTTACTACCGTCGGTTCAACTACCAAACAATTCAAAATTTATAATAAAGAAAATAAGACTGTACAAATTGATGAAATTGAATTGGTGGGAGGAGAAAGTTCTCCGTTTCGGATGAATGTCGATGGGTTAATGGGTACAAAATTGACGAATATTAAGCTTGAGGGAAAGGATAGTTTGTTTGTTTTTGTCGAAGTGACGTTGGATATAAATAGTCAGTCGCTACCTATGGTTGTTGAAGATTCCATACGATTTCGAACCAATGGAAAAGACCAATATGTCAAATTAGCCGTTTGGGGACAAGATGCTTATTTTCATTATTCCAATTTTCAGGC
>CAZTFG010000209.1:0-2526 GCA_964612725.1 uncultured Lishizhenia sp. | reverse complement strand
AATCCATTGCTTGACGTTACTTTTAATGGAAGGCATATAATGAATGAGGATATCATTGCCCCAACAACGGAAATAGTAATTTCTCTTAAAGATGAAAATCCTTTTTTAATTATGGATTCGGATGCTGATACATCTTTGTTTGGTATTTATTTAACTGATCCAGATGGAATTCAAAAGCATATTCCATTTATAGATGTCACGGGTAATATGATAATGGAATGGGTTCCTGCTAATGCCCAAAACAAGCGTTTTAAAATAAATTATCCGCGTTATTTTGAGAAATCGGGTATGTATACGTTGTTAGTTCAAGGCACAGATAAAACAGGTAATTTATCTGGTGATTTGGATTATAAAATTAGTTTTGAAGTCATTCACGAATCAATGATTACTCAAATTATGAATTATCCGAATCCATTTTCAACCAGCACCCGCTTTGTGTTTACGCTTACAGGTGATGAGGTGCCTGATGATATTCAAATTCAAATTATGACTGTTACAGGTAAAGTGGTTCGTGAAATTTCGGAGGGTGAATTTGGACCAATTTCAATCGGTAAAAATATTTCATCTTTTGCATGGGATGGAAAAGATGAATTTGGTGATCAATTAGCAAATGGTGTTTATCTGTATCGCGTGAAAGCAAAAATTAATGGTCAAGATATTAAACATCTTGAATCAGGCGCTGACCAATATTTCAATAAGGAAATCGGTAAAATGTATTTAATTCGATAACTAAAAGAACTTGCAACTAAAAATAGCGGTGTCATCGTCATATTTTTGAGCTCCTTTCCAATGTTCTAATTTTGAAAAGATTAGGTTGTTCATATCCTCCATATTTAATTGAGAATAGGATTCAATATTTTGAATTAACCGTTCAACCTCAAATTGTTCTTGATTTTCATTTTCAAGCTCAACAATTCCATCGGTATATAAAACAAGTGTTGCATTGGGTGATAATCTCAATCTCCCTACCTTAATCGAAGGTAATTCATCGAGCATTCCTAAACCGGTGCAACCAGTTTCTAATAATGTGATTTCCTTATTTTGATAGAGAATGGGATGATTATGACCTGCGTTGACATATTTTAGTTCGTGCGTAAATGCATTGTAATGTGCAATGAAAAAAGTAATGAATTTTTCCCCTTTGGTTGCATGAACCACTTTCTTATTGAGTTCTTCTAATAAAAATGGCAACTCAAATTTTTGATATTTTAATACAGTTCTTACCGTTGCTTGAAAATTAGCCATTAATAAGGCCGCTGAAATTCCCTTTCCGGAAACATCTGCAATACATAAAATATATTCTTCATCACCTAATGGAATAAAGTCATAATAATCCCCGCCAATAGCATGTCTTGGGATATAGCGAGCCGAAATATCCATTTTTTTATTGGTCGGTAATTCCGATGGAAAGAGAAGTTTTTGCATTTCACGAGCAACTTCAAGCTCCTTGTTAATTCTTTCTTGAGCCAATCCCTTTTTTGTCAAGCTTTTATTTTCTATGGCAACCGCGACAATGTTACTAATTGTTTGAACAAAAGATAGGTTTAGAGATTCGATATCAAACTGATTACTACCAGAATTCTTCGAAACCAATAAATAGGCTAGGGGTTTTTCTTTGTGCAAAACGGGGATTATTGCCTGGAATTCATTCAAGACCTCCGAATTGGAAGACTCTACCATGGTAATATCCTTGAAACGGGATAAATCTTTTGGCAGTTCATCCATACTGATTTTTCCTTTGTACCCTAATTTTAGAATACAATTCCAAGATTCCTGGAGGTGAAAAAATAGGATTTTTTGAAATCCTAATTGTTCTTTTAAAATAAATGAAAAAATACGAAGTAATTGCTCAGTTGGTTCATTAGAATTGATGGCAGTTGTTAATTCTAATAAGGAATTTAACTGAATTTCTTTTAATTGATTTTGCGCTTCTAATACTTGAATCTTTTTCTCAACCATTGGAAAGATTATCTAGAATAGTAGGTAATTTTTTAAGGGCGACCAGTTCCCTGAATTTTTCTTTGGCTTCAGCGCATGGACTGCCGAAGTAAGTTTTTCCTTCCTCCAAGTTTTTCCCAACTCCTGATTGGGCATACACAGTAACATTATTTTCGATTATGATATTACTAGCACAACCTACTTGTCCCCATAATGTCACATGATTTTTAATCACGACACATCCAGCTATACCAACTCCTGAAGCCATCAAGCAATGTTCCCCTATTTGGGTGTCGTGTCCAATATGTACTTGGTTGTCTATTTTTGTTCCTTTACCAATTCGTGTCATGCCCGAAACTCCAGCGTCAATAGTACAAAGTGCCCCGACTTCAACATTTGTCTCTAAATGAACACCTCCACAGGTATGCATTCGGTTATATCCATCTTTTTTCTTTTTGTAATAGAATGCGGAATGGCCAATCACCGAATTAGGTCCAATAATTACATTATCATCTAAAATACAATTGTCTTGAATACATGCTCCAGACATTATTTTGCAATTTTCACCAATTCGAACATTGGATCCGA
>CAZTFG010000208.1:0-2546 GCA_964612725.1 uncultured Lishizhenia sp. | reverse complement strand
GGAAGTCAATTTCAGCAGGCTATCTATTCTCGTGTGGAATAAAAACAGATGGTTCAGCTTGGTCATGGGGATTTAATGGTAATGCTCAATTAGGATTGGGTGATACACAAAGTCGTTCAACTCCAACGCAACTTGGCGCAGGCTTTGACTGGGAAAAAATTTACGCAGGCTCAAGCTTTGTTTATGCATCTTGGACGGATCAATCTGTCTGGTCTTGGGGTTTTAATGGGTTTGGGCAATTGTCAATTGGAACAACTCAACAACAAAGCTATCCAATAGCAATTTCAACAAGCGAACAGTACAAAACTATTGCATTAGCAAAAGGATCAGACGACGGTACAACATTATATGGACATCACGCAGTTGCAATTTCCGCTGATAGTTTAACTATTTGTTCTGTTGGTGCTAATTACGAAGGACAATTAGGTATTGGTTCAACGACAGCACGTTATGTATTTGAATGTGATATTTTTTCGTTAGCTGGTATTTCAGAGATAGAAGAAAGTAGAATAAATATCTACCCAAACCCTGCGTCAGAATCAATCACAATTTTATTACCTGAAAACCTTTGTGTAACAGACTGCATCTTTTCTGATAATACGGGAAAAGAAGTGAAGCAATTTAAATTGACAGGAATCGAAACAGAAATAAACCTCTCAGATATTCCCGAAGGTATTTATTTTGTAAAAGTTGGAGATTGTATAAACAAGGTGGTAATTGCCAGATGATAAAAGTTTTATATTAGTTTTATTCATTATTAAATTGATAACTAGTTAATTATGGGAAATTTATTAAGTCTTGGGTTAATTGCTATGATTTTTATGTCGAAACCAATTGATAACCCTCCAGGAACTGTAAAACTTGATTCGGATAAGTATATTGACCGAACTGAAATTACCAATCGGGCATGGATCGAATATATGATACACGTTAAACAAGAATTTGGCGTATATTCAAACGAATACAAATTCACGATACCTGATAATGCCGTTTGGAAAGAAGTTTATCAGACTGATTTCACAACAAAGACAATTAAAAATGACAAATTAGATTTTCCGATTATTGGCATTAATTACGAGCAAGCCGTAGAATATTGTAATTGGCGAACTAAGTTGGTGAATAAAAAATATAAAAGCCACTTTGTGATAGAATATAGATTGCCTACTGAATCTGAGTTTAATGATGCGCTGAAATTAGAAAAGGAAGTTAACTACAAGCATTTTGATACAAAGTACCATTTGTACCATGTTAAAACGAAAAACAAGAACGATGGCCCAGTAAATCTTTCAACTAATGTTTCTGAGATGACCGACGAAGTCGGAAAAGCTTTAGGAGGAAATTTTGTAAATAATATACAAAATATTAAATCCTACGTTTCATCTGAAAAATGGCTAGGATTCAGATGTATTGCTGAGTTGAAGGCTACAAAATAACTCGAAATCTGATACTTGAATGTTGCACCATGTTGCCAATATAAACAAGAAAATAAAGATTAATTTATGATTATCTTTTCCATATGTTCACCATTTTCGGTTGTAATCTTAACAAAATAATTTCCGGTTTCTAGAATATTTACACTGAATTGAAAATGAGTAGCATTGATTTTTTCAGTGAATTGCTATCTCCTAAATTACTACGCAAATTGCGTTATTCAGAATGCGTAATTTGTTTACTTGTTCTTTAGTATATCAGAATCTCTTGGAGGCATTTTTGAATTTGTTTCAGCTCCAATTTTGAAATCGTTCCAACACGCGATTTTAATCTACTTTTTGATATCGATCGAACGTGCAATGTCAAAACCTCTGAGGTTGATGCTAAGCCATTCGCAGAAGTTGGGTTTAAAATAAGATTTCCGTGGTAGTTTTTGATCTGGGTTGTTAGTGGGGCACAAATCACTACATTGGCATATTGGTTAAGTAAGTTTCCACTAATAATTACTACAGGTCTGAAACCAGCTTGTTCACTTTCTTCAACAGGATTCAAGTTGGTATACCAAATTTCGCCTTGTTTCATTCTTCGTCCAATTGACTCAAATAATCCGCCATTCCTTCTTCTGCAATTTGTTTGATATCAGCATCTTCTGCCATCCGTTTGTAGGATTTGATATACGATGCACGATTCAACTGCTCTAAATAAATGCGCAGCGCTCGTTCAATAAGCGTATTTTTAGGTACGGAAAGTTCCTTGGCTTTGTTGGCAAGTTGTTCTAAAAGATCATCCGGCAACGAACTTGTGAAAGTTGACATATTTTTGAATTATAAATATAAAATGTAAATATAAATATAAAAAATAAGTATGAATCATTTACCGTCAACCACAAACTTTTCTATCCATTCACTGTTTTCAGTTGTAATCTTGACAAAATAATTTCCGGCTTCCAGAAAATTTGCACTGAATTCAAAATGCGTAGTATTGATTTTTTCAGCGAATTGCTTTCTTCCCAATTCATCAAGTATTTCAATGGAAACAATCGGTTCATTTGCTTTTATCGTGATTTCAGTTGAGCATGGATTCGGAAAAACCTGAAATTCAAACGATGAAACTTC
>CAZTFG010000207.1:0-2559 GCA_964612725.1 uncultured Lishizhenia sp. | reverse complement strand
TAAAATTCCATTCTCCACTTTTCCTTTCTGGAAATAAATAACCACTATTATTCTCATATTTTTATAGATAATCCTTGGCTTGGGATAGGATGCGGAGAATAATTGTGTTAATCTATGCAAAAAATGCGGAGAATAATTTAAAACCCATAAAAAAACAGTACATTTGTTGCAAGAAATGCGGAGAATAAATGGCGAAGTACCTATATCAATACTCAAATTGGCCTAATTTCACTTGGGAAAGTGAGCAACTATTGCCTTTGCTATCGCTTGTCCGCAACAAACAAGGGAGATTAATCGGAAAAATGGCTGCACTTGGCTTTAATCTCCGCAACGAGGCAAATCTTGAAATCTTAACCGAAGAAATTCTAAAATCTACTGAAATAGAAGGCGAAATACTCGAAAAAGAACAAGTAAGATCTTCCATAGCCAAAAGACTCGGCTTGGATGTTTCTGGGCTCGTACACTCCAACCATAATGTGGATGGAATAGTGGACTTAATGCTAGATGCCATCGGTTTTTTTGATCAAGAACTCACAAAAAAAAGGCTTTTAAGCTGGCACACTTCCTTGTTTCCGGGAGGGCAAAGTGGCATGTTTCCAATTATAACAGGAAATTGGCGCGATGATTCTTTGGGTCCCATGCAGGTTGTTTCGGGAGCGATGGGAAAAGAACGGGTACATTTTCAAGCCCCGCCTGCACACCTTCTAGAGGATGAAATGCACCAGTTTTTTGAATGGTTTAATAAGGAAAATGAAATTGATTCGGTATTGAAAGCCGGAGTGGCTCATCTTTGGTTTTTGACATTGCATCCTTTTGAAGATGGAAACGGAAGAATAGCTCGCGCATTAACAGATATGTTGCTCGCCCGATCAGATGAACAATCCTACCGATTTTATAGTATGTCGGTTCAAATACGCAAAGAACGAAACGCCTATTACCTTCATTTGGAAAAAAGCCAAAAAGGAGAGTTGGATATAACAGCCTGGCTTGAGTGGTTTTTAACGTGTTTGTTACATGCCATCACCCACTCCGATGAACTGCTTGAAAAAATAATCGTGAAACACTTTTTTTGGCTTGAACATGCAAGAACTGTTCTCAACGAAAGACAGCACAAAATATTAAACAAACTCTTGGACGGGTTTGAAGGCGTTTTGAATACCACGAAATGGGCAAAAATGGGTAAATGCTCTCAAGACACCGCGCTGCGCGATATACAAGACTTGATAGAAAAAGGAGTTTTAATCAAAAGTCCGCAAGGTGGTAGAAGCACCAATTATATGTTGAAGTTAACGGAAGAACTGTAAACTAGAGCACACCAAGGCTTCATGTAAAATAACTGAACTTTATTGTAATCCATAATTTAATCCAATTAAATACGTTGTTTACTTACATCAAGATTGAAATTTAAAACATGACAAAAAAAAAGAAGATTTTACACTTGAATCTGCCACTCATGTTGCTGTTGCATCTCCTACTTTGTGGAAATCTAATTTCTCAATCCTGGAATCAAACGACTTCCTTTCCCGGAACGCCGCGCGATGATGCCTCCTATTTTAAAATTGGAACCAAACATTTTGTTGGAACGGGACGCGAAGTGGGTTTTGGATGCACGCGCGATTTTTATTTTTTCGATGAAGCGACACAAAGTTGGGGTAACTCCTCTCCCCTGCCTGCAGGAAAAGAACGACAGTATGCCAGTGCAACTTCCTACAATGGCAAAGGATATCTTTTTGGAGGGGTTGATTGCGCTGGAATTTACCAAAACGATTTTTGGACCTACGATCCTGTAACCGATAGTTGGACTGAACTAAGTCCATTTCCTGCTGCCGGAAGAGCCGGAATGGTAGCGTTTTTGTTGAATAATATATGGTTTGTTGTTGGTGGAAAAAATACAAACGGAACGCTGAATGAGGTCTGGACATACAATTTCACCACCCAAACTTGGGTTCAGAAAAACAATATTCCCACAGATGGTATTTGGAGAGGAATCGCTTTTACGTTTCAAAATAATGCCTTCATTGGCTTGGGACGGAACAATTTGAACAACCAAACGGGGCACAATGCAGAAATTTTGAGCTACTTGCCAAGTAATGATTCATGGGCAGTTGTTCCAACTCTCGATTGGGGAAAAAGGTCGTATGTGGGTTGCACACAAACCGATAGTTTATTGTTTTTATTTGGTGGTTTAGATTCTACGGGACAAATCCTAACTTCCGCAGAACGTATTCATTTAAGTGATTTTACTACCGATTTTTTGCCCGATTTTCCTTCCGTAGCACGCAAAGGCGGTGTGGCTTTTTTGGTTCAACATGATTTGTATTACACAACGGGTGTTTCAACAGATACGCGCTTCAATGAAACGTGGCGCCTTGATAATGTGGCTGAATTGGATGAAGTTTCATCGTTTGAATTTCAGGTTTTTCCGAATCCAAGTTCATCTGAAATCACGATAAAAGCAAATGAACCGATTGTTTCCATTGAATTACTTGATGAATTGGGAAGATTGCAATTCGCTGAAAAAATCAATGCTACGCATTTTGAATTCAGTGCAAATTTTCT
>CAZTFG010000206.1:0-2604 GCA_964612725.1 uncultured Lishizhenia sp. | reverse complement strand
GGCTGGTGCTGAAGTTGAAATTAAATAATTTCATTAAATAATGACAGGTCAGGCGTCCCGAATTCGGGATGCCTTATTCTGTTTCATATCACCTTTTTTTCGCGTATCTAGTTTTTTATAAATTAAAACTGTTGAACCTTGGCAACACAAAAAAATACAACTGAAAGGATCAGTTTTGCATCAAGTAAAAATCAGTTTGAATATCCTGATTTTTTAGAAATTCAATTGAAATCTTTTCAAGAGTTCTTTCAATTAGAAACAACTCCAGAAAATAGAGAAAGTGAAGGCTTATTTAAAGTTTTTGCTGAAAATTTCCCAATAACAGATACAAGAAATCAATTTGTTCTTGAGTTCTTGGATTATTTTATTGATCCTCCTCGTTATACTATTGAGGAATGTATCGAAAGAGGTCTAACTTATAGCGTACCATTAAAAGCTAAATTAAAGTTATATTGTACAGACCCAGAACACGAAGATTTTGAAACTATCGTACAAGATGTTTATCTTGGTACAATTCCATATATGACACCTAAAGGCTCATTTGTTATAAATGGTGCCGAACGTGTTATTGTTTCACAGTTGCACCGTTCACCTGGTGTTTTCTTTGGACAAAGCCGCCATGCGAATGGTACAAAATTATATTCTGCTCGTATTATTCCATTCAAAGGATCTTGGATTGAATTTGCTACGGACATTAACGGAGTTATGTATGCATACATTGACCGTAAAAAGAAATTACCAGTTACAACGCTACTAAGAGCAATTGGTTATGAAGCGGATAAGGATATTCTTGAAATTTTCGGATTAGCAGATGAAGTTAAAGTAACTAAGGCAAATGCTAAAAAATTAGTTGATAGACGTTTGGCTGCAAGAGTTTTGAAAACTTGGATTGAAGATTTCGTTGATGAAGATACAGGCGAAGTTGTTTCTATTGAAAGAAATGAAGTCCTTTTAGATCGTGAAACAGTTTTAACTGAAGAACATATTGAGGCAATTATTTCTTCTGGTGCTAAGGCAGTTATTTTGCATAAGGAAGATGGTGCTAATATCGATTTTACAATTATCTATAACACGCTTCAAAAAGATACTTCTAATAGTGAAAAAGAAGCAATCGAGCACATTTACAGACAATTACGTAACGCTGAACCACCAGATTATGAAACTGCAAAAAATGTTTTTGAGAAATTGTTTTTCTCTGACACTCGTTATGATTTAGGAGAAGTTGGTCGTTTTAGAATGAATAAAAAACTAAAGACTGATCAATCGGAAGAATCAAGAGTTTTAACAAAAAAAGACATTATTTCTATTATTCAATACTTAATTGAATTAATTAATTCAAAAGCGGATGTTGATGATATCGATCACTTATCAAATCGTCGTGTAAGAACAGTTGGTGAACAATTATATGCTCAATTCGGTGTAGGTTTAGCTCGTATGGCTAGAACTATTCGTGAACGTATGAATGTACGTGATAATGAAGTGTTTACTCCAATCGATTTAATTAATGCGAAGACTCTTTCTTCTGTAATTAATTCATTTTTTGGTACTAACCAGTTATCTCAGTTCATGGACCAAACAAATCCATTATCAGAGGTAACTCACAAACGAAGACTATCTGCACTAGGACCAGGCGGTTTATCAAGAGAGCGTGCTGGATTTGAGGTACGAGATGTGCATTATACGCATTATGGTCGTCTATGTACTATCGAAACTCCTGAAGGTCCGAATATTGGGTTGATTTCTTCACTATGTGTTTTTGCCAAAGTAAATAAACTTGGATTTATCGAAACACCTTATCGTGAAGTTGATAATGGAAAAGTTCAAATAGCCAAACAACCTATTTATTTAGCAGCAGAAGAGGAAGATGAAAAAATGATTGCTCAGGCTAATGTGCAAATGGATGATAAAGGTACCTTATTAAGTGATTTAGTTAAAGCAAGATTTGAAGGAGATTTTCCTTTAGTTGAGCCTAAGAAAATAAACTTAATTGATGTTGGAGCTAACCAAATTGCATCTATAGCAGCATCTTCGATTCCTTTCTTAGAACACGATGATGCCAATAGAGCCTTGATGGGATCAAACATGCAGCGTCAAGCTGTTCCATTATTAAGACCAAATTCTCCAATTGTAGGTACAGGTATTGAACGATTGGTTGCAAGGGATTCTCGAGTTTTGATTAATGCAGAAGGTACTGGAGTAGTTGAATATGTTGATGCTAATCAAATTACTATTCGTTACGATTGGACAGAAGCTGACAAATTAGTAAGTTTTGAAAGTGAAGTAATTACTTACAATCTTACAAAATTCATGAAAACTAACCAAAGTACATGTATTAACTTGAAGCCTATTGTATCTAAAGGAGATCGTGTTTCAAAAGATCAAGTACTTTGTGAAGGATACGCTACGCAACAAGGAGAATTGGCGTTAGGTCAAAATCTTAAAGTAGCATTCATGCCATGGAAAGGATATAATTTTGAGGATGCGATTGTAATTTCAGAGCGAGTTGTTAGGGACGATATATTTACTTCAATTCATATTGATGAATATTCTTTGGAAGTTCGTGATACAAAACGAGGTATGGAAGAATTAACTTCTGATATTCCT
>CAZTFG010000205.1:0-2617 GCA_964612725.1 uncultured Lishizhenia sp. | reverse complement strand
TGCGTCAAATTTAAAAAAGACGCAGGGCCGGGGATTGTTCTTTTAACAGTCAATTTATCGAATTAATTGCAAATATATAATATTTTTTTATTTTATTTTACTTTATTTCGTTATTCAATCATGCATTAACATTTACACCTCGAAATGAATCAAATGCTTGTAAGATAACAGTCTCCGGTAATGATGGCTTTGGTCATCAAATCGAAGCTAGACTTGGGTGTATATTATTGGATTATTTGGGATTGCGAATCAAGTATTTTCATACACCTTTTCATTATATGGAGCATTCTGTAGAATCTCCTAAGCATGCAGAAGTATTTAGTGGTCTAGCTAATGGTAACTTTACATTCGCAAACGAATCTCAATATAAACTAATTAGTTTTTCAACAAAATTTCAATGGCTTAATAATGATTCTTACGATGTTAAAATAGTTGATTACCATTAAAAAAAGAAATTATGGAAAAGTTGAGCAATATACATCCTGGTGAAATACTACTTGAGGAATTCTTAATTCCAATGAAAATTTCTGCTTATCGTTTAGCGAAGGCAACATATCTTCCACAAACACGCATATCTGAAATAATCAAAGGTAACAGACGAATAACTGCTGATACTGCGTTGCGTTTTGCCAAATTTTTCGGAACAAGTGCCAAGTTTTGGTTGGGCCTACAAGATGATTATGATCTTGAAGAAGAGAAAAATCAAAAGGAGAAAGAATTAAATGACATAAAACCAATGGAAGGAAACGCTGCATAACAGAGGCTAATACTCCATTCCGAGATCTTGCATGGATGAAACGATTTTGTATATTTAAAAATAATTAAACTTCAAGGTGTCGTTTTTGGGTGAAAGTTCGGAACGGCGCATAGCCCCAAACCGTTATGGTTAATAACATGTAATATTCAAAAGATTACTCTTTTAACAATGAAGTACGTAAATTCATCTAAACGACAAGATATTAAATTGCCAATTCAATATCTTATAACACTAATGATTATTCTTTTACAATCCGCTTCAAATCAGGCTCAAAAAATTTTAGACGAAGAAATTTATTTTAATTTATGGCATATTACTAACCTTAGTCTCGATTCTAACACAATTATTAATAAGGATACTTTAATTTTAAGACAAGCATTAAGATCCGGAGCTACTCATTATCCTGACAGCACCACCATTTCTCCATATGACACTTGGAGTATTCAATTCGGAGAATATCATGATTTTACAATATTCTCTATTCAGCGCCCACCGACCGGAATCGGTTATAAACCCAGCGATTATTATACTGAAATGTATCCCTGTTTAAACACAGTCTGGAGTAGAAATCGCAAAGAGATTATTTTTAAAATAGGCACTCAATCTCCAGTAAAATACTTTATTCATCAATATTCACAACTTGAGTTAATATTGGTAAAATTAGAATGGCACCCATAACATCAACTAAAAGCTACGGGCTGAACACCCACAACCGAGGAGCCTGCGTATCCTAATTGAGAACCGTTAGATGCTATATTAAATGACCGACAAACTAAAAATATCAATCGAGAAACTTTACGACATTTTCGCAAAGTATCAAGGACTTTCAAAATTGGAAGGAAGTCCACTATATGACGATTTAGAAACTTGGAACAAGCAGATAAGGAGTAAAAAATTGAGAGAGTTGACTGCCGATGATTTATCATTGTTTGTTGGAAAAGTTATCTTGACTTGGGGAGACGAAAATGATTACAGATTTTACTTGCCCAGAATTTTAGAATTGACAGCAGAACTGAAAACACCATACGACATTTGGACACTTTACAGCAGACTGGAAGACGCTAATTGGAAAACTTGGGATGCTGACGAACAAACAGCCATTAACGACTTTACGCTTGAACTTTGGAATAATTTACTAAATGACAATAGCGAAAAAGCAGAATGGGAATTTAAAGACTATTTTCACTCAATAGCTTACTTCTACCTTGACTTTTCTGAGATTTTAAAAGTTTGGGAGACTAATAACAATTTTTCATCAACAAAACATTTGATAAATTATATATTTGAAGAACGACAACATTTATTTGATAACAACTACATCGACAGCATTGAAAAAAACACAAAGAATATTGAACAATTCAAGATTTGGTTAACTTCCGATAATATTTTAAAGAAAATAGAAGAGGCATTTTACGAAAACGACAAAAATGAAATTGCAGAACGACTTTCTTGGGTTGAACAAATATTGACGAATGAAAAGAAATAAAGCACATAACAATACCTACCCAAAGTGGCGGTTCAGTTGTTAAATCTGCCTGCGCTGCCACTTCGGCAGACAGGTCAAGCTTTGTACTTCTATCAAAGTTAGGCTTGGTTGAAAGTGAAGTGCTTCTAAATCCTTTTCTATGACTGCTTGCAAACCGTTATGTGTGATTAACCATACCCAAAAACTCCCAAAATATCTTTTGAAATAATACCAATATTTGGTATGTTTGCTAAAATTAGTTGTTATGAGTAAAAACACATCAATTACCTTGGGTAGTTATTTTGATCAATTTATTCAAAATATTTTAAAAGAAGGACGTTACAAAAATGCAAGTGAGGCAGTTCGTGCTGGATTAAGACTACTTGAAGAAGAGG
>CAZTFG010000204.1:0-2690 GCA_964612725.1 uncultured Lishizhenia sp. | reverse complement strand
AATCCGCCAATAAATAGTTCAATCTCTGTTTCAACCGCTCTATTGCATGCAAACTTTATCTGTTCAGGAGAACATTTCCATATTGTTCCTTTAAATAAATTTTCTAATGTAAAGCGAATACTTTCAGCACCACTTTTAATCGAACCAAGAGGAGTGTTTAGGTCATGAGCAATACCGGAAGCTATTTCTCCAATTGTCACTAATTTTTCTTGATCCGTAATGGATTTTGCTAACTCTAAATTTCTTTGTGTTTTTTCTCGAACAGTTATTTCTAATCCACTATTTATCCGTTCAATTTCGCTTTTTGATTGCTCAATTTGTTTAATGTAATCCGTTCTATTCCCAACATTAACTAACATTTGAGCGTATAACTGAAGCAAAGACCGTTCATCCATTGTAAAAGAACGTACACTGCGTACTGCATCAAAACCTACAAATCCAATACAGGTATCACCATCCATCATTGGTAATGCAATCAAACTTTTAATATCTTGCTCTTCAATCAATTCTCTAAACCTACTGGTTGGAAGTTCAAGAACATTTGGAACGACAATATCCTGACCTAAACTATGTTTTTGTACCCATATAGGGACATCTGCAAATGGAATTTTCTGTAAAACTTGAATTTGTGGTTCAATACCCTCACCACACCATTCATATAAATTGGAAATTGTCTTATCTAAATAATTATAATCAAAGACATATACCCGATCCACCTTTACAAATCTACCCAATTCTCCAAGGGACTCATTTATGGCTTCATCTAACGTATCTAATGGTAAATTAATATACTTCGTAGAAATCTCCATTAACACTCGTTGAAATGATGATTTCAATTCCAACGATTCTTCTGCATCTTTTCGATCGGTTATTTCATGGTGAATTCCTAAATAATGCTCTATATTTCCATTGATATCAACAATTGGATAAATAATTGAATCCACCCAATAGTATTTACCCTCTTTTGACTTGTTTTTAATTTCACCTCGCCAAATTTTACCTGATGAAATGGTTGTCCAAATAGTCGACCAAAATTCATCGGAATGATAACCAGAATTCACTATATTATGTGACTTACCAATTAAATCATCTTCGCTATATTTTGATATTTCACAGAATTTATTATTTGCTCGAATAATTAATCCATTTTTATCTGCAACAGAAACCAATGAACTTTGATCAAGCGCATCTGTTATTTCGCGTAAATTTTTATTCTGACCAGCAATGGTATCCTCAAAATTCTTACGCTCGGTGATATCGATTTCAACTGCCATGAAGCCTGTATGACGACCTAGGTTATCGAACATAGGTTGAATGTTTAAATCTATCCAATAAAATTCACCAGACTTTGAACAATGCAGGATTTCAGCGGATACGGGTTCTAAATTCAACATTTTTGAATGAATTCCCTTGACCACTTCTACATTCGTTTCTTTGGTTTGGAATTTTTTTGGGCTACTACCCACCAACTCACTCAAAGAATACCCACTTCGTTTAATCATAGCTTCATTGGCCCATGTGATTTTACGATCAACATCAAGCATTAAAACCCCATTATTCGTGTTTTTTGCAACCAATGAAAGCCTTTCAATCTCTTGTCTATTTTTCTTTCGCTCTGTTATGTCTCTTGATGCAGCAATCAAATAACCTACACCATCAATTTCTTGGTAGTTAACTGAAACTTCAACATCGAAATTATTTCCGGTTAAGATATTGGAATTTGTACTTTCGATTTGCATAGCTTTGAGGCTTCTCATTTCACGAATATGTTCTTCCCAACTACCTGGATTTTTGAATACCGCTTCAAAATCCTGAACATAAAGACTTTCAAGTACTTTTTCATCTATACCAAGACGCTCAATGGCCACATGATTCATGTAAACAATTTTTCCTGAATCATCCGATACTTGAATAGCATCACTTGTTTTATCTAGGAAATTTTCAAGTAGCAACGTTCGCTTGTAAGACTCTACTAATTTTTCTTCAGTTTGTTTTCTTTCTGTAATGTCCACTCCATAACCAATAACTAATCGAATGTTACCCTCCTCATCGTAGACGGGTCCCATCCGACGTAAAACAACATTCCGTTCACCATCTGCATTGATCATGTCATCCTCCCATTGAACAAATGTCCTGGATTGAATTATTTTATTAAAGAAGTTTCTTCTTTTAATAGCTAAATCACTAGAAATCCCTTTATACTCACAGTAATCGAAGTCGTCTTTTCCTATCATAAATTTGCGCAATTCAGGATCTTTTATCCCTTTAGGATTTACATAAACATATTTATGATCAGGACTAAAAACAGCAATGTCTGATGGTATATTGTTTAAAATATATTCGTAAAATTCACGCTGTTTATCTATTTCTGCATTTAACTGCTTCGATTCCTCTCTCTTTTGTTCAATCTCTATAATAAAAGAAGTAATATCGTAGGAATAGACTAAAATCTGTCCTACCTTCGAAATATAACGAATGGATATGGAATAATGTCTTCCATTTCTTGACAAATAGGAGAAAATTTCTTTCTCTGTTGAATTTTTAGATTTTTCTAACAATCCTTTAAATTCTGCATCCAGCGTTTCCTTCGAAATAGAAAAATCGGTCAGAAAATTTATTTGAGCTGCTGAATTTGAGAACATTAAATCGAAATTAGAATCAAATCGCAATACAGGATTTGGATTTTCATT
>CAZTFG010000203.1:0-2747 GCA_964612725.1 uncultured Lishizhenia sp. | reverse complement strand
CTGATTTCCAGGCATATTCATTATTACGAAAGTTTGTGATTGTTGAGTAAGTTGAAAGAGATTGTTAATTTTTCTTTCGATTAGTTTGCTGTGTTGTATTACTCAATTTGACCTTTCTTAATGATGTTGATTACGTCCTCTGTTTTTTTATTCAATGTTTTCGCTAACCTGGAAACAAGTTCCATTTCTTTTCCTTTTTCAAGCTTCAAATCAGCCTCAGCCAATTGAGGATATTTTTTTTTCAATTCCTTAGCTTGATTTTCCCAATTGCCTTTGATTTTAAAATCCATGGCGCTTTTTTTAGTTTTTGTTTCCATTTTTTTCTGTTTTTAAATGATGAATAACTTATGGTACAAAGTTCTGAAGATGAGGAAGGTTTTACGTTACATTGTTTGATTAAGCATTTATAAATTTCCAATTCTAGGTTTATCAATAGGCGGTCCAACCACCATCAGCAACAATCACGGAGCCATTGATAAATGTGGATCTGTCACTGGCTAAAAAAAGCGCTATTTGAGCTATTTCATTCGGTTTTCCTGTGCGTGGATTCAATACCATTCCTGATAAAATCCGTTCTTTTACTAACTCCGTTATTTTGGATTGATCTATTGTGGATCCTATATTGGTTTCAATTGCGCCAGGAGCAATGCAGTTGCATTGAATTCCTTGTTTTGCGTATAGGTAGCCAGTGTTTTTGGTAAGTCCAACCAATGCATGTTTACTGGCTGTATATGCTACTCCAGCTCTTCCACCATGCAAACCGCCAATTGAACTTATGTTTATAATATTACCGCTTTGCTGTTTTAAAAATTCCTTCATAACACCACGAATTGCTTTAAATGGTCCTTCCAAATTTATTTTAAAAACTTTTTCCCAAGTTTCATTCGAAACATCTGCTATGGATTCAAAATTGTCCATCACTCCGGCATTGTTTACAAGGATATTTATTTTACCGTAGGTATCTATTGTAAATTGAATCATTTTAGTTATGTCAAATTCATTGGAGATATCAGATTCTAAAATGGCGATATCTCCACCAAATCCGATTATTTCTGTCTCTAGGTATTTTAGATTTTCAACATGAATATCTGTAGCGACCACTTTGCAACCCTCTTTTGCGAATAGAAGACTCGTTTCTTTGCCAATTCCGGATCCGGCACCCGTAATAATAGCAACTTTATTTAGTAAACTTTTTGACATATTGTTTGATCTAATTTTGAGAAATGATTGTTTGAACTTTTGGCTGATTTATTTGTTTGGTATTTCTACAAATCTCTAAATATTTAATAATCAATTTGTTGTATAAAAAGAGTGAACTTTTACATTAATCTCATTTTTTACTTTTAAATAACTGAAAATCAAAAAGTTATAAATATTTAATGCGTTAAAGTTTTCTTTAATAAATTTAATATGACTTAAAATTTTATATAAAAAATAAAATTTTATTTTTGAAACATTAGGACGTATGATTTGAGTAAATTAAGAAAATTGGGTGTAAAATGAAAAAAATACAATGCTTATTTGTATTTATCATTCAATCCTTTACAAAGAAAAATCAAGGGTTTAATTTTTTCGACTCTTCGTTGTTTTGTAGCGTCAGTTTTAGCTTCATTTAAATAATTGATGAATTCTTTTTGTTTTCCGGGGCTTAATCTTTTGAAAGCTTCATTCAATTCGGATGAGTAGGCTAGTTCTTTAGCAAGTAATTCAGGTACAGGAAGAGAATCGGTTTGAGATTTTTCAATTCGTAAGCCTTTTCTCTCATTATCTATTGCTTCTAATAAATAGGCCTTTATTTTTGATTAATCAATCTGATTAATAGAAGTAAATCGCCATTGTCTAAGAGATTTTGTTTTTCCTTCATTCGCGTTAATAAGTACTTTTTCTGGATCTTTCAAAAAGACTCCATTATAGAACCAGATTGTAAAAAAATGCTTAAAACCGCCAAAGCTAGCAACGTTTTTACCATTTATCATAAATACATCTGCTCCCCATTTGGTTGCTTTTTCAAAAGGTAATTCGTGGAAGATAGAAGCAATTTTTTCCAGTTCTTCCTTCCATTTTTCGTTTTGTAACATATCTTTTAGATTATCCCCATTTTACTTTCATTTGTTCTACCGTTTCAAGAACCATTTCTTTTAAAATCTCTAGGTTAATATCGGATAATTTTTTGACGTAAATACAGCCCTTTGTTTTTTTAAATTTACCTAGTTTTTCAAGTAATTTCTCATTTTTATCGCAACTAAAATAAACATATAGCGTGAGTGCAGCTTTTCTTGGAGAAAAACCAATTATTGGCCAATCTCCCTCTTGTTTACTTCGTTCGGATTTATAATGATAAACTCCAAACCCAATAATAGAAGGGCCCCACATTTTTGGTTCGAAGGAGGTTATTTCCTGAAATATTTTTATTAATTCAAAACTGTCTTTTTGTTTTTCTTCTGAGTCAGTAAAGGAATAAACAAATTCTTTTACATCAGCGTCTGTTTGTTTTGTCTTTATCTCTGCCATACCGATAACCTAATTTATTGAAGTAAGTAAATTATATTTCAAAAATATGATTTTTTAAAAACTAAATGCCAGTAATCGTTGTAGGTAAAATGGGTGCGATGAAAGATTTATTTCTATAAACAAAAAAACCCTTGAGATATCAAGGGTTTTTGGCTGTTTCTGTGATCCCGCTGGGATTCGAACCCAGGGCCCATACATTAAAAGTGTATTGCTCTACCAGCTGAGCTACGGAATCA
>CAZTFG010000202.1:0-2767 GCA_964612725.1 uncultured Lishizhenia sp. | reverse complement strand
CCGTTAAATTTATACGTGTAGTTCATAATCCCCCTTAAAAACAAATTTTGCTGGACCTATCAAGTAAATATCGCGAAAATCTCCTGTTTCAATTTGATTATATTGAACACTTAAATTTCCGCCTAAGGCTTTAACTGCAATGGAATTTTTACCTTGCAACTTGTTTTTTAACCCAAAAGCGATTGCTGCAGCAGTTATGCCTGTACCGCAAGCCAACGTTTCATTTTCTACTCCCCGTTCATAGGTCCGAATGGCAATAGAATTTGAACTAAGCTCTTCTACAAAATTGACATTAATACCTTGCTGTTTATACTTTTCAGAATAACGGATAGTAGATCCTTTCGAGTAAACATCTAACTGATCAATCGTTGATTCAAAAAGAACTAAATGAGGCGAACCCGTATTGATTTCAAATGTAACCGAATCACTTAAGTTTTCAGAAATTAAATCTTTCATTTTCAAACGAATATTATTATTTTCTTCAATAAACGCTTCATGTAAACCATCGATAGCTTCGAAGGAAAAACGAGTTCGATTCATTGTTAATTGAGCGTAGAAAGAAACGGCACATCTTGCACCATTACCGCAAAAACTCTTCGAACCGTCTGGATTATAAAAATCCATATAAAAGTCTGTCGAAGGATGAGCATTGATTTTAATTAATCCATCGGAGCCAATTCCAAAATGACGATCACACAGGATTTTTATTTGCTCAACGGACAAAAAATCAAAAGCTCCCGATCGATTGTCAATCATGATAAAATCATTGCCCGCACCTTGATATTTAAAAAATGGAAGTTGCACTTTTTTTTGACAAAAATAGCAGTTTTTATGGTAATTGGTTGCTTAACATTCTTTAACACGAGTAACATAACAACAAAAATGTCTTTCTGTTATTATTGCATTGAACATTAAATAGCGTAAATTATGAAAACTACAAGCATGAAACAATTGGCGCTGGGTATAATTGGAGGAATTATTCCCCTTGCAGCCTATTTAACTTTTAATTATGTAACGGATGACACCAAACTTTCAGACAAAGTTTTGGATGGTAACAGAATTGCAACTGCTCGATTCGCAAGTATGCAGGGCACTCCGGTTGATTTCATTCAAGCCTCAGAAAACTCAATAAATTCAGTGGTTCACGTAACTACCAAAGTAGTTCAAACCTCATTTCAACGCGATATTTTCCAAGAATTCTTTAATGGTCCAGGAGCCGGTGGTAGAGAATTTAAGCAATATGGTTCAGGATCCGGTTCGGGCGTTATCGTTTCCTCTGAAGGGTATATTGTGACAAACAATCACGTAATTGAAAACGCAAGTGAAATTGAGGTAATTCTAAACGACAATTCAAAGTATACAGCAAAAATCGTTGGAACCGACCCATCAACTGATATTGCCATTTTGAAAATTGAAGGGACTGGATTTCAACCTATTCCGCTTGGTAACAGTGATGATTTAAAAATTGGTGAATGGGTCTTAGCGGTTGGTAATCCATTTAATTTGACATCTACAGTTACGGCAGGAATTGTGTCTGCAAAAGCGAGAAACATTAACTTACTTTCTGATCGATCCAGACAGGATGTCATTCCTATTGAATCATTCATCCAAACAGATGCTGCTGTAAACCCGGGAAATAGCGGTGGGGCATTGGTAAACACGAAAGGAGAATTGGTTGGAATTAATACGGCAATCGCATCGCAAACCGGAAGCTACTCTGGATATTCTTTCGCCGTTCCGGTTAACCTAGTGGAGAAAGTAATGCGTGATCTAATTGATTATGGAATTGTGCAACGCGGTTATTTGGGCGTTCAAATCAATGATATTACGCAAGAAATCAAAACCAAAAATAACTTGCCAAGCACAAAAGGAGTTTTTGTAACGAAGGTAGTAGAAGATGGTAGCGCAGATAAAGCCGGAATCAAAGATGGTGATGTGATATTAAAAATCGGAACGAAAGAAGTGAATTCTGTTGCTAGTTTACAAGAAGAAATTGGAAAACGTAGACCAGGCGACAAAGTAAGTGTTACGGTTCGAAACAAAAAAGGAGAAGAAGAAATCGTTGAATTAATTCTTCGAAACAAAGAAGGAGAAACGAAATTGATCTCGAAAGAAGAGGTGAGTAAAAATGTTGCATTAGGAGCTTCTTTTGTTGAACTAACTGATAAGGAAAAAAAGGAATTAAACGTTTCTTATGGAGTAAAAATCAAAAGTATTCAAGCCGGAAAATTAAAAGCTATCGGCTTAACAGAAGGAATGGTAATTAGCAAAGTAAATAATGAACCCATTGAATCGGTTGAACAACTTACCACCAAGTTAAATGGGGTCAACAGAGGTGTTTTACTTGAGATTATTACTGAATCAGGACAAAAAGATTATAAAGGATTAGGACTATAACTAACAAAAAGCACAAGTTTTCAACAATGGGCAAAATTGCTCCGAAAAAGTAAAAATAAATTTTTGAAATCACATTTTTTGGTGTTACTTTGCCCTAACATATCGTTATAGCTTAAATTTAAAATCCTTTTAAAAAGCATGAGACAACTAAAGATTACCAAATCGATTACCAATCGCGAAAGTCAGTCATTAGACAAATACTTACAAGATATTGGGCGTGAGGAGCTGATTACAGCAGAAGAAGAGGTCGAATTGGCCAGAAAAATTAAACAAGGTGATCAATTAGCATTAGAGAAACTCACTAGAGCCAACCTACGTTTTGTTGTTTCTGTAGCAAAACAATACCAAAATCAAGGATTAACATTACCCG
>CAZTFG010000201.1:0-2861 GCA_964612725.1 uncultured Lishizhenia sp. | reverse complement strand
TCAGCTGGTAGAGTAGTGGTCTCCAAAACCATTGGTCGTGGGTTCGAATCCTACCACCCGTGCAAGTTGAATTAACGAATTGAATGGTGATGAAAATTAAAGAGTATATTATTGAAACTTATAGCGAAATGATACATAATGTATCATGGCCAACATGGAAAGAGTTACAAAGTAACACAATCGTTGTTGTGGTTGCATCCGTTCTATTTTCTATCTCAATTTTTGTAATGGATTTAGTTTTCGGTATTACAGGAGATTCTGGATCTACATGGAGAGGTTTAGTGGGGATGATTTATAATATGTTTTAATTTCTCATCGAATGGAAGAAATAAAAAAACGTTGGTATGTAGTTCGCTCTGTGAGTGGAAAAGAGAAAAAAGTGAAAGAATATCTTGAACTTGAAATAAGTCGTCATAATTTAACTGATTATGTTTCTCAGGTTCTAATTCCAACTGAAAAAGTTTTTCAAATCCGTAATGGTAAGAAAATTTCCAAAGAACGTGCATACCTTCCAGGTTATGTCTTAATAGAGGCTGCTCTTGTTGGAGAAGTTGCTCACGTCATTAAAAATATTACGAATGTTATTGGTTTTTTAGGTGCAGAAAAGGGCGGAAGTCCTGTTCCTATGAGGTTGTCTGAAGTGAATCGTATTCTTGGAAAAGTTGATGAACTTTCTGAGAACGAGGAAGAAATGAAAATTCCATTCACCATTGGAGAATCAGTTAAAGTAATTGATGGACCATTCAATAACTTTAGTGGTGTCATTGATGAAATTAATGAAGAGAAAAAGAAACTTAAAGTTATGGTTAAGATTTTTGGTAGGAAAAACCTATTAGAGCTTAGCTATATGCAAGTTGAGAAAGAAGTTTAGTTTTGTATTAACCGTAGGAGTGAAAAGTCGATTAAAGCTTCCCGACATAATTCACGTTTGACTACATAATTTATAGTAAAATGGCAAAAGAAGTCGCAGCGTTAATTAAGCTGCAAATCAAAGGAGGAGCGGCCAATCCCTCACCGCCAATTGGACCTGCATTAGGTGCCAAAGGGGTGAATATCATGGAGTTTTGTAAGCAATTTAATGCTAGAACACAGGATAAACAAGGAAAGGTAGTTCCAGTAGTTATCACAGTTTATGGTGACAAATCATTCGATTTTATTTTAAAAACGCCTCCTGCAGCTGTTCAGATTGTAGAGCATACTAAAATAAAAAAGGGTTCTGCTGAACCAAATCGTGTTAAAGTAGGTTCAATTTCATGGGATCAAGTTAGAGCTATTGCTGAAGACAAACTTCCAGATTTGAATTGTTTCACGGTTGATTCTGCCATGAGAATGGTGGCAGGTACAGCAAGAAGTATGGGTGTTACTGTTAAAGGGGGTGAAGCTCCAAAATCTAAATAATACAAGTTTATGAAAAGGATTCCAAAAAAACGAAAAGAAGTTTTGGCGAAATACGATTTCTCCAAGGCATATTCCTTAAGTGATGCTTGTAATTTAATTAAGGAAGTTTCATCAACTCGATTTGATGCTTCAGTTGATATTGCTGTACGTTTAGGTGTTGATCCTAGAAAGGCAAATCAAATGGTTCGAGGAACAGTTGCCTTGCCTCACGGTACAGGTAAAGATGTTCGCGTTTTGGTGTTGTGTACACCAGACAAAGAAGCAGAAGCTAAAGCTTCAGGAGCTGATCACGTTGGTTTAGACGATTATATAGAAAAAATCAAAGGTGGTTGGACTGATATCGATGTAATAATTACTATGCCATCTGTTATGGGTAAAGTAGGTGCTTTAGGTCGTATTTTAGGACCAAGAGGTTTAATGCCGAATCCAAAAACAGGTACTGTTACTATGGACATAGGTAAAGCTGTTCAGGAAGTAAAAGCGGGTAAAATTGATTTTCGTGTAGATAAATATGGTATTGTACATGCCGGTATTGGTAAGACAAGTTTTGGTGGAGATCAAATACGTGAAAATGCCAATGAAATTATTCAAACATTGGTCAAAATGAAACCTTCTGCTGCTAAAGGTACTTATATTAAGAGTATTTACTTGTCAGCGACTATGAGTCCAGGTATTCAAATTGATTCAAAATCTGTCACTGCTTAAAATTTAGAAAAAATGACAAGAGAAGAAAAATCAAACTACATAGATGTATTAGCTTCTGAAATACAGGAAGCTAATGTATTCTATATTGCCGATACAGCAGAATTGACAGTAGATACAATCAATGCAATAAGAAGAAGATGTTTTCAAACCAACATTCGTTTAAGAGTTGTGAAGAATGCACTTCTTGAAAAAGCAATGGATCGTGTTGAGGGTAAAGATTTTGGTGACCTTAAAGAAACATTGAAAGGCGGAACGTCTATCATGTTTAGTGAGGTTGGAAATGCCCCGGCAAGATTAATTCAAGAATTTCGAAAAAAAGGTACTAAACCTGTTTTAAAAGGAGCTTATATTAATGAAGCTGTTTTTATTGGAGATGATCAATTGGCAACTTTGGAATCTTTGAAAAGCAGAGAAGAACTTGTTGGAGATATTATTGGATTGTTGCAAAGTCCTGCCAAGAATGTTATTTCTGGCCTTAAAGGTTCTGGTGCTAAAATCGCTGGAATTCTTAAAACTTTAGAAGAAAAATAATTAGTGTAAAACGTTTTTAAAATCAAATCAAAATGGCTGATGTAAAGCAAATAGCGGAAACGCTTGTAAATTTAACGGTAAAGGAAGTAAATGAATTAGCTGCTGTCCTTAAAGATGAGTATGGAATTGAGCCAGCTGCTGCTGCTCCGGTAATGGTAGCAGGTGCTGCTGCAGGTGCTGGTGAAGCTGCTGCTGAAAAAACTGAATTCGATGTAATTCTTAAAGCT
>CAZTFG010000200.1:0-2872 GCA_964612725.1 uncultured Lishizhenia sp. | reverse complement strand
ATTTTTTGAGGTTTTTCTTAAAATTTGTCTTTAGAAGGTAATATGTCTTTTAATTTTTATAGTAGATTTGAAACAGGTCATAGAAAAGATTACATAGATTTTTCAAGTAAAATGTTAGGCGGAACGCGTGTTGAATTATTTCGTGGAATGTTATCCAAACAGCCTTTACTTTTTTTAATGCTTGTTCATCCAAAAGTAAGGAGTCTGCTGGGGCTTGTCCGTTAGTTGTGAATGGCCAACAGGTTAAAATGAAGAAGCTAAAAATGGATGGTATTGTTATTCGTATCTTCATGGTATTACGTCCAATATACCTAGACTTTGCGAAAGAGTAGAATTTTAAATTTTGTTTCATCTGGCAGAAGGTAATGAATCATAGTAAATTCCAATGTCCTTTTTTTTTCATAATTGACTATAGCCGAGCAAATCAATCGTTTTTTGTTATCAAATAGTTGGATCTTTTTCCAATCCCTCTTACCAACCATCTTTTTTCAATTGTCAATGTTTTGACTTTATACTATTTGAAAAACTACCTGAACTGTCTTTGCTTTTGTAATTTATCTGAACATGATAATAGTTGTTTTTAGCAAATTTTTTAGTTCGAACAACAAAAGTGTTTAATCCCTTTTTTGCTTTTGTCTTTACGTTTCCATGTAATTTGTTCGTTTCACTTTCTTGAATATTGATTTCAATCTCGGCGTCGTCCACAAAATAGAACTTAACTTCAAGTTCGTTTTTACTTTTAATTAGTATATCTCTGATGTTATTCTTATCTGTGATGAATGTTCTTTCTCGCTTCTTGCCCTGTCCAACTCCTTTAATTTTTGAGTAGGTAATTACTCCTTGAACATTACCAAATTCAACGAAAGGCATTGGAAAGAAGGGTAAAATATAATTTCTGTAAGGATCGCTTTTGGCTTGAACGATTTTTTGGTACGTGTTTCCGTTAATTGTATCGAACGTAATCCCTTGAAGAAATAGGTCCTTACCAGTTTCTGTTTCAACAATTTTCAATTCAGTTTTGAATTCTTTAAATGGCACGAATTGATAACCTACAAAATAACCGCTATCCGTAACGGTTACAAAAAATTCTTCTGGACTGTCATAGGAGCCACTTAAATAATTGTATCCGTCCACTTCGAATTTCATTATTTTTTTATCATTCACAATGGTATCGCCTAAATATTTAAAATTCTTGAATTGTTTATCGCTATACTCGGCAAGATTGGTTGTGTCGTCATACCATTTCCTGCGATAAAACAATTGAATTTCGTCACCCTTTTGTATGTCAAATCTCGTGGAGGCTTTATAATTGTTTAGTAGTCCGTTTGATATTTCATTGAAATTGTCTCCCAATAATTGCTTAGTATAAAACTCACCATTACTAGAAACAACCAATGATTTCAAAGCTGGTATAATTATAAGATAGATTTCAGAATTGTCTTTTTGATAGTACTTTCTTGGTGAATAAAATGAAGGTTCAATACTGTCTGGCGTGCCCAAAAATTCAAGAAGGATAGTTGTTTGTTTACCGAAGATGATTGCTGTTTGCTCCTCGTTAATTTGGTAGTTGATTTTATGAACTACTTTTTTGTTGTTATCAAGCATGCAATAAACGTCATTCGTAAAAGTTTCATAGAATGTTTTTGTTTCTTGCTTAGCTGAATAATCTATAAAGTCTGCTGTTTGAAACTTGCGAAATTTTACGCTGTCAATAATTGTATCGCTTATGTCGGTCCTTGTTTGCAGTCCGATATATTCGTTTTTATCGTCAAAGTAGGTTGCTCGAATATACATTTTAGAGTTCGCTAGTTCAATTCTGCTGTTTTGACCAAAAGCAAGGTAACTGAATAAAAGAGTCAAAAGTGTTAATATCTGTTTCATTGTATCTTATGTTTTATTATGGTTGGTAAAGGTTTGGACTGGCCGAAGTGAAGAATTTTCTGTACTAGACTTCATCAGGTGCTAAAAGCTCGATTTAACCACTTAACCGCCACTTTTATCGATTTCCCATACCAATGAAATAATAGACAAAACGATAAGTACAAACCCAAAATAAAAATAAAAACACATCCAATGATAAGGAAGTTCCATGAATTTAAAATGAAATTCAGTTGGATGCCAACTTTCTATTTCCACAATAGGTCTTGCAGGAATTTGATTTTTTGGATTGGCTAATGATGAATCAATTCCGATTATTTTTCCTGTAATTATAAATTCATTACTCCCCTTTTTTAAATCCCATTGAAGCCCATTTAGTTTATGATCTTTTTCTAATGTAATCTCGAATACGTTTTCAGGTAATTTTGACTTATATTTTTCAGGTATCAGTAGTTTTCCTTCTTTTAGATAAAAGTCAGGACATTCCGTACATTCCGGGCTGTAAATTAAAATCTCATCCTTACTTTGAATTTTTTCCTGTGGTAATTTATAGGGTATAAATCCCAGTGAAAAATAGATCACGGTTAGTATCCACGGAATATTTCGAATTTTGTTTTTCATTTTCGTTGAACATTTCTCTTTACCAAAAGAGACGTCTGATTAAATAAGTTTGCTTTGTTTGGGAAATAACGACTGATGCAAACTCCATATTATACGGTCAGCCATCTTTTCTGTCACTTATTTGTCGAGAGGTTTCCATTTTCCTTTTTTGAAATAAACGTTATTAAATTTCGGGGATTGAAATACTAAATAAAAACTCCAAGCCCCTCTGTAAGTGGTCGGATTACTTGTCAAAATATGGTGAGTTGGTTGTTCCATTTTTAGTTTCAGTCTTTCTGAACTATATCGTTTAGTCGTTGTAATTGTCCCACGATAAGTTTTTACTATTTTTTCTTTGTCAGTAAGGTAAAAGTAAATTGAGTCGTTTTCTTTA
>CAZTFG010000199.1:0-2873 GCA_964612725.1 uncultured Lishizhenia sp. | reverse complement strand
GCTTTTGTTGGGATACAACCCCAGTTCAAACAAATTCCACCTAATGATTCACGCTCCACGATAGCCGTTTTGAAACCAAGTTGAGATGCGCGAATAGCCGTAACGTACCCACCAGGTCCACTACCGACAACTATTATATCATAATTCATATCTTCAATTTTTGCTGACCAAAATTACAGAAAACAAATCAATCGCAAAGGATATCCTTCTAATTTGTTTACAAAAACTTAATTCTTATTTGCTGTGAAACTAAACGATATCCTGTATTTTTGAGGGAAATATTAGTTATGCATCGCTTGTTCTTGTGGTTTTTTATTCCTGGATTTTATTTTGCACAAGCTGTTGATGTCCAGTATTTTGGACATAGGGGTTGTAGAGGGCTGCTGCCGGAAAATACGATTGTATCCTTTCAGAAAGCCATAGATTTAGGCGCAGATGGTATAGAATTAGACGTGGTGGTAAACAAAGAAAAGCAGCTAGTAATTTCTCATGAGCCCTATTTTCAAAGTACTTTTTGCTGGGATTTTAAAGGAAATACCATTACAAATGAAAAACAATGGAATATATATGAAATGACTCAAGAGGAAATAAGGCAATTTGATTGCGGTTCGAAAATACATCCCCGTTTCAGTGAACAAATCAAACAAAAATCAACAAAGCCTTTGCTTCAAGAATTATTTGATGCAATTGACCTAGCACAAACAACCATTCTTTTTGAGGTGAAATCTATCCCGAGTGAATACGGTAAGTCCCAGCCTTATCCGTTTGATTTTGCTCAAATTATTTTTTCTGAAACAGTAAATTTCCCTCATACAAGCAAGCTCATTTTTATGTCTTTTGATAAGCAGATACTCGATGAACTTCACAAGCTTTTTCCTCAAAATAGATTTATTTTCTTGACATATTTACCTTATAAAAGTGCCAAATCATTTGTTAGCCAACTTTCGTTTACTCCTCATGGGTTGGGTATGTTTTACCGGACTATTACCAAAAGGCATGCTCGTTTTTTACATGAAAACAACATGAAACTTTTCGCTTGGACGGTTAATTCACCAAAAGTCCAAAAGAACTTGTTGCGAAAAAAAGTAGATGGAATCATAACGGATTTTCCAGACAGAATCAAGTAAATTTCTCCCAATCCTGTATCTTTATCCAATCAACACGTTACTTGTGTTTTAATTGAATAATAATATGATGAAAATAATCTTGTTTATTAGTTGTTTTGCGGTGTTGCCGTTGATGGCTCAAACTGAAATTAACTTCGAAAAAAACGCTACGATTCAAGCCTTGAAAGCTAGGGCGAAGAAAGAAAAGAAATTAATTTTCATTGATGCATATACCACCTGGTGTGGCCCTTGTAAATGGATTTCTGCGAATATTTTCACAGACCCCAAAGTGGCTGATTATTACAACAAGAATTTTATCAATGCGAAGTTTGACATGGAAGACCAAGGGGAAGGAACCCGCATTGGTTCTTCGTATCAAGTGATGTGTTACCCGAATTTATTGTTTATTGATGCAGATGGAAAATTAATTCACCGAACTGCTGGCGCTGAAAAAGAACCGAACTATTACATCACGCTAGGTGAGACAGCCAAAGACCCAAAAAAATGTTTTGCAGGAGTGGAGGAGAGATATCAAAAGGAACCCACAAATACAGCATATTTAACAGAATACCTTGAATTGGTTTCCAACACTTGTTTAGATTATCAAAAAGAATTAGATAATTTTTTCTTTCGTTTGAATGAAGTAGATTATTTGAAAGAAACCAATTGGAAAATAATTCACGATCATCTTTCGGATTACAATCATAAAGTAGCACAGTACATTGCAAAGAATCCTGCAAAGTTCCAAGAGAAATATGGCGATGAGGTAGGGGTGTATTTATTCAATTCGCTTCGTCAAACGGCTTTTGATTTACTCAACGAACCTGACTTTCAAGAGATGAAATATAATCTTTTAGTTAATTCATCTAAAGTATCGACTATAAACGAAATTAAGTCCCTTTCACCTATGCTTGAGATTTATGGGTTTGAACGGAAAGGTGATTGGGAGGGATTATTTACCTATTTACTAAGTAATGGAGACGAAGTATTAGATGCAGAGAATAAAAACCGATACAGTTATTTAATTACTGAAAATTCCACGAACGAAACATACCTCCAAAAGGCAGAACAATGGATGAAAGAAGTTATTCGTACTGAAGGTGGAGAAGTTTGGAATAATTTGGATACCTATGCCCATGTTTTGTTCAAATTACATCGAAAAAAAGAAGCGTTAGAGGTAGCTGAAAAATCACTAAAAACGGGCGAGGAGTTAACGGAGGAACAAATTAATTCCACTAAATTATTTATCGAAGATTTAAAAAAGAATTAGTCGTTACAATTTCAATTCTTCATTCTCCATTTCCAATTTTCACTCCTCATTACTCTTTATCAATAACTCCAGAATTTCAATGGCAGCAGTAGAAATTTTTGTTCCTGGACCATAAATCCCAAAAACGCCAGTTTTGTATAAGTAGTCATAATCTTGCTGAGGGATTACTCCACCGGCTACCACCATAATGTCCTCGCGCTTGAGTTTTTTCAACTCTTCAATTACAGCTGGAACCAATGTTTTATGTCCTGCTGCGAGCGATGAAACCCCTAAAATATGTACGTCGTTTTCAACCGCTTGTCTTGCCGCTTCGGCTGGTGTTTGAAACAAAGGTCCTATGTCCACATCAAAACCAATATCAGCAAAGGCAGTGGCAATTACCTTGGCTCCGCGGTCATGACCATCTTGCCCCATTTTTGCAACCATGATACGGGGTCTTCTACCTTCTAATTTCAAAAATTCATCGGTTAATTTTCGAGCCGTAATAAAATCTTCAT
>CAZTFG010000198.1:0-2881 GCA_964612725.1 uncultured Lishizhenia sp. | reverse complement strand
AAAGAGTTTAAAGTTTAAGGGATATGTAGATCGAATTGATGGGGTAGGTGAAGAAATGAGAATTATTGATTATAAATCAGGCAAGGTAAAACCAGAAGATGTGTCTTTTACACTTGGAAAAAAAGGAGATGTAAAAGAAGCATTTTCCAATTCAAAATATGGAGTTCAACTTGCCTTGTATTGTCTTTTATTTAAAGAGAAATTTGGTGGATTGCCTCAGGAAGCTTCAATTTTATCCTTGGTTAACGTAAAAGATGGCTTGTTTAGTTTGAATTCTTCCAAGCTTACAGTTCAAGATATCGTTGATTTGTTTCCACAATTAATTGAGCAAATTATTGCCGAACTTTATGACCCGATGATGCCTATTCGGCATGAAACAGAAAGTAAATATTGTAATTTTTGCTAACCGATTTTTTGGTTGTTTTATGCTGATCAACCAAAGGAATTTCGTATTTTCGCGCTGAAATTATTAACCCATTTAATTGATTGAACTATGGTTTTCGATTTGGACATGATCAAAAAGGTGTATGAAAAATACCCTGAACGTATTGCTGCTGCTAGACAAATGGTTGGCAGACCTTTAACTCTTTCTGAAAAGATTTTATATGCCCATCTTTGGGATGGTAATGCTACATCGGCATTTGAAAGAGGAAAGTCTTACGTTGATTTTGCTCCGGATCGTGTGGCTATGCAAGATGCGACAGCTCAAATGGCCTTATTGCAATTTATGCAAGCAGGAAAGAAAAAAGTGGCAGTTCCTTCAACGGTTCATGCTGACCATTTAATTCAAGCAAAGGTTGGTGCGACAAAGGATTTGCAAGAGTCGTTAAATCAAAATAATGAGGTTTTCAATTTCCTATCATCCATTTCAAATAAGTATGGTATCGGTTTCTGGAAGCCAGGTGCTGGAATTATTCATCAAGTTGTTTTAGAAAATTATGCATTTCCAGGAGGAATGATGATTGGAACTGATTCACATACGGTAAATGCTGGTGGATTAGGAATGGTTGCAATAGGAGTAGGTGGAGCTGATGCAGTAGATGTAATGGCTGGAATGGCATGGGAATTGAAATTTCCAAAATTGATTGGTGTGAAATTAACCGGAAAATTAAATGGTTGGACTTCAGCTAAAGATGTAATCTTAAAAGTGGCTGATATTTTAACCGTGAAAGGTGGAACAGGGGCAATCGTTGAATATTTTGGAGAAGGGGCAATATCCCTTTCATGCACCGGTAAAGGTACCATTTGTAATATGGGTGCTGAAATTGGTGCAACGACATCTACATTTGGGTACGATGAGTCAATGAGAAGGTATTTGATAGCAACGGGAAGAGAGGAAGTAGTGAAGGCTGCAGATGCAATTGCTGAACATTTAACAGGTGATGCGGAAGTTTATGCTGCTCCACAACATTATTTTGATGAGGTAATAGAAATTAATTTAAATGAATTAGAACCACACGTAAATGGTCCTTTCACTCCAGATCGTGGTACACCCATTTCGAAAATGCGAGCTGAAGCAGAGGCAAATGGCTGGCCTACCAAAGTAGAGTGGGGATTAATTGGTTCTTGTACAAATTCTTCATACGAAGATTTAGCACGAGCAGCTTCTATCGTTCAACAAGCGGTAGATAATGGCATTGAACCGAAAGCAGAATTTGGAATAAATCCTGGGTCTGAGCAGGTACGTTATACAGCTGAAAGAGATGGAATATTGGCTGCATTTGAAAAAATGGGGACTAAAATTTTCACCAATGCTTGTGGACCTTGTATTGGTCAGTGGGATCGAGCTGGTGCCGAAAAACAGGAGAAAAACACGATTGTTCATTCATTCAATCGTAACTTTTCTAAACGGGCAGATGGAAACCCAAATACACATGCTTTTGTAACGTCACCAGAGATGGTTGCAGCTCTAGCAATTACTGGTGATTTAGGTTTTAATCCGCTTACAGACACCATTACTAACTCAAAAGGAGAGCAAGTTAAATTAACGGCTCCTGTTGGGGATGAATTGCCGAAAAAAGGCTTTGCGGTGGAAGATAATGGATATCAGGCCCCTGCAGAAGATGGAAGTGCAGTCGAAATTAAAGTTGCACCTGACTCTTCTCGATTACAATTATTAGATAATTTCCCAATCTGGGACGGTAAAAATATCGAGCATGCTCGTTTACTAATCAAAGTAAAAGGAAAATGTACAACCGATCACATTTCTATGGCCGGACCTTGGTTAAAATACAGAGGTCATTTGGATAATATTTCGAATAATTTATTGATAGGAGCGGAAAATGCATTTAACGGTAAGGCTAACGAGGTAAAAAATCAACTTTCAGGTGAGTTCGGTGAGGTTCCAGCTGTACAAAGAGCTTATAAGGCTGCCGGTGTGCCTTCTATTGTTGTTGGTGATCATAATTACGGAGAAGGTTCTTCAAGAGAGCATGCTGCAATGGAACCACGACATTTAGGAGTATGTGCGGTGATTGTTAAATCTTTTGCTCGTATTCATGAGACAAATTTGAAGAAACAAGGGATGCTTGGTTTGACTTTCTCAAATGAGGCAGATTATGACAAAATTCAAGAAAATGATACCTTTAATTTTGTTGATCTTGTTGATTTTGCACCGGGTAAACCGTTAACCTTAGAATTATGTCATGATAATGGTACCACTGAATCAATTCAATTGAATCATACCTATAATGCTCAACAAATTGATTGGTTTAAGGCAGGATCTGCATTGAATTTGATAAAACTATCTCAGAATTAGTCAATGAGTATTTGAATAGGAGCGTGTTGTTAATAGCCGCTCCTATTCATATTCAGTCAATCTATTTTTCCATTCCTCCAGGTTGGCAGCATTTCGGTAGCTTTAACACAGTTTCTTGTTTCG
>CAZTFG010000197.1:0-2940 GCA_964612725.1 uncultured Lishizhenia sp. | reverse complement strand
GTGATATACAAACCAATTAATACTAGTGAACCAAGAAAGCCCCATTCTTCTGCAAAAGGACAAAAAATAAAGTCTGTTTCACTTTCTGGTACGTGGTTGGATCTAACGCTTGAAACAGAAGCATTTTGGTAGCCTTTGCCAGAAAAACCACCCGAACCAACAGCCGCCATTGCTCTGTTTCTGTTATAATCTTCTCCATCAGGGTCTTCACGCATTCCTAGGAAAAATTCAATTCGTTCTTTTTGATGGGGAGCTAAACTTGAAAAACCGAAATGAACCGTAAGAATAACACTTAATGACAATCCATACCCTAATAATACGGCAAATGTTGTGTTGCCTCGGTCTCTTTTAGAAACGAATTGTTGAACGAGAAAAAACGCAAAAAACGCAATCACGGAAAGGGCTACCAGAATAAAAATGAATCCCGAAATTTCAATAGAAGAAAGAAACGGAAAAACTACATAAACGCGAGAAGAGAGTACGGTCATAATGGCTAGTATAACCACAACAAAAAGAATTGGAATGAAGTGTGTTCCAACCCATGTTTGTTTAAACTTGACATTAGGGAAAGAATTAACCACATTTAATATGAGGGGGTCAAACGTAATTCCCTCCCGATACATAACAAATAAAAAGGAGGTAAAAACAACGAAAGTTCCCGCATCAGGTTGCAACAAAATCAAGAACATGGGTCCAAAAATGATAGAAAATGCAATTAATACGAGTCGTGTGTTTTGCATTTTTAAACTGACCGTACTTATGAATTTTGCCAAAACCAATGCTGCTGCAATTTTAGCAAACTCTGCGGGTTGAATTCCCAATGGACCAATACCTAGCCAAGCTCGAGCGCCATTTACTGGCGGCATAAACAAAACAATCACCAATAAAAACATCACAACCCCATAAATTGGCAGAGCAAATTTTTTATAAATATCTGAATCAATTAAATATACGATAAACCCAATAAATAAAGAAATCCCCAACCACATGATTTGTTTGCCGTATAATTGAGACAAATCAAAAATATTGGGATGTTCTGGATTATAAGCAACAGAATATAACGTTGCCAACCCCATAGTAACTAGGAGTACCAACAAAAGAACTAAGAACCAATCAATTCGCCCAGTTAGCGATTTATTTTCTCTCATTCTTTTTCATTTTCAATATTGGACAATTTTGCATCCATAATTCTTTTTTCTTTTCCTTCGTTTTTAACTTTTCCGGTTAAGTACTTTTCAATTACTAAACTTGCTGTTGGTGCTGCCCAAGTACCACCGGCCCCTGAGTTTTCAATAAATACCGCAATGGCAATTTTTGGATTGTCTTTGGGAGCAAATGCAATAAATACAGAATGGTCTTTTCCATGAGGATTTTGAACGGTTCCGGTTTTTCCACAAATGATAATGTCTTCTAATCTCGCGGAGGAGGCAGTACCACCAGCTTCATTTACCACTCTTCTCATACCTTCAATTACAGCCGGATAATACTTAGAATCAACAAGGGTGTAATTTTTTTTCTTAAATACATCTAGTGGGCCTTTACCACCAATTGATTTCACAAAGTGTGGGGTGTAATACCACCCTCTATTTGCTATGATTGCTGCAATATTTGCCATTTGGAGAGGCGTTAGTTTAACTTCCCCTTGCCCAATGGAAATGGAACGAATCGAACTAAATTGCCAATTATGATACCCATACCATTTATCATAAAATGCTGGACCAGGAATTAATCCTTTTCTTACGCCAGAAATATCCGTCTCTAATTTTAGGCCTAATCCAAAACTGTTCATGTATTTAACCCACTTTGCAAGGCCTTTTTCAGCATCGGCAAATACACTCCTTTGTTTACCTTGTTGAATTATTTTCTTCATTACCGAATAGTAGTAAGGATTACAGGAGTATTGAATTGCTTTAGGAATATCTGTTGCGGTTGGGTGATTATGGCATCCTACTACACTTTTTATACAAGGAAACCCGGAATTTGCTGTGATTACTCCCTCTTGCATTCCAATTAAACTCTGAACTAATTTGAAAATTGACCCCGGTGGATATTCGGATGCTAACGGTCTAGGATACAAAGGTAGATTAGGGTCTTTGTTAAGTTTTGGATAGTTTTGACTTATGTTTCTTTTACCAATCAGTAAGTTTGGATCAAAAGAGGGAGCCGAGACAAAGGTGAGTATTTCTCCAGAAGATGGTTCAATGGCAACCACACATCCTTTTTTGTTTAGCATTAATTTTTCTGCATAAGCTTGTAATCCAATATCAATACCCAAAGTAAGTTTTGCTCCTGGTTTTGCTACGGTATCGTATTTTCCTCCGGCATATGATTGAATGGCATCATTCATCGCTGAAGTGATCACATATCGAATTCCTTTAATTCCTCGAAGTTGTTTTTCATAGAACTTTTCTAATCCGGTCCGACCAATATTGTTTGCTGGCTTATAAAATCGATCTTTTTTTATTTCTTCCCCCGTAACCTCAGACAAATACCCGAGGATGTTAGCCCCATTTGCAAAAGGATAACTGCGCATGCTTGTTGCTTCTTCATAAAACCCTGGGAATTTATCAAGGAAAGGTGCAATTTTTAAAATCTCATCTAATGTTAATTCCTTTAAAAAAGGATAGGCCCGTGACCTCATATAATTAGACGTTCTTTTTTTTGTGCTTTTATTGTAGTAAGACCCTTCCCCTTCTTTAATCTCTTTAAATCGAGCGATTACATCTTCTTTTTTCCACCCTAACATTTTGGCAAATGCGACTGTGTCAAGGTTGACTATTTTTTCCTCAACAAACATGAGGTTATAATAGACTTTATTAGATACAATTTGTTTATTGTTTCTATCAAAAATAATTCCTCTTGTCGGTGTTATTTCTTTTCGTTTTTCAGCAATTTCCTGCGCACGCAACACCCAAGATTCATCAACTACTTGCATGTAAA
>CAZTFG010000196.1:0-2947 GCA_964612725.1 uncultured Lishizhenia sp. | reverse complement strand
TATTTTAATTATGCAAATTTTTATCGACTAGTAGGTATAACGGGAGTGTTTAATTGCCCATAACGGTTTGAGGCTATGCGCCGTTCCGAACTTTCACCCAAAACCAAAACCTTGAAGGTTTAATTATTTTTAAATATACAAAATCGTTTTATCGAAGCATAATCTCGGTATGGAGCATGAGCCTCTGTTATGCTTCGCTTTTTTATTCAAATTTAAATTTATAAGACACACTTCTTACGTCTTGCCAACTATGACTGCATCCTCTACAATAATAAATAGTTCCCTTTTTGTTTAAAACCATATTGATTAATTCAATTTCCTTAGAAGTAAATGTTGTCCCTGCTACTTTCAATTGAAATAGCCCATCAACGGCATAAATTTGTTTTTCAAAATTTGTTGACTTTATCCATTTAAATAATTCTTCTTTATTTTTTGCAGCAACAAGACTATCAATAATAATTTTCTCATCGGGGTCCGTACCGACCAATCCACAAGCCTGTCCATAAACAAGATCGTCAATAAATAGTTCTGTTTCGTTTAATTCACCATCAAATGATTTGTTGAATGATTGCCGAAGTAAGGAAAACAAGCTGTCATTTTTATAATAGTCAAGCGTGTCGTAATATGGAACCCATTCTTTTTGTATTTTCTTATTTCGTTTCTCGCTCAGTTCATAATAAAGGATTGTTTTGTCCGTGGTAAGAAGTCTAACTCTATACGTATAAACTGTGCTTATAGCGGCATTTTTAGCATCCGGCACAAATTTAGTGAAATAGAAAACACCTTCCTTGAAATCGGTAGTCAGGTCTCTCAAAATTGTCCAATGGCTTGATATTCTTTTTTCACTGTTTGATAAAGTGTCTGCATAAGAACTAAACGCCACATAATCCTTATTGGCAAGAATTTCTTTCACATCATTTTGCACCTGTCCAATTAAGTTACTTGTCCAAAATAGTCCTATTAATATTGTTATTATTTGTCGATTCATAGGTTGATGCATAACGTTTTGCTAACCGCCACAGACCTTCTAAAAGCATACCAATTTAGATGCAAATGCGAAAGTTCATTGCGCTTAACGAATATACAACTAAACTACATAAAGTTATGAATATCAGATGCATTTATTGGAAGTAAATAAGACCTAGGCGATTGCTATCACGTTAAATAGACACAGAAATCTGTTGGTCGTAGTATTTTTAATCTATACTTCGATCTGTCCATTGAGTTCGGCTGTATGCGCTGTAGGGGTATGGAACTAGAATTTTCAAAGTTCTCGAACCTTGATGCAAGACGATTAGATTAAACTACCACACAAACCCCTATGGCTTATGACAGCTTGTTATAGGGCATTTTTTATTCATCAATATCTTCAAATGTCAATTCATTAGTTTTTTTACTGATTGAAATACGTCTTAAAGTCGGTGCATATCCTTCTTGTCCACTTGGTTCAAAGTATTCTCGAACGAATGAGTTTTCGGTTTCATAATTCTGAATAACTTTTTTTCCAAAATATCTGCCTGGTGCTGGTTGATACATTAATGTCTCTATGGAACCATTGCTCGTTTTAAAATTGTCCGCACTTTTAATTTTAGTGATTGCGTTTTGTCTGTCTCGTTCAGTTATTTTTAATGTAAATGTATGGTGGTAGTCACCAATTGCAGACATAGATTCATTCTTTACTAATTCAAAGTCGTCAGTCAGTTTAATGTCTTGTTCTTCAACTAATTCTTTTGCATCATGCTTTGTGAAAAGTTGGTCTTCAAATGCAATATAAAGTCCTATGGTCAATACAAAAAGTCCGTATGCAATTGTCAGGTATTTAGCAGTTTTTGGATTGCCGAGTTTTTTAGGAACAAAATAGAACAGGAGTCCAAGTCCAATTGGGATTCCTATGAATACAAGTACAAAAAATCCAATCAATAAAAATGCGTCCATTTACTTATTTTAATCGTTATGCTTATCGTTATTTCAAAACTCCCTTTAACGTTTTTGAGCTACAAGAAGTTAGCGATACGAAGCAAAAAGCTTCATTCAACAACCGAATCGCCAATTTCTTGTAGGTGCTGTTAGGCAATGTGCTTTTCATTTCCTCTTGTTTTTTTCGCTTGCTTTTTTCCAATAGTCTTGATAAAATTGGATTTGTTCTTCAAGTTTTATATCCTCTCCGGTAAGATAGCGATGGTAGCTGTCAAGAATAATTCCCGACATATCGTCCGGGTGATAAATTCCTAAGTCATTGAAATATTTGGACAGTCGTGAGCCACCCCAAAGCTGCCAATTATTTCTCATCCACATTCCAAAACCATGGTGTACTCGACCGCTAAACTCGTCTTCTGTCCATTGTTTAACTTTAACTTTGGTTGAATCGTCCCAAAAACTGTCAATTTGTTTAAAACAATCTTCAAGGTCTTTAGGAATATAAATTCCGCGCAAACTGTCGGTTGTGAAGTGAACGCTATCTTCTTTCGCCCACTTATTTTCTATAGTTTGATATGGAAGAAGTATTTCATTTTCACTATAACTCTCTCCAAGCAGTGTCTTTTTGAAGGCAATTAGTATAACTGTTTGTTGATGCTCATTTGATGAGACACCCTTTTCGATTAAATACTTTTTAATCTTTGATTTTTTGTTATCATTTTCAGTCCATTCATAGATGGTTTTATAGTCTCCGTCCCATGGGTAGCATAAATTAATCAGACTGTCATTTCCCGTACTTTTTATAATTGCTTTTAAACTGTCTGGGCAGTCTGTTTGCAATATGGTTATTGCTTCGGCAAAGTCCTTGGGTGCTTTCTTTTTCTGTCCATACGATAAATGAACAGTCAAAAGAAAAAGTGTAAGTATTGTTAATCGTGTCATCATAACTTGTTGCTAACCGCCACAAACCTTCACAAAGCATACCAATATAGATGCAAAAGCGAAAGTTCATTGCGCTTAACGAATATAC
>CAZTFG010000195.1:420-3113 GCA_964612725.1 uncultured Lishizhenia sp. | reverse complement strand
AATAAATGACGACGGTCCCGATGGTTGGAAGAATCAAAATGGCACAGATTTTTATGCCAAAGCAAATAGTATCATCGAGTGGGCTGGTACACGCTGGGAAATTGTGTTAGATCCAGACGATCCAGAATTAGAAGATACTCCTGTGTATATTACAAATCTAAGAACTGGTATACAATACAAATTCTTTGAAGGATCGTGGACTAAGTCCTTCGAAGGCGAATATTCTAAAGGAACTTGGCGCTTAATTTTCTAAAATAAGTAAGTGCATGAAAGAACAGATTATCTGCTCTGGCGCACTTTTTTATGCCAAAACTACTCGACGATTTTTACTGCTACAGAAAGCAGAAGGAAAACATGCCGGAACTTGGGGATTAGTAGGCGGAACTAACGTCGAAGGCGAAACTGCTTGGCAAGGGCTTCAACGAGAAATTGAAGAAGAAATTGGGTTTGTTCCTAGTATTATTAAAACTATTCCTATTGAAAGTTTTGTCAGTAACGACAGTGTGTTTAACTTTCACACTTATCTCTGCGTTATTGAAAGTGAATTTATTCCAACATTAAGCAGTGAACACAACGGTTGGGCATGGGCCACTGTAGATAGTGCGCCAAAACCTTTACATCAAGGACTACGTAGCAGTTTTAGTAACAAAATATTACGTACAAAATTGCAGACAGTATTTGATATTGTAGATTTAATATGAATAAAGACTTTATTATTGTAAACAACTTTTACGAAGACCCACACGCGATTCGTAATCAAGCACTAACTATGGGAATGTATAACTTTATCAGCGATATTCCTGGACAACGTAGTGCCGGTATTCCACTAGAACAGAGTCTGCAATTAAAAAATAGATTTGAAAAAATACTTGGTACATCTATTTCTAGATGGGACACGTTTACTGGTAAACACGGTAATCAAGAAAAAATGAATACTTGTTTTCAATTAGTCACTGAAGGAGAACGTACATGGACACATCACGATTCTTCAGGGTGGGCTGCCGTAGTTTACTTACAACTTGATCCTGATCCCGATTCAGGAACTGGATTATTTACACACATTCCAACGGGAATCAGTGAATGGGACCCTAATGATCCAAGTACAGATTTAAATTTCCACGATGATAAATTTGATGAGACTAAATGGCGATGTAATCTAGAAGTCAAAAACCAATTTAACAGAATGGTGCTATATCGCGGAACACTGTATCATCGTAGTATGATTCCCGGCTTTGGCAATAATTACATTAATGGGCGATTAACTCAGGTATTTTTCTTTGACACCTAATATGACAAAAGACATTATTATAATTAACAATTTTTATGACGATCCTTGGGCCATAAGAGAGCAGGCATTGTCGAAAGCGCCGTTTCCTTTAGTAAATGAACTACCTGGACAGAGAACATTTGGAGTTCCTGAAGAACAAAGTCTTAAACTAAAAACTCGCTTTGAAGAAATTTTAAACATGCCTATCACAAAATGGGAATTGTTTAAAAATCGTAGTGAAAATAACAATACTGCATTTCAATTAATAACAGGACAGGATAGAAATTGGATTCATCACGACGACACAGACTGGGCAGGAGTATTATATCTTACACCCGAACCAGACGTTGATGCAGGCACTGGATTTTTTACTCATAAAGAAACTGGAGTTTATCTATGGGATCCAAAAGACGAATCTACAGATTTTAATCTAAGTGACGATAAATTTGACAGATCAAAATGGCAATGCAACGCAGAAGTCAAAAATCAATTTAATAGACTGGTACTATATAACAGTAAATTATACCACGATAGCATGAAGCCCGGATTTGGTATGAATTATATAGATGGAAGATTAACACAGGTATTCTTTTTTTACACATCATGATACAATATTTTGACAATGTGCTTTCTAAATTTTATTTAGAAGATATACAAAAGGCAGTGTTTAGTGCCGACTACACATGGGTGCATCATAACGAAACAGCAGGCGGGTATAACGGAAACTATGCTTGGATTGATGATGAAAATACCGAAGAAACTGATTTGTTTGCTTATAGGCCACCAACTAATCTCAACGAAAGATTAGTGTCAAATGATCCGCTGATTTATGCTATTTCAGACTTAGTTGGCTATAAAATAGAGATCGAAAGAATTAAAACTAATTTGATGTTGCCTAAATCAAAAGTAAAACTCAACGGATATAATCGGCCTCATGTTGATTATTTAGAACCAGGAATGAAAACGTTCCTGCTATATCTCAACGATGCCGACGGTGACACTTTTGTTTTTGATAAGACATTTACAGGTAAACATCCTGGTGAATTATCTATAATATCTCGTGTTACTCCTAAGGCAAATTCTGCTATTCTATTTGATAGTTATAGATACCATGCTAGTTCCATTCCTACACTTAATAAAAGATCGGTGATCAATGTTGTATTTTGGGAACCCGGTGCTCGAGATCAATATTTTAAAGAACAACAAAAAAACATGAAAATCCCGTTTGATCCGTTACCCGAGGTATTCCAAGGTACTAGTCATATTAAAAGTTTTTTTAAAAACCCAAATTAAATTTCACTTCTGTAATTTTGTAATTTTTTCTAAGATAATTACTGTATGATCCAGTATATTGAAAATTTTGCATCAGGATTTCTTCAAAAAGATATCCAAAAAGAAATATTAAGTTCAACCACATGGTTATGGC
>CAZTFG010000195.1:0-410 GCA_964612725.1 uncultured Lishizhenia sp. | reverse complement strand
AGTATCGATCCGAAACTGCGGGTCAATATCCTGCTCCTGACTTTGCCTGGGTTGAAGACGAGAATACCGAGGACACTCCTCAATTAATTCATATTGTAGATGATAGGACTAGAGATATGCAACTTATCAGTCCATTAATTTATAAAATTGCAGATGTTGTAGGATACGAGTTACAATTTCAGAGAATTAAAGCCAATTTATTATGGGCAAATGCAGGTAGAAAAAATCCTAATTCTTATCATCGTCCACATGCCGACCACGGTAGACCCGATGCGATGTCACTGATTTATTATGTAAACGACAGCGACGGCGATACAGTAATTTTTAAAAATCGTTGGGTTGGTCAGGATCCAGGAAAATTAGAAATTGATCGAAGAGTAACTCCTAAGGCAGGATCTGCTTTATTGTTT
>CAZTFG010000194.1:0-3136 GCA_964612725.1 uncultured Lishizhenia sp. | reverse complement strand
ATTACTTTCTGATTTCGAATGTTCCTTTGACTTCGTAGAATTGAAGATTGGGATTACCTTGCCCACCACTATTAGTGCCGTAAGAATACGTGCCTTTAATAGAATATTTGCCATTTTTACGTTGAATTTCCCCGATACAACTCTTTCCTTCGATTACACCCCCTATGTAACATTTATCTCTTTTGGTATACGGTCCAAAAGTAGGATCACCCGAACTATTAATAACCCATGTAATGTCATCTATCTTGATAATTCGCAAAGGAATATACTGAGGTGTTGAACCACTATCCGTAAACCAACCTTCATAGAGTCCATCAGGCATATCGCTGCATACCTGTTCTTTTTTACACCCGCTCAATAGAATAAGCATGGCAAAAAAAATGGAATAAAGAATGGACTTTTTCATACTATTTAAGGAAATAAAAAAAAGCTTGCTTGTTGTCTTCATAGATGGTTTGTTTAATTAGTATTTATTTTGATTTAATTTCGAATGTTCCATTAATAATGAAACCAGAATAATCGCTTCCGCGATAGGTGCCTGTTATGTAGTATTTTCCTTTTTTCTTATCACATTCTCCTTCAATTTCTACCCATGCCAGATTTCCAATACCTCCTGTTTCACCCCAAACTTTTTTTCCGCATTTATTAATTTTTGATAATCCGATATAAAAAGATTCCTCAGTTGTTTCTTGAATTATTGTACTCTCTACTTCATTTGATAAGGCACCACCAATTTCGTATGTCCCGGTAAACCGCGCGTCATAAATTCCTGGTTTTGGATAATTTTTATAGCAGCTAATAAGTACAAAGGAAAGAGAAAATAGTGTGATAATTTTTTTCATTTTATTTGATTTTAAATGATTGAATTAGTTGGACTTTATTTCAAATGTACCATTGATATATAACCCGGTAATATAGGTTGCTCGATATGTCCCCGTTAAGTAATACTTGCCTTTTTTCTTTTCACAAATGCCATCAATTTCAATCAAAGGTAGATTAGGAAGTAGTGTAACCAAATTTCCCTTAATTTTTTTACCACACTTATGAATCTTTGACGTACCAATATAAAAATGGTCTTTAGTGGTCTCAGTGATAGTTGCATTTCCGGTCTCTAAAGACGCTGCACCAGTCATTTCGTATGTTCCTGTAAAAGTCATTTGATATACGCCCGGTTTAGGAGCATTTTTAGAACAACTTACGAGAAAAATGGATAGAAATAAAAGATTTATAATAGACTTCATAGATGGTTTGATTGGTTATTACCTATTTAATTCAACTTTCGGCAAACAATATACGAAAAAAATGAATGTGTTTTATTACACAAAACACCAAAAACGTATTAAAATTGTGCGATAAAATGCAAAACACTTGATGTAGCGTGGCTTTCACGCAACTCATCCATCTACCAAAAAGGAGAAAAAAATAGTATAAATACTATTAAATTTAGTATTTATACTATTAGAAATAAGCACTAAAGCTTCTTATCGCTCCTACCCACCTGCTTAACTCAAAACACAAATTGCGTGTTAAAAAATCATTCATAGTCAGAAGTTAACACCTCATCATTTCTCAAACACGTAATAATACGTATATACATGGTGCAGCAAACCAAAAAGGAACATTTTACTACCCAACTTGGATTGAAAAACTCAGTTTGATAAAATTGTTTTTGGAACACTAACTCATTTTTTTTTTGTAGAACTATTTATTACCACCCTTCATTGGGAAATTATTGTTTTAATATCTTTCCAATCGATATTTTTTTGTCGGCAAAAACCTGGATAATATATAAACCAGTATTCAAATTGGTTAAATCGATTTGAGTTTTTCCAGATACGCAATGTTGTTCAATTACACATTTTCCTGTTTGGTCAACTATTTTTATTAAGTGGTTTTCATTCGTTAGTTCTAACGTCAACATATCATTCGTTGGATTTGGAAAAAGTTGTAACTGAAAGCTATTATCAAAGCTGCTGGTAGGCAAACCAGTTATTAAATTATCGATAAGCATATAGGTCCAAACAGGAATAAAAACTGGTACTCCAGCTACTTTAGGAGTTTTATTATCCTGGATGGTACTGGCGTGCTCATCTCCCACAACAACCGAGTAGGAAGTTATTAATTGTCTTGTAGTATTATACGGCGTAGAATTAAAGTCAACGTTTACTGGTAAACCATAATTATCAATACCCAGGCTATCCCAAATTTCGAGTTGTCTAGTTTGTTCGTCTAGTGTATGATTAAAACAATAAATATTGCTTGGACTAGTTTCCCAAGAACCGTTTGACAGCCAATTTGGTGGACTATTAAAGAAATTACTCCAATCTTTCGGAGATGAAAAGCAAACAGCTCTTTTTATTGGATAATACTTAGCAATTAGTGCAGCATGTCCTCCTCCTTGTGAATGCCCTGAGAAGATAATTTTACTGAAATCAATATTATTATTTCCATCTAAAAATTGCCCCCAATTTTCTGTTGGGAAATTATTATCAAGGTAAACAATCAATTTTTTTACTCTATTTAAAATACTTTCATTCGAATTGATCGTGATGCTTGGCGAAAAGTCAATGCCTTCAATAATTTCCCTTCGGACATCTTCAAAACAATTTGCATCTAAAGAGCTTGTGCAAAAGCTTCCAACAGTAGGTACATTTGGATACATCAGACCTATACTATGAAAACCAAGGTCAGCGGCTAATGTACCGAAAAGTGTAGCTCTTTTGGGTTCTCCATAACTACCCGGCAAATGAACTACAAGCAAGTTCTTTTCTGCAACAGATGCATTCAAGTAAATATAATTAGAGTCTGTATCAAAAGTTGTAATTAATGGGTCAGTGTCGCTCGGCTTTACTTTTTTCAAAACGGTCTGTCCGAATGTACTTACACTTACTAACATGCAAGTTACAAAAAGAGTGATTATATTATTCATACCTTTTTTCTTTGTTTTCAAAAAATGTCACAAGTTTAATTCATTCCCGTGATGAATATACCTATGACCTAATGCAAGTCATTTTGTTACAGCTTCGCTCAATAAAAATAAAAAAAGGCGTCCCAATGGAACGCCTTTAAACTATAAAACTAAATGGTATTAAGCCATAATATTCATTCCATCCAACACATCCATCACCCCTTTCAC
>CAZTFG010000193.1:0-3169 GCA_964612725.1 uncultured Lishizhenia sp. | reverse complement strand
ATTTGTTGGTCACAAAGCCGCTCCTTTACAAGCCAAATCATTGGTAGTTTGTATTCAGGAACAAGGACAAGGAAAGGTGATTTTGTTCGTGGATAATCCCTTATTTAGAGGGTTCTGGGAAAATGGAAAAATGTTGGTGACCAATGCTCTTTTTCAAGTGGATTAATCACTTCATTCCCCTTCTCTTCTTTATCGCTTCATAGGCTTCCTGAATGTTCTGGAATTTTTCTTTAGCACCTTTTTGATATTCTTCACCCATGCTTGCCACTTTGTCTGGATGGAACGTAACAGCCATTTTGCGATACGCTTTTTTTACCTCTTCATCTGTTGCAGAGGATTCAATGCCTAAAATCGTATAATCGGAATCAACGTTACGGTAGAACATATTTTTAACGCTTTCAAATTCCATAGAAGGAACACCAAGCATAGCAGCAATTTGCTCAATTTGTTGCATTTCAGACGTAGATACATCACCATCAGCTTTGGCAATTCCAAATAAATAATGCACGAGTTGTATGCGTACTTCTGGTTGCATTTTGGTTCGAATATCCGAGCAAATTTGATTCAATGGAATAGAGGGTGCATCCAAAAATTGTTTCAACGTTTGGAGTTGATTTTTTTGAAATTGGCTGCCAAATTGATTCGCAAAAAAAGCTTTCACGTAATCTAATTCCGCTTTCAACACCTTTCCATCGGCTTTCATTACCGCAGCAGAAAGCGCCATCAGCATGGTTTGAATTTCGTTTACCCCAGATGAACGTTGCTGATAGTAGTTGAATACCTCATCGGCATTCATGTTGCCAAAGCGTTTACCACCAGATCCGGCTTTGTTTCGTTCGTTCATATCAAATAATGAACCGACAATAAAACCAAGTATTACCGCATTCCAGCTGCGGAAAAAAATGAGTGCGCCTAGCGCAAAAATGAACTTATACAAATGAATGAATTTAAAAAAGCGGAGACTAAGCTCCGCTCAAAATTAAAAATATTAACCTTAACTCAGTCCGAAGAATTGTATTTTTAATTTAAATTCTTTAAAGATTTTTCGATAAAGGCATCCAACGCTTCTCCTTTCAACATTCCTTGAGAAAGCATCGCTAAATCTGCTAAATACTTCGCATTTTCAGTTTGATTAGCGGATTCTTTAGTCAAAATAGCCTCCATTGTTGGATGGTTGGCATTCACCACCAAATTATACATTTCCGGAAAAGCCCCATAAAAGCCACCGCCACCCATCTTTTGCTGCTCCATCATACGACGAATGAACTCAGGTTGGGTAATTAAAATTGGTGACTCATCCGAAGACATGCTTTCCAGTTGAACCGTAAATTTATCTTTGCTCACTACTCCTTCGAAAATGCCTTTCAATTTCTCCTCTTCCTCTTTCGATAATTTAGAAGGAATTTCATCCGACTTGCTAATTAACTTATCCAATGTATCAGCATCTACGCGTGCAAAGGAAATATTTTCCATCGCTTGTTCCATTTTGGAAATCCAATGTGGAACTAATGGCCCATTCATTTCCAACACTTCGTATCCACGTTCTTTAGCCTTTTTTACAAACGTAAAATGTTCTTCAACACTAGGCGTATACAAGAAAACCACTTTGTTGTTTTTATCGGTTTGAACCGGAGCCACTTTTTCTTTTAATTCTTCTAAGGTGTAGTATTTTCCTTCTGAAGTTTTAACAAGAGTAAATGCTTTTGCTTTTTCAGCGAATTTTTCATCGGTTAATGTTCCATATTGAACAAAAACTTGAAGATCATCCCATTTTGCTTCAAAATCAGCTCGATCGTTTTTGAACATCTCTGCTAATTTATCAGACACTTTTTTAGTGATGTGAGATGATATTTTTTTCACGTTACCATCACTTTGTAAATACGAACGAGAAACATTTAACGGAATATCTGGAGAATCAATTACCCCATGTAATAAGGTTAAAAATTCAGGTACGATTTCAGCAACGCTGTCAGTGATAAAAACTTGATTGGAATACAAGTTGATTTTATTTCGTTGAACCTCAACATTTTCTTTGATTTTCGGAAAATATAAGATACCAGTTAGGTTAAACGGATAATCTACATTTAAATGAATATGAAACAATGGTTGCTCGAATGTCATTGGATACAATTCACGGTAAAATGAATCGTAATCCTCTTGTTTTAAATCAACCGGAGCCTTTGTCCAAGCAGGTTCAGGATTGTTCACCTGATTTTCTACTTCAATAGCAACTCGTTTAATTTTATCATTTTCATCCTTTTCGCCTTCTGGAGAATCAATGTATTCTGTTTTAGTACCGAACACGATTGGAATTGGTAAAAATTTACAGTATTTCGTAAGAATTTCTTCAATTCTATTTTTTTCTAAAAACTCAGCAGATTCTTCATTGATGAATAAAACGATATCTGTTCCACGCTCTGCTTTCTCAATAGGAATGATTGAATATTCTGGAGAACCATTACTTTCCCATTGTACGGCTTCAGCACCTTCGTATCTAGCCAACGTGCGAATTTGAACTTTTTCAGAAACCATGAAAGCGGAATAGAAACCTAATCCAAAGTGACCAATGATTTGTTCAACACCTTCTGTTCCTTTGTATTTTTCTACAAACTCCTCTGCACCAGAAAAAGCAATTTGGTTGATGTATTTGTCAATTTCTTCAGAAGTCATACCAATACCTCTATCGCGAATTGTAAGTGTTTTTGCTTCTTTATCTACAATTACCTCTACTTTTAATTCGCCAATTTCGCCCGTATGCTCTCCAGTTTTAGCAAAAAACTTCAACTTTTGACTCGCATCCACTGCATTCGAAACCAATTCTCTCAAGAAAATTTCATGGTCCGAATAAAGGAATTTTTTAATGATTGGAAAAATGTTTTCCGTTTGAACATGAATTTGACCTGTTTTCATAAATTGTATTTTTTTTAAGACGTCCAAAGTTTGTCAACCATTATGCCATCCAATCAATACTGACAATCTGTCTCAAACAAATTGAAAAAGTGACAGAAAATCCAAAAACAATCCATACATTTATGTCAATGTACACAGATTTACTCCTTCCTGAATTCTCGAACGAAGTGTTTGTTTTAAACACACAGAAACAATTGGCTAAAGATTTCAATCAAAACGGATTTTATTTTAGTCAAGAATTTAGCGAGATTGCATTAAC
>CAZTFG010000192.1:0-3171 GCA_964612725.1 uncultured Lishizhenia sp. | reverse complement strand
AACTACCAAATCTATGATACAAGTTGCAACCAACTGTTAGGTACTGTAATTAAATTTGGAACGGGTGCAGGCATCAATGAAGCGACAATTGATGTTAATTTCGAGAATCCTGTTCATTCAGATATACTAGTTTTTGTTGGGGCCGAAATTGAATCCATTGAAGTAAAAGACCTCAGTGGAAGAACTTTTTTCTTCTCATCATTGGGATCCAATCACTTTGATGTATCTCAATTGCCCTCAGGATTTTATATGCTTACCTCGGTTAATCAGCATAAGGTGCAAAGAAGTTTTGTGAAGATGTAAGTGAATCTTTTTTTGCTTTCAAAATTAGTTTTTACCAACCTAAGATGTAATATTCCGAAAAAATGCAATTTTCTGGGTTGTCAAAAAAGGTTTTGATTACGTATCCACTATTTAAAACATCTGTGATTGAATCGGTAGAATTACCCGCGTTTAAAATTGAGGAAATGTAGGTTAACTTGAAAATGCGCTGGCCTTTGTAATATACGCTTGCATTGCCTTTTTCTACAAATTGTTTTAGAAGTCTTTCAATAAGTGCAGATTTACTTTTGTTTAGCTCATCGTTTTCCTGCCCATCATAAATAATTAAGGAATGTAAATCGAAACCTTTGTCTGCTTTTTTAATTTGCTGTAATGCTCTTTCGTATCGCTTAAGAGATGCACCGAAATAGTTTGCCAGGTTTGAATCTTTATCACAATAATAGTTATATGACCTTGCGTGCTCTTTACTATTTCGGATTAAAAAGTTCGTAATTGAATCTAACTCCACAAAAATCGAATAATCACCCGTTGTCCATGTACCCATTCGCGTATCAGTGATTGTCTTTGAAAGTTCAATTTCCCAACGGTTTTGGGCTTGTGAGACAAAAGAGAAAACTAGAATAATCTTGAGGATCAAAAATTTCATGAAACGAAATTAATTAAGTTTGAGAATACGCAAGAATTGAATTCGATATTATTGCGAGAGGTAATTAGTTAGTTTAACAAATTAAGAAATCTACTCTGAAGAAATAATAGTTTACTTTCAAATTGTACTATCCAATAAGATAAAACTAACTTTACTCCAACAAAATCTTGATAGTTTGGTGATCTAGTTCCAAATAATAGATTCCAAAATTCAATAATTCTCTTAAAACAATTGTGCCTTCTGTTACCCCATTATGAATGATTTTCCCTTGAATGTCTCTTATTTTGTAGGGAACAACTCCATTCAAATTAATAATTCGAATTAGTTTTTGGTTACCAACTGGATTATGCGAGATTTTTATTTATAGCATTCTAATTGCCTTATTCAGAAATAGTTATGTGTGTTTTATTGACTAGTTCTTTTTTATTATAATTAAATGCTTATTTTATATTATTGTTAGCGCCCACTTCAAAACCAAAAGCGCCAGCGCAAAGAGCGAGATGAATAATTAGCCATGTTTTTTGCCAAAATGGGCGGTCTTTCCACGTTACAGATTGATCGAAGGGATCAAAAGCCAATGCAATTCCCAAATGGATTGCAGCGTCGCCATGGTTCCCTGTTATTAGTTTATAAATCCCAAAGAGCGTAAACCCAGCATATAAGAATCGGTAAATGAATGGTGAACTTTTCATGTCGTTTTTTAACAAATATCGAAATCACACATTTAAATAGCTTGTCAATTATTGCTTTTTAACACTGCTAGGCGTGATGCCAAAAATTTGTTTAAATGCTTTTGAAAAAGAGGGAGTATCTGGGTAACCAAGAAGTGAAGCTAGTTCGTTTATTTTTGATCCACCAGAAAGTTGTTGTCTTGCATATTCTAATTTCTGACGTTTCAGGTATTGGTAGGGTGAAATCCCAAAAACAGATTTAAAGAGTCGAATGAAATGATATTTGGAAATTCCAGAAGCAGTAGTGATTTCGTCTAATTTTAGGGAGTCAAATAAACTCGTATCCATGATATCTTTTGCTTTTAATAATATCCGAAAAAGCTCATGATTCGTTTCTTGTTTTTTAAAATTTAATTTAGATAAATGATTTAAAACCATACGTTGGTCCGTAACGATGGATTCTGCCAAACTGTAAAACAACTCCTCATGTTGAAAATCGTCTACAAATTTGCCATTCTTTATTTGTTGATTGATTTCATGTAACGTATATCCTAGGGTAGTGTTTTTTATATTATATCGATTGACGAAGAATTGATCAGAAAGAAGGAATTCGGCTAATTCGGATTCTGAAATATCATTATACATTGCGACTTCATTAATTACCTTTGGCGAAATATCTATGCATAATCCTTGTACCTGTTTTTTGTGATTAATTTGAACCGAAGCTTTAGTAAAATCATTTCCTATTATATATTGTCCTTCCTCAACCTTGTATTTTCTACCGTTGACATGATAGATTTCTGCACCGGATGCTACATACTTGACTCCGAATCCATTGAATTCAATTTCTGTATCAATATGATTAATTAAGGAATATCGAATAGCGTTTTTATCTTCGTCCTGGAAAATTGTTTGATTCATTGCGATAAAGAAAATTTCGATAAATGTAAGTTATTTAATTATTCTGGATAAAATAGAATTACTTTTTTGATCTAAAATAAACCTATCGAACCAAAATAATCAATTTTTAATTTTATGGAATTTGAATGGTATGGTAGTAAAGAAGCGTACAAAAAACTGTCAAAACTGATGACTTTCTTTTTATAGTAGTAGGGAACGACTATTCTCCATTTCATTTCGGATTGACTTATATATGGGGCTTGAAAAGAAAAACTGAGATGTTTCACAACTCTTTTTTTATTCCTTAATTCTTCATTCAAATATTCGGCTTGATTCAGTTTGCGGCATAAAAAAACAAGCCATCCGCCGCGGAGGAGATTCGGGTTTTGCTTGTATAGAGAGGAGTATTGTATTATCGAACCTTGACGATATCTGCGATATGTCAATACAATACCTGATTTGGGAGGGGTTGTGGAAGATGGAATGTCTCGAGTTGGGCTGTTTAGAATTTTATTCGGTTCCTGAAAAGTAATTTTCGTTTTCTAAAATTTGGTTTTCGTTAAAGACATTATAGCTCCTTTGCTATACTTGGGTTAAAGACATTCTATTTTAACCATTTATCAATATTCACGCTTTGGTGCAATATCCTGATTACTTCCAATTTTTGGTCAT
>CAZTFG010000191.1:0-3193 GCA_964612725.1 uncultured Lishizhenia sp. | reverse complement strand
GGGAAGTTTTACATCGGTACAAGTACATTCTGCTTCAAAACCATATATAGTTAATGGAACATCCCCTGAATTTTTAATGGTAAAACGATAGTTCAATTTTTCTCCCTCTATTGTTTTTGGAAACCGTACTACTTTTATTGGCGCATAAAAAACCGCCCGCTGTAAATGTACAGGGGCGGTTATAAGTAGTAATATCGCTGTAATAACGATTTTCAATTTATTAATTGTTGGTTGGAGCACCAGAATTATTAGAAGGAACACCACTGTCAGGAGCTGGTAATACTTCACCTTTAATTCTTACTGTAACGATACCACCCTCAACATTTACTGCGTTAGATGTAATCGTAACTGATTTGTTAATTGCTCCTGGACGATTTGTGTCATATTTTACTTTTATTGATGCAGATGCTCCTGGTGCAATTGGTTCCTTCGGCCACTCAGGAACTGTACATCCACAAGATCCCTTCGCATTTGAAATTACTAATGCTTCATTACCTTCGTTTGTAAATTCAAATGTACAAGCACCATCACCGCCATATTTAACAGTTCCGTAATCATGAACTTCTTTATTAAATTTGATTTTAGCTCCTTTTGACAATTCTACTTGAGCAGTTACGTTTCCTGAGATAAAACTTCCTGCTAAAACAAGACCAAATGATAAAAATAGGTTTTTCATAGTTTTAAAATTTAAATTATATCTTCAAAATTAATCCTTCTATATGTTGAATTGATTATTTTAACACAACATTAACAATTATTTCTTACTAAAATTAATGGGTGTGTCGATCGTTTTCAATCGGTCATTAATTTCTTTTTTTTCATCCGCAGTTGTAGATGGATCCATGAGTAATAAATTATAGTAATATTTGATTTTGGATACATCTCTTCCTTTTATAGCTTGATCATTTAAATAAACTAAATTCTGTATAGTGATTTTTCTGTATTTTGATTTTGGGTATTTTACAAGTAAAGTATCACCATATTTTTCTTGAAGTGAAATGTGTTTTACATGACCGATGGGATATCCTGTTTCGGTTGCGCATATGGCAAATAAACAAGAGTCTGCCTTTGGGTCTGATGGAAATTTATTGTAGAACTCAGTCAATTTTGAAAAATAGGTCATGTAATGAATGTTTTTGGCTCGATTCGAATTTTTCTTTTTGTAAAGAGAATCTTCTGCTACTTTAACATCGTTCCATAGATCTACCTTTGCATTACCTGTTTTTTCTTTTTTAGTTGTTTTTTCTGAGTTGTCGTCATTGTTGCAACCAACTAGGAAAAGGACAAGTGTTATTCCTAAAAGTTTTTTCATTTTTTTACAGGGAATTTCATTTTATAATCAATATCAACAATACCTTTGGATATATTGGTTAATCGTTTTTGTAGTAATTTTCTTTTCAATACGGACAAATGATCTGTGAATAGGACACCTTCAATATGGTCGTATTCGTGTTGAATAATACGTGCGGCATATCCATTAAATGATTCTTCATGGTAATTCCAATTTTCATCATAATAAGTGATATGTATTGTTTCTGGCCTATAAACATCCTCTCTGATTTTTGGGATAGACAAACAGCCTTCGTTAAATGCCCATTCATCACCTGTTTCATCAATGATTATTGGATTAATAAAAACTTTTTTAAAATCCACTATTCCTTCAGCTCTTGGATCTGGTTCATCCCCCTCTTCATCTGCAAAAGGACTTCCATCAACAATAAATAGACGTATGCTTTTGCCAATTTGTGGAGCAGCCAATCCAACTCCTTTGGCTTTATACATCGTTTCAAACATATTGTCAATCAAGAGAAGTAAATCAGGATAAGATTGATCAATTTCAATTGCGGTCTTTTTTAATACAGGATCGCCATAAGCGACTATCGGAAGTATCATATATCAACTAAATTTTTAGCAAATTTACGTTTTATTTTATTTTTTATTTTCAAAACATTCTTTAAATATGGTTTCTACATTTTTAAGTGTGTTTGAAATATTATTTTTTCGTGCTAACTGCTTGTTTTTCAATAAAAAGATCCTCTTGACCAAAAAAAAGTGATATTTTTTTTAACAAGCTATTGTACATAAGAATAAATATAGTATCTTTGCACCCCCAAAAGTGTGAAAAGTAAAATTATAATAAGATAAAAAGTTTTTATGCCTACAATTCAACAGTTAGTTAGGAAAGGAAGAACATCAGTAGTTAAAAAGAGTAAATCTGCTGCATTAGATTCTTGTCCACAGCGCAAAGGAGTTTGTGTACGTGTTTACACAACCACTCCGAAAAAACCAAACTCTGCAATGCGTAAAGTTGCAAGGGTGCGTTTGACGAATGGTAAAGAGGTGAATGCTTATATAGGTGGTGAAGGTCACAATCTTCAAGAACACTCCCTAGTGTTAGTAAGAGGCGGAAGAGTTAAAGATTTACCAGGTGTAAGATATCATATTGTTCGTGGTGCCGAAGATACTGCAGGTGTTCAGGGTAGAACACAAAGAAGATCCAAGTACGGAACAAAAAGACCTAAACAAAAATAATAATATAGTATTTTTCGCAAGATGAGAAGAAGAAAAGCCAAAAAAATAACGATACTTCCAGATCCAAAGTTTAATGATGTGGTTGTAACAAAGTTTGTAAATAACTTAATGCTTGACGGAAAGAAAAGCCTTGCCTTTAGAATTTTTTATGATGCAATCGAAATTGTAGATAAGAAAATCGAAGATCAAGAAGGTTTAGACGTTTGGCGTAAAGCGGTTGAGAATGTAACGCCCGCTGTTGAGGTCAGAAGCCGTCGTGTGGGTGGAGCTACTTTTCAAATACCAACTCCGGTTAGGGAAGAGAGAAAAGCTTCATTGGCAATGAAATGGTTAATTGGTTACTCTCGTAAAAGAAACGAAAAAACAATGGCTCAAAAACTTGCTTCTGAAATTATTGCTGCTTCAAAAGAAGAAGGTGCAGCATTTAAGAAAAAAGAAGATACTACAAGAATGGCTGAGGCAAATAAAGCGTTTTCACATTTTAGATTTTAATAAGAAATGGCAAGAGATCTTAAATATACAAGAAACATTGGTATCGCTGCTCACATCGATGCTGGTAAAACAACTACAACAGAACGTATTTTGTTTTACGGTGGTGTTAGTCATAAAATAGGTGAAGTACATGATGGTGCTGCAACTATGGACTGGATGGAGCAAGAGC
>CAZTFG010000190.1:0-3251 GCA_964612725.1 uncultured Lishizhenia sp. | reverse complement strand
CCAACTTAAGTCCTGAGGATTTTGATCAAAATAAATTGATTGATGGTTTTTCTAACGAGTTGAAAAAAGATTATTTGATTGATTCAAATTGTATGAAAACGGTTCAGTTGTTTCTGGGGAATGGCCAGCAAGATATTAATGATCGATATGTGAAAGAGGGATCCTTTTGTGTGGGGAAAATAAATGCTCACAATTTCATGAAGATTTGGAATAAGCCAGGAGCTATTGAAAAATTGGATTTAGCTTTTGTGAAATTAGGTTTCAGTGATGTGGTTAAAAAAAAGCCGCTTTCGTTGACAAAAACTGATCGTTCATTATTAATTAAGAATTATTATGAAGGGTTGGTGGAGGAATTGACCAAGCGAATGATGGATACTGTATTGGTTAAGAACAACATTGAAAAAATTGAAAACGAAATTATAATCGAAACAATTGAAGCGGGCACAGGAGTTTCTCCAACAGATTCCTCAGATGTTGCAATTAATTTTATTTTAAGCACTCCGTATGGGGATACCATGGAAAATAGTTTTTTGAGAAAAAAAACAGATCAAGATTCTCCTATTTTTAATGTTAAGGAAATGTATGTGGGTTGGTCTACGGCATTTCCAAAGCTAAAACAAGGGGGGACGTATCGAGTTTATTTACCTTTTGACAGCCATAAAGATCCTCGTTTGCCATTTCCTTATATTGTTTATTATCTGCAATTGAAAAATGTGGGAACAAAAGGAAGCCTAGCTAAATCTAAGAATATAATAGATAACGGAAAAGCAATCAAATAGAAAGAATTGAGTGTGTTTTAAATTCAAATCGAAGGTAAAAGGGAGGAATAAATACTTTTGAAAAATAATACACCCCTAATCTTGAAACTCCCCCCTTCTTCACCTTGCGAATTATTTCCGATCATGCAAGATTTGTGCCAAAAAACAATTAATTTAAATTAATCTTGCTTTTTGTAGTCCAAGCTATAATTGAGGCTCTTTGCTTAGCAATTTCAACATTTTCGCCCATAAATAATTCATCAAGAGTTTGATAAAATAGTGAAAGCCAATGTTCGAAATGCTCATTTTGAAGAGGCATATGCAAATGCTTTTCAATAACATTAGTTTTGTATCCAACAGTGCCAATCAAAATGAAGCACCAAAAATCAACCATTTTAGGCAAGTGATGATCAAAATTTACGTTCTTAAAAAATGGCGTTAACAATTCGTCTTGCATTACTTTGGAATAAAATTCATCAACCAAGATTTCAATGTCTTTCCTTGAAGTAAGTGGTCTTTTCTTGGGGGATATTTCTGATATAAATTTCTCCAATTGTTTTAATAACGGCAAGAATTCATCATTTTTTATTTCATAGGGTGATAACAATCTTTTTTTTTCATCTGACCATTGATTTTTAATTCGATCGGTAATGGTTTTTGCGTCAACATTATCCCTTCGAATGCAACGTTTAATTCTTAATTCTACTGGTGCAGTTACAAGAATTATTTTATCAAACAATTGATAGCTACCAGTTTCATATAGAATAGCGGACTCATTAAAAACTATTTCAGAAGTAGAATTATTCACAAAATCATCAAATTTAGATCTTACGAAAGGGTGGATTAACTCATTTAATTCTGTTAACTTTTCAGGATTATTAAAGACCACTTGTCCAACAAATTGCGTGTCATAAATTCCATTTTGATCGTAGGCATTTTCACCAAGGAGCGCAGTAATTTTTTCTTTCAAGGATTCTGATTGTTGTATCAATTCCTTTGCCACTTTATCTGCGTAAAAAACAGGGAATCCCATTTTTTCAAAAATAGAGCCTACGACTGTTTTTCCTGAACCAATACCTCCGGTAATCCCGACCCTTATTTTTTTCATCGGTTATTTTTAATTAACTCTGGAAGAGGGATAAGGACTAAAGAAAAAGTGGTTTTAGAGTCTTTATCAGGTTTAAGCAATATTTCATTTTCTGATTTAATATCAACATCGAATTCCCACTTCTCTTTCGGGAATTGAATCACTAATTTTTTAGCAGCAAAATCAGCTTTAAATTGGCCTTTCTGTCCAGTTTGAGTTCCTATTTCAAAAGTGGATTGAAGGATACATGAACCCGTTTCATAAAAAATCAGTAAGTCTTTGATTTCTCCTTTTTTTGCAAAATTAGTTCCATTGCTTACAATATCCCTGATCATCCATACTTTACTATTACCGTCGTGCAACATGGAAGAAAAATCATTTTCAACCATACTAACGCCAGTCGTACAAGCAGTAAAAATAAATAGAGTTAAATAAACGAATAGGAGCTTTTTCATTTCTTGGTAAAGATAACAAGAAAAAAGCTGTTTTTTGGGTTTAAAAAGATGGACAAGAAATTGTTCTGAATGCTCTTGGCTTTCTTCTACATTTTAAATTGTACCCCATGGATACCTCATGAGACCCTCCTGAAATTCCGTTTCCTAATTTAGAAACCGTAACGTCATAGCTGTATCCCAATTTGAATTTACCGGTGTTAACACCAAATGTTAAAATGAAAGCATCTCTGTTTCTATACCAGGCTCCCACGTTGAAATTACCATATTTTATATATGTTCCAATGTTTAACTCCTGAAATCCATTTTGATATTGGTAAATGATGTTTGGCATGATAGACGTAACATTGGAGTATTTAGACTTAGACCCCAAAGCTATATCAGCTCCCATGTGTGCTGTGAAACGCATCGGCAAACGAGATTGTCCTAAAATCATCGATTCATCTGGTCTATTCAAGTGATTAACAGCAACTCCACCAAAGAATTTTTTGGTAAACACAACGGCTCCTGCCGACACGTCAAAAAATCCACGATTACCTCCTCTAGGAACATCTCCTGTTTGGTAAATAAAACCTCTTCGTGGGTCGATCATATCTCCAAAAGTGAGTTTATCCCAATCTAAAAATTTCTGGTACCAAGATGCTTTTGCACCAAACATCATCGATGCTTTTCTACTTAACTTGACATGATACGAATAAATCAGACCTAACATAGAAGTTTGAATTGTTCCCTGGCCTTGTTGATCATGCATGGCTAATACCCCAATACCACCACTTACGTTTTTTGCATATGTATCATATGCAGCAGCATAGGTAACATAATTACCAGTCAATTGTGGCCATTCATTTCGGTAGTTTAGCGCCAATCTTGGACACCCGTGGGAACCTGCCAAAGCCGGATTTAAATAAACCGGATTAGAATAAAATTGGGTAAACGTTGGATCCTGAGCAAGTA
>CAZTFG010000189.1:0-3260 GCA_964612725.1 uncultured Lishizhenia sp. | reverse complement strand
TCACCCGTGGAATTACGTTTATAAAATGGAGTATCTAATTGTTGGTATTGATTGTAAATTTCATTTTTTAAATCAAATTCAATTAATCGCGACATTACGATAATGGTCTGTCTCATTAGAAAAAGAAAAAAACCTTTAGCGATAGACAAAAACATATAAATCCCGCCTAGTTTTAACGATAACAACAATACGCTATCCACCTTAGTGAAATTGGTGTTTGTCATAAAATCATCAACTGTTTCTTTGACATAAACAGGCATTTTAACACCAAAATAATTGGAAATCACAGTAAACAAAATCCCTAATAAAAGGTGCCATTTGTATTTAAAAAAATATTTGTTTAGATAGCTCAGCGACTTCATGGGATTATTTTCTAATTTTGTAGCGTTCTTTGATCTGCTTGAAAACAAAATTAAGCATTCGAGAGCAAAAACAATTGATTAAAACGGATAAACTCGATTCTTCATGGAAGTAAAGACATTAAACGAAATAAATTTAGCAGAAAATCCTGTGTTGGCACAAATGGCAACCATGGGGCATGAACAATTATTATTCTGTAACGATGAGGAAACAGGATTAAAAGCCATTATAGCCATTCATAGTACGGTGTTAGGTCCATCATTAGGTGGTACGCGCATGTGGAAATATGTGAATGAAATGGATGCCTTGAATGATGTATTAAGACTTTCCAGGGGAATGACATACAAAAACTCTATTTCAAATTTAAACCTAGGTGGAGGAAAAGCAGTAATTATTGGTGATTCTCACACGATGAAGTCGGAAGCATTTTTCAGACGGTTCGGAAAATTCGTAGAAAGCCTTTCGGGGAAATACATTACGGCAGAAGATGTTGGTATTTCTCCTGAAGATATGGGTTGGGTTAGCAAAGAAACTAAACATGTAGTTGGATTACCAGGAAAAAGTGGAGATCCTTCACCTGTAACGGCACTTGGGGTTTATATGGGAATGAAAGCGTGTGCTAAAATACAATTTGGATCAGATTCCTTAGCCGGTAAAAAAATCGCAGTACAAGGAGTTGGGCATGTTGGCGAATACCTAGTGAAACACTTAACAAATGAAGGTGCTCAAGTATTTATTACAGATATTTACCAAGAAACGTTAGACCGAGTATCATCAACTTATAAAGCAACAGTGGTGGCACCACAAGATATTTATGACGTTGATATGGATATTTACGCACCATGTGCCCTCGGCGCCACTATCAATGATGAAACTTTAGCAAAATTAAAATGTTCAATCATTGCTGGAGCTGCAAACAACCAATTAAAAAATGAATCCATTCATGGTGCAGAGGTAATGAATAAAGGAATTATTTATGCCCCTGATTATGCCATAAACGCAGGTGGGGTCATCAATTGTTTTTCAGAAGTTCACGGTTTATCAAGTGAATGGGCACATAAAAAAGCAGAAGAGATTTATCAAACAATTTATAACATTGTTTCGCGCTCCCAAACAGAAAAATTACCAACCTATCAAATAGCAAACGCCATAGCCGAAGAACGCATCAAAGCAGTTGGTATTATCGATTTCACAAAATAAACCCATGTTAAACAGAAGACATTTACGGATTAAAATATTACAAATGCTTTACGCCTACTATCAATCAGGCGAAGAAGATCTATTGAAATTTGAAAAAGAGTTACTCGGATCTATTGAGCGCATGTATGAACTGTATTTGCTACTTCTTTTAACCATGCCTGAATTGGTGCAATCTGCTGAAAATAGATTAGAAGATAAAAAAAAGAAATTACGTCCCACACAAGAAGATTTGGAACCAAATCGAAAATTCGTGGATAATTTATTGATAAAACAACTCAATGAAAGTTCCCACCTGAGGATGGCAGCGGAAAAACAAAAGGCAAATTGGATGGGTGTTGAAAATCAAGAGATTTTTAGAAAACTCTTTCTTCAACTCCAAGAAAATGAAATTTATTTTGAATACATGAATGACGATACTAAATCGTATGAACACGATAAATCGTTCGCATTGCTGTTATTTAAATCAGAAATTGCTAATTCAGAATTATTGCACAATTGCTTCGAAGAACACAGTATTCATTGGATGGATGATCTTGATCATACTTGTTCGATGGTGTTAAAAACCCTGAAAGCGGCACAAGAAAATCAAGAATTTCAAATTCTTCCACTTTATAAGGAAAATGACACGGAAAAAGATTTTGTTGTTCAATTATTCCGAAATACCATTGCTAAAAATGCTGAAAATGAAGCATTAATAGATGATCTAACTAAAAATTGGGAATTGGATCGAATAGCAAAAATGGATATCATTCTATTAAAAATGGGCATTACCGAACTGCAGATTTTTCCAGAAATCCCAACTAAGGTAACGTTAAACGAAACCATTGAAATTTCAAAATTCTATAGTACTCCCAAAAGCAATACATTTATAAACGGCGTTCTAGATCATGCCATTGAATTATTGAAAAAAGATAAAAAAATAGTAAAAATGGGCAGAGGCCTCTTAAATTAATTTTTATGAAAAAAATACTTGCATTTTGTTCCCTTATATCCGTATTAACATTTTCGTCTTGTCAATCCGATAACAATCTGGAAATTGGTAAAAAAACGGAAATGAAAGTCAATTCCGTATACGATGCAGGAACTGTTAATAAAGGTGAAAAAATAAAAGCCGTTTTTAAGGTGACTAACACCGGTAAAAGTCCTTTAATTCTTACTGAGGTTAAAGGTTCATGTACTTGCACGGTGGCTGATTACCCAAAAAAACCTATTGCGGCAGGAGAATCAGCAGAAATAAAGGCCGAAGTTAACACAGATAAAACAGGTGACGGACCCATCTCAAAATCGATTCGTATAATAGCAAACACGGAACCAAATCTAACTGTTGTTCACGTGAAAGCAAAAGTTGTAATAAAATAAATAAACAAACAAAAAAATGAGTAAAGAAGCAATCAATATGTTATTATTACTAGGTGCAGTTCTAGTATATTTCTTTCTAATCTTTCGAGCACCAATGAAACGCCGCAAGGAGTTAAAAAAATTCGTTGAATCATTGAGTGCAGGAGACAAAGTTATTACCTCTTCTGGTATACATGGAAAAGTTCTTGAAGTGGCAGAAACTACCATTTTAATCAGTTCTGAAGGAAGCAAACTACGCGTGGACAAAAACTCCATCGCTCGTTCATCAGAAGATTTAATTAAGTAATGAGAAAAATACCGTTTTCTATTTTAATAGTTCTCGGTATCGCTTCTTGTGAATC
>CAZTFG010000188.1:0-3294 GCA_964612725.1 uncultured Lishizhenia sp. | reverse complement strand
TAATCGATGATGCTGGAGGTCCAGATGAAAGTATTTTAAATGCCAAAGGCAATGGGTTTTCTGTCCGCTGTGTGGTGGATGTGTTGCCGTAGGTGAGTTTTTTAACTTCTTCTTTTGGCTTTGGTAATTGATTTATTTGCCTAATTACTGAGTATCCGAAAAAAATTCTTGAACAGAAATCCCGAGTAAATTACAAATACGAAATAGTGTTTTCATCTCAAAATTGGACCCTTTTTCAATGCGCCAATAAGCAGAACGACTCATGCCAAGTTCATAGGCAAAATGTTCATAGTTCTTAAAGCCCTTTTCTTTCCGAAGTTGCTTCAATCGTTTGGATATCCACTGAAAATCTTGCTCAAAAACTTCTGGCTGCTGCATGCACAAAATTCATGAAGATTCATGGTATTTAGTACCCTATTATAAAATGTACTATAAATAGGGTAAATGTGAAAGAAAATCGTATTTTTGTGCAAATAATTATAACTATGAATAAAATAATAGTCTTGGTTTTAACCATGTTGTTTGCAAATAGTCTTTACGCACAAAAAGATAAATCAATTGATTTTACCCGTAAATCATTGTATTTAACAGAAAGAGATGATGAAAGACTCAAAAATTTAGAAAAGTATAGCGAACTTGAAAAATTGGAAATTTCAAATGGAATAACCGAATTACCTGATGTTTTTTCAAAACTATACAAGTTAAATACATTGATAATCAGCAATAATGGATTATCAAATTTTCCGATTTCAATTCTGGAAGCAAAAAACTTGGTAGAATTAAAAATATATTCCGAAGAAAATATTTTTCAAATTCCAAAGGAGATGGAAAAACTTCAATCAATAATCAATTTGCATATTGAAAATACGGGAATTCATGAAATACCCAATACTATTGGAAAACTTTCAAAACTGAAGTCCATTGAACTTTCAGGAAATAATATTGAACGACTACCGAACGAATTTTGCTTGTTAAAAAATTTAGAGTATATAAATATTAATAAAGGTTACATTAATGACAAATCACTTACCTTAATCGAATTGCCTGTATGTTTTGGAGAATTATCATCATTAAAATTTTTGAGTTTGGATAACCAAGATATTATAGAATTGCCAAAATCTTTTGGTGATTTGAAATTGCTTGAAGAACTTAAACTAGAGGGTTTAAAGAAATTATCAAGTCTTCCCGAAAATTTTGGCCAATTAAAATCACTGAAAACACTAAGTATTGAAAGTGTTGTCCTTGAAAAATTGCCTAGCGATTTTGGAGATTTACCGTATCTAGAAAATTTAAAATTAATTTCTACTTCATTAACAGGTCTTCCTGAGAATTTTGGAAAATTGAAAAATCTTAAATCTTTAGTAATAGATGGTGGATTTCGAGTGACCGGTGATCTTTATGTTAAAGATGGGGGCCTTTCATTCTTACCCCGATCATTTTCTAGCCTGCAAAACTTAGATTCCTGTGTTATTTCAAATCATTCATTATCCATACTTCCAGATAATTTTGGCGAATTAAGTAAGCTAAAAATTTTGAATTTATCTGGCAATAAACTCACAACTTTACCAGAAACCATCGGGAAATTATCTAATTTGAATTCTTTAATTATTGACAATAATGAGATCATTAAATTGCCCAACTCATTTTGTCAGATAAATAGTTTGGAAGAATTAGATTTAATGAATAACAAGCTAACAGAACTACCTATCAATTTTGGAAATTTGTCAAAATTATCCGAACTCAACTTGTCCGGAAATGATTTAACCAGCCTTCCAGAATTAGAAAATTGTAGAAACTTGAAAGTAATTGATTTACATGCAAATCAATTGAAAGAATTTCCAAAATCTCTAAATAAAAATGTCAATCTTGAAAAATTAGTACTTACCTATAATGAGATTTCAGAAATTGATGAATCAATTGGAAATTTAGTGAATCTTAGAGAATTAGTTATTGGTTCATATAGTGGTTCTAACCCAATTAAAAAATTGCCTAATTCTATAGGTAAATTACAAAACCTTGAAAAATTGTATTTACGTGGATGTGATTTAGAAAATTTACCTGAAGAGCTTGGACAATTACTTACCTTGAAAGATTTAAATCTGTCTAAAAACAAGCTAGAATCAATTCCAACAACTATTGTTAACTTGAGAAATCTTGAAAGTCTTGATTTGTCTAATAATAAAATTGCTGTACTCCCAAAATCATTGAAAAAACTCAAAAACTTGAAATCTTTAAATTTAAAAGGAAACCCTATTTCAGCCGAAGAAAAAGCAAGAGTAGCAAAAGAATTATCAAAATGTGAAGTGATTTTCTGATTTTTTTATTTCCGTTTATTTTATGAAAATACTAGTACCAAAAGCGTCTGTACCTCTTTGGGGGGAAATTTTGGGTTATGCGTTAATGAGCCTTACCTCATTACTTTTTGTAATTATAAATTATTACATATGTGTCATTATGTTTATTTTCCTAAATGTAATAGTCTGGTTGGTAATAAAAACCGCTCGGGATTTAGATAAATGGAAAAAAAACACCTTAGAAAAAGATGCCTTTTTTCAGGAAAATAATTTTCATATAGCATCATATAGTAAATATTCAATGTTAGCGGTTTCAAAAGCAATTGTTAGAATTGTAAACGTAACTTCAACCGTACAGGTTAGAGAAATATCAAAAACCCATCGAAAATTAGTCGATTTCCGATCCTATAATATTTCAGAAATATACCCTAATTATCCAAGTAATGGCATCGATTTTACTTTGAATGGAAAAACAGTATATTACATAGATTTACCTGTTCTAGAAATTAAATCTGTTCAAACCATTAAACAGGAACAAGCTACAAGTTTAGGTTTTTTAAAAACTAATGTTTTGGATAATTCAAATTTTGGTATTCGAATCACGACTATTCAAGAAGTAATTTATGATGTGGACACACCTTTTGCAAATGAATATTGTAATGAATTAAATAAAATTTTTAAACAAATAATAGCTTAAATTGCTTCAATCGGTTTCCTTTTAAAAGGACGCTAATTAAAAATCTTGGTTCCCAAAAGTTAACTTATTCCATCACCATTCTTAATCTCAACATCTTTCATTTCATCTGAAAAAAGTGATGTTTTTAACAGCTAATTCAGATAAAATGGGTGTGGAATGGATTTCCGTTAATTTCTCTGCCTCAGAATAGCAAGTGAAACAACCCTTAAAATAGTGTATCCATTTTTTCGCACAACAAAAATTGTAATACCTATGAATAATAGGGGAAGTAGATTATGGGATCATGTAGATGATGAGGTGATA
>CAZTFG010000187.1:0-3360 GCA_964612725.1 uncultured Lishizhenia sp. | reverse complement strand
GGGTTTTTGCCTATTTAATGAGCAACGATTTAGCAAAGTTGACAGACGAAGGCATTTTTCAAGATGCAAGCGATACGATAAAAGTAGCGCTGAAAAAATCGTATAATATAAACAAAAATAAAACAGGGCTTGCCAGAACAGCCTTTGAACAAGCGCTGGAACAATTAGTTAATTAATTAAACAAATAAACATGGAAATCTACATTTTTATCATTTTCGTTTTAGGCTACGTAGCCATAACAATGGAGCATTCGCTCAAAATAGACAAATTGATACCTGCTTTATTGATGATGGTAGCTTGTTGGACATTGATCGCTTTTGGCGCAGATAGTTTGGCCAATTGGATTGATCCAGCAACAGGAGTAACAGGTGGAGTTGTACCTTCAATGACTGGTGATCACGAAACACGTTTGCATTTAGTGAATGAAGCATTATTGCATCATTTTGGCAAGACCGCTGAAATTTTGATTTTCTTGATGGGAGCCATGGCAATAGTTGAAATGATTGATTATTTCGAGGGATTTTCTTCTATCAAAGGGATGATCAAAACACGCAGTAAAGTAATGCTACTGTGGATTGTTTCATTTTTAGCTTTCTTTTTATCTTCCATTATTGATAACCTTACGGCAACTATCGTACTAATCACTATTTTACGTAAAATAGTATCTGACCAAGAAGACCGTATGTGGTATGCTGGTTTTATTATTATTGCAGCCAATGCAGGAGGCGCATGGACTCCAATTGGTGACGTTACTACAACGATGTTGTGGATGGCTGGTAAGGTAACAACTGGTAATTTGATTATTAAATTAGGTTTACCGTCTTTAGTTTGTATTTTATTACCACTAATTGTTGGTTCATTTTTACCGGCATTCAAAGGTGATGTTGCTGTTATGGAAGATGAAAAAGTAAATCCGAATTCAAAATTGATGTTGTTCTTAGGTCTAGGACTTGTCGTATTTGTTCCTGTTTTTAAAACCGTGACTCATTTACCTCCTTACCTTGGAATGATGCTTTCATTGGCACTATTCGCAATAATTGCTGAGTTTTTGAGTAACCGTTCATTTACAATGGATCCAAGTTCAAGACCTGAAGAATCAAACGGACATTCAGGCCCTACGATGCGCGCCTTAGGGAAAATTGAAATGCCGTCGGTATTATTTTTCTTAGGAATATTAATGACTGTAGCTGCCATGGAATCTACTGGATTAATTTTCAATTTTGGACAAGATGTTAAAAACGCAGGTATTTCAGAAAATATCTTCGTAACTATGTTGGGATTAGCGTCAGCCATTATTGATAATGTACCATTAGTTGCAGCAAGCATTGGAATGTTCCAAGATGCGGCTGATTCTCAAGTTTGGCATTTTATCGCATTTGCTGCTGGAACAGGTGGTTCTATTTTAATCATTGGATCAGCGGCTGGTGTAGTAGCAATGGGAATGGAAAAAATTACATTCTTCTGGTATATGAAAAAAATTAGCTTACTAGCTGCTCTTGGATATTTTGGAGGTATTGGTGTCTTTTTATTGTTTTCGTAACTAATTTAATAATTTAAGTTTCCCTTATATGAATCTAATATTTTTGCTTCAAGTTTCTAATCAGCCGAAATCGACTGTTACAAAAGTTCCATTGTGGGATATTATCGATGCTTCCAACGCTGGAATCGGTTGGATTATTAACCTTATCTTGGTTATTATGCTAGGATATACCATTTTTGTTTTTGTTGAGCGATTCCTTGCACTGAGAAAAGCAACAAAAGAAGAATCTGGTTTATTAAATGGTGTAAAGTCTAATTTATCCAATGGAAATATTGATGGAGCAAAGCAATTGTGTTTAGCTTCTGAAAGTCCAATTGCGAAAATGCTTTTGAAAGGTATTTCACGTATCGGTAATGCTAAAAATGAGAGTATTGCTGCAACGATTGAAAATACCGGTAAATTCGAAATTCTTCGCTTGGAACAACGCCTCAATTTCTTGGCTACCGCATCAGGTGCTGCACCAATGATTGGATTCCTTGGTACTGTAATCGGTATGGTTGTTGTATTCATTGACTTACAGAATGCTCAAGCCCTTGAATTGAAAATCATTGCTCCAGGTATCATGACTGCCATGATAACTACTGTTGGGGGATTGATTGTGGGGATTATCGCATTTATGGGGTATAACTACTTGGTTGGTCAAATTGGAAAAGTGGTTTACCAAATGGAAAATGCAGCACTAGAATTTATGGATTTATTGAACCAATCAGGAAAATAAAAGTAAAATGAATTTTAACACACGTAATAAAATCAAAGTAGAGGGCGGAATGGCTTCTATGACCGATTTGGTATTCTTGTTGTTGATTTTCTTTATTATCATGAGTTTAATGGCAAACAATCAAACACCGATTGATTTACCTAAACCAGATGAAAGTCTCAAGCCGGTTAAAGATCCGGTGGAAGCAACCGTTGTGATAACAGAAAACAACCAATATGTGGTCATGCCCGGTGGAGATATGGCAAAACCAATGGAATTTGACCAAATAAAACAATTAGCCGCAGGAGCTGTTCAGAAAACAGGTAAACCAAAGCTAAGAATTGCAGGACACAAGAAAGCTAGCTATGAAGCAGTATTTAGAGTACTAGCCTTAGCACAAGCAAATCAATGGGATCCAGTTTTAGCATACGATAAATAAAGAATATGATTAGCGCAATACAAGTCAAAACAGAAACGCCAGAAGTAGCAGATCCAAAGGATGTGCGCGCGGGAATATTTGCAGCAATTATTGCCGTATTAATTTTAATGATCGTTTTATTTCTCTATACTTTTGAAATGCTTGATCCTCCACCCGCAGATGTAGTTGTTAAAACAGAGACTACATTAGAGGAAATTGAATTAAAAGAACTTGTTGTTGAACCAGGAGGTGGTGGAGCAACATCTCCCACAGACGCATCGCCTTCTCCAATTGATGCAAAACAGGCTTTGACAGGACAAAGTTCTACTAGCACCACTCAAACAGGTAAACCAAATGGTAAAGGGGAAGGAGATAATCCTTTTGGAAAAGATGGATTCGGGGGCAGAAATACGGGGATCTTTGGACCAGCTACTGGGCCTGACGATAATAATGATGGTGATGGTACAACTTGTTCAAGTACACCAACAAATTTAAATTCAATCATCAATCAATTAAAGAACAGTGTAGTTGTTACTAAGCCAACCAGTGCAACGGTAACTATAAAAATTAAAGCAGATGGTTCAGTTTCTTCAGTTAGCGTTTCTGGATTAGGAGGAGCTGCAGCAAGCGTTGAACGAAAAATTAAAGAGGTAATTTCAAAAACAACTTGTACACCTTGCAACGGAAAAAATAAAAATTCAAGAA
>CAZTFG010000186.1:0-3395 GCA_964612725.1 uncultured Lishizhenia sp. | reverse complement strand
AAAAGTAAACCAATCTTTTCGGCTGTTGAAGTAAAAAGTTTGCCACATAAATTTTATAATTCCCATCAATAATTTCTACTTCTGTTTCGAATGTGTTTCCTTCAACAGATAAAGGCATTCCTGAGATATCCCTCAAGTCTTTATGTAATTCAAACGTTATAAAATCCCTATTTATCCGAAATAATGTACATAAGTCAGTAAGTATATTTTCTACTAAAACCGCTTCATTTTCAAATGTTTTAGGGAAGAAGTCTTTTGAAAATAGAATGGGATTACTTTCAGGATGAGGATAACTAAAGGCATTGATTAACCAATGAAAATTTTCTTCCACCCAAAGTTGTTCCGTTGCTGAAATGAGAATCTTTGTGTCCTCCTTCTTCTTATTAAAAAAACCAAATAATTTCAAATCCTTGTTACTAACTAATTACTATTCATTCAAAAAACGAATCAAACCGATCAAACTTTTGTGAGTAAAATCGTTTACCCTCGCTCTTTATTCACCCATAGGTATTTCAATCTTTTTCCCGAGAAATTTTGGTTCGTTTCCAATGATGAAATCCAAAAACAACTTCACACGCGCAAACTTTTCTCTTAACTTAGTTTTAAATCCATTATAGGCAGTTACATCTTTGGCGTTGTATCCTATGGCTTTTATTCCGTAATGCCTTGCGATTACAATGGCTCGTTCATTATGAAATTGCTGCGAAATAACGGTGAATTCTGTTTGTGAAAACACTTTCTGAGCCCTAATAACCGAATCAAAGGTCCTGAAACCGGCATAATCTAGAAAAATGACTGATTCCGGAATTCCCCGTTTGACTAACTCATTTTTCATGTCTGTTGGCTCGTCATAGGTTGATTTACTGTTGTCGCCACTGATTATCACATATTTGATTTTTGATTTTTTGTAAAGCTCCACCGTAGCGTCAATCCGATATTTCCAATACCCATTTATTTTACCATTGCTTAAGTATTTGGATGTACCCAGCAGTAAACCCACTCTATTTTTGGGGATTAAATTTGGATTGTCGTACAAATACGTTTTTGTAGAACTGGAAACATAGTAATCACATGAAAATAAGGTAACTATCGAAATTACCAAGAGGATTGAAACCCCAATAACTAGTTTTTTTATCATGAAATGAAACTCACCGTTTGTAGTTGCTAATCTATTTATTTTTAAGCGAACACCATAACGAATGTATAAATAATTTCTCCATTCTAATTAGGCGAAAACGTAATAATTGTAATTTTCTTAAGTGATTAATGATTTAGCCTTTTAACTTTGTTAAATTTTTGTACATTTATTTGAAATTTCCATTTTTGAATAAAATAGAATACTTATTCTTCAGAGAATAAAAAAACAAAAACCATGAAGTTTATCTCTTTCATTGCCGCCAGTTTAATCCTTTTTAGTTGTCATCAAAAAACTGAAACGGTTAAGGAAGCAACAAAAAATCTAAAATCGGGCAACACAAAAATTGGTAAAAAGTTCTTCGAGTATGATGAAATAGAGTATTATACCAACGCAATTGATGAGGAAAACATTGATAAACTATACGATAATCAATCAAAATCAGTGTTGGACTCTTTGAAAATGGGTGTAATTTTAGGTGAAATACCAACCTCTATTTCAGATTTAGCATTCATAGATCAGCTAGTCAAAATTGGGTATCAAAAGTTCTCCATCGATACGTCCAAATTTAGGGAGGTTGACGCTATTTTCGTTGAAAAAGTTAAAAATGAAGGTGTTGTTTCTGCATGTATTTATGTTTATCGTGACATTCTCATTTTTAAAAAGAAAAATAAAGTAGTTGGTATAGCTAAAATTTGTTTTGGGTGCAATGCCCTTCATATTACTGGCACTAAAGCCCACACTCAAAATTTTGGAGAAAATGGAGATTATGAAAAACTTGCTAAATTGCTTGGAAAATAAAATTAAGAATTAATAAAACTGTTTCCTTTGTGTGGAAAGAAATTAACCCAAGTATGAACTATCTTTTCGCACTATTTATTACTCTAGGACTTGTTTCTTGCGGAATTTGGAAAAAAAAGAAAATAGTTACAACGAGTTCAAAAAGTGATATCTCACCGGAAATAAGTCATAGAAATATTCATTTCGCAAATTTTGTAAGTAAAATCGAACTAAATAAACTTTGCGATCCTCATAATATTTTTGTTTTATTCACCTTAGATACAGCTGGAGTAGTTACTAACCCGGATTTTAAAATTTCAAAAAAATATCCTGAAGATGATTGTAAACCAGACCCTTTGTATATAGAACAATTGAAAGTAGATTTTTTAAGGACCATACCCAAGTGGGAGTTGGTAGATTTAAAAAAAGATACCCTTGCCAAATTTAGATTATCTATACCTGTAACATTTTGTCCTCGAAAATAAACCAAAATAACATACAAAATACGATTGGAATTGTAATTCTACTGCTTGGAATGCTATTGTTGCCCTGTGTATTTCAAAAAGGAGGAGTTGAAAATGAAGTGCTAGTATCTATTGGGGGTGTCTCACTTATGAGTTGTTTGCTTTTATTGGTCCGCACATTAAATTATAAAGAGCTTCTACTCGCAATTTGTATTTTCCCTATCTTACTCTTTTTAGGTTTGGCACTTCAATTTCTGATTGTGATTGTACTGTATGGGGATAAAACCTGGTGGTTGTGGGAAACGAAGCCAAGAATTATTTTGAACGGTTTCTTGTTTGGAACGATAGGAATTGGAACTTGGATAATTAAAGCAGTTAAACAATGAAAAAACATACTGTATTGACTTTAGCATTCCTTATTATTGGGTTAACCTTTTGTCCTTTCGCTCAAAACATTGAAAAAAAAGATGTTGCAAAAACAGAAAATTTGGTCTTCGATTTTAGTGCACAACGAATTAATACATATAAAGAGACTGTTGAAATTTTAGGGTCAATCATCAATCCAGGTGAGGATACAGTTTACTTTCTAACCACATCGTGTGAAGGTGAACAGTATTCTTTAGTTTTTGACACCACGCTTTTAGCTTTAACTCCTACCCTTTTTTGCAACTTCAGTATGCCTCAAATTGGTAAAATTGCACCAAAGAGTAATTTCAATTTTATGGCTCGTTTTCATTGCTCAAGCTTTCAATCTAAAATGAAATTAGGTTTTGACATTTGTTTAATCGATAAGTCCTACACAACAATGCGACGGGAGGAATTAGATAAAATCCGAATTTTCAATCGACCACCTGAGAATCAATACATTCTTTGGGCTGAGGAAAAAGAGATAAAATAAGAGCTTTTGATTTTTTGATACCTTGGAAGATCTAAGTTAACTTGATTAATTCATTAACCGTTTTTATAAAAATTAAAAAAACAACCCTAATAGAAATAGTACTTTTATTTACTTATGC
>CAZTFG010000185.1:0-3402 GCA_964612725.1 uncultured Lishizhenia sp. | reverse complement strand
TTCATCCATTCGCTCTAATAAACGCAATAGAATGTTGATTGAATAAATCGGGTTGTTCTATGTTCACTACATGCCCGCAATTTTCAATGATTTTCAATAGTGTGGCTGTGTTTTTCTGAACGATTTCACGAACAGGTGGCAAAAAGAGATGGTCTTCGCTTCCCATAATATATAGCGTGGGAATTGATAATCGGTTGTATTCCAATTTCGCTAAATAAGCCGTTAATCGGGCGGTTAACTTAAACCATCGATTAAACTCCTTGGACATGAGTTTTTGTGCTTCACGAATAAACAAAAGCCTTGATTGCTGATGGTTTTTATTCGGCATGATGATGCGTGCAAATAAGGAATACAAAGACATATAGGGTATGAAAGGATGGAGTATACGACCCCCACGCAATAATATCCTGGATTTAAATGTGAGCTTAGTTACCGCGCCTGAATAAACCATAGACTTCACTACGGTGGGATTTACCAAGGCAATTTGCTGAATAATGATTGTTCCCAAGGAAACACCCACAAAATGGGCTTGATGAATCTGTTCCTTTTGAAGTGTTAATAAAACATCATTGGCAAGTAGCTCAAACGAGTATTTTTTGTCTGGCGCGTGATTTTTTGATTTTCCATGCCCCCGCAAGTCAATTAACAACACATTGAAATAATCGGAGAATGCTTTTACTTGCTTAAACCAAATGGAAGAACTCCCTCCTGCACCATGAATAAATACAATCCATTCTTTGCTTTCAGGATGTTCTAATCGTTTAACGTATAGCATATAAAATAAAAAAGGCGCCCTAGTGAAAAATAGGACGCCTCAAAGGTATAAATAATAAGGTTACTTCTTATCGTTTACTTCTTCAAAGTCAACATCCGTAACTTCATCTTGTGGATTTCCACTTGGTTCGTTTGGTGCTCCCGCTTCACCACCTGCATTGGATGCATTATACATGTCTTGTGATGCAGCTTGGAAAACGTTTTCCAATTTTTCTAAAGCAGCCTCTAAGTTGTCAATGTTCTTCGCTTCGTATTGTGTTTTCAATTCAGCTAAAGCATCGTCAATGGGTTGTTTTTTCTCAGCAGGAATTTTGTCTCCAAATTCTTTCAATTGTTTTTCTGTTTGGAAAATCACTGAATCTGCTTTATTTAACAATTCTGCTTCGTGTTGCTTTTTCTTATCGTCTTCGGCGTTCAATTCCGCTTCACGTTTCATTTTTTCGATTTCTTCTTGGCTTAAACCTGATGAAGACTCGATGCGGATTTTTTGTTCTTTTCCGGTTCCTTTATCCTTAGCACTAACATTGATGATTCCATTCGCATCTAAGTCAAACGTTACTTCAATTTGAGGAACTCCTCGTTGTGCTGGTGGAATACCATCTAAATGGAATCGTCCAATAGTTCTGTTATCCTTGGCCATTGGTCGTTCTCCTTGCAATACATGGATTTCAACCGAAGGTTGGTTATCGCTCGCTGTAGAGAAAACCTCACTTTTCTTAGTTGGAATTGTGGTATTAGCATCAATTAACTTTGTCATAACACCACCCATTGTTTCAATACCTAAAGAAAGTGGAGTTACGTCTAATAAAAGTACATCTTTCACCTCTCCAGTTAATACACCTCCTTGAATAGCAGCACCGATCGCTACCACTTCATCCGGATTTACTCCTTTACTTGGTGATTTTCCGAAGAATTTCTCAACCGCTTCTTGTACTGCAGGAATTCGTGTTGAACCTCCCACTAAGATAATTTCATCGATATCATTTACAGATAATCCTGCATTTTTTAACGCTGATTTACATGGATCAATTGTTCTGATTACTAAATCACCTACTAATTGTTCAAATTTCGCTTTAGTCAAGGATCGAACTAAGTGTTTTGGAATTCCATCAACTGGCATGATGTATGGCAAATTGATTTCTGAAGAAGTAGTGCTTGAAAGCTCAATTTTCGCTTTTTCTGCAGCTTCTTTCAATCGTTGCAATGCCATTGGATCTTTACTTAAATCCAATCCACCGTTTTCGTCTTTGAATTCTTGAACCAACCAATCAATAATTTTTTGGTCAAAATCATCCCCACCTAAATGCGTGTCACCATCTGTTGAAAGCACTTCAAATACGCCATCTCCTAATTCTAAAATAGAAACGTCATGTGTACCACCCCCACAGTCGAACACAACAATTTTCATATCGGTACTTTTCTTATCAAGTCCGTACGCTAATGCGGCTGCTGTAGGTTCGTTGATGATTCTTTTTACTTGCAATCCTGCTATTTCTCCCGCTTCTTTTGTTGCTTGACGTTGCGCATCGTTAAAATATGCCGGAACCGTGATAACTGCTTCAGTTACTTCATGACCCAAATAATCTTCAGCGGTTTTTTTCATTTTTTGTAAAATGATTGCTGAAATTTCTTGTGGAGTATAATTACGGTCGTCTATTTTTACGCGAGGAGTGTTGTTATCCCCTTTTACAACTTCATACGGAACGCGTCCAGCTTCCATTTTTGTCTCATCATATGAGTTACCCATGAAACGTTTAATTGAATAAATCGTTTTTGTTGGATTGGTGATTGCCTGGCGTTTTGCCGGGTCACCTACTTTTCTTTCTCCACCTTCTACAAATGCTACAACAGATGGAGTTGTTCTTTTTCCTTCTGCGTTTGCAATTACAACAGGCTCGTTACCTTCCATGACAGAAACACACGAGTTGGTGGTTCCTAAGTCAATTCCTATTATTTTTCCCATGTTATTAAATTTTCAAATTTTTGACAAACAGGAAAGTCAATTAATATGCCACCCCCATTTGAGGTAAAAAAAATGACAAAATACAAGATAAGTGCATAAAATCACTGTCAAATCGTCAGAAATTATGACAATTTTAGTGTGCCTCTAACCAATTATTGGCCAATTGCATTTCTACTTCCATTGGCACAACTAACGCAATTGCTTTTTCCATGGCTTCTTTCACCAACTTTTGCATTATTTCTTTTTCCGTATGGTGAATGTCAAATACTAATTCATCATGAACCTGCAAGATCATTTTTGATTGAACACCCGCCGTTTTCATCGAATTATGTACGGAAATCATGGCCATTTTAATAATATCTGCGGCCGAACCTTGAATCGGTGCATTAATGGCATTGCGTTCAGCAAAACCCCGAACCACTGCATTGGCAGAATTGATGTCCGGTAAATACCTTCTGCGTTTCATGATCGTTTCAACGTAGCCTTTTTCTCGTGCCATGTGAATAACCCCGTCCATGTATGATTTCAGTTGACCAAATTGTTCGAAGTAACTATCAATAATTGTTTTTGCTTCGGTTCTAGAAATATTCAATGTTTGGGATAGTCCAAACGCGGACTGGCCATAAATGATCCCAAAATTAACCGCTTTAGCTGCGCTTCGTTGA
>CAZTFG010000184.1:2813-3433 GCA_964612725.1 uncultured Lishizhenia sp. | reverse complement strand
TCTTTTTGTGTTAACCATACGTGTACTTGCAGAAAAGAATTGTAACATAGCTTTATTTTAATTATTAACAAAATTGTACATTCAAAAGTTGTAAAAAAATGACTTTTGTTTGTATGGTTAAAATTAATAAGAAAAAACAGTAATAACTAGGGATAAAACAATTACTTTAACCTAATTAAAGCACAAAGTGCAGAATACTAATTCATAACTTTACAAATCGTTGAGTTGTTTTTGGAATGATTGTGCTAAATTATCCCGGTTAAAAAACTCACCTACGTATCGGCGAGCATTCTTCCCCATTTTTACAATCATTTCAGGATTTTCTGACAATAACCGAACTTGATTTGCTAATTCACCAGCATTTTCTGGCTCAAAATACAGCCCAGCTTGAGCTTTGTTTATAAAATGTTTTCGCGCCTCTCCATCAACCCCCAATAACAACGGTTTTTCCATTGCCAAGGCTTCAAAAACTTTGGATGGAATTGCACCTTGAAACAAAGGAAGATTTTTTAAAGGTACCAAAGCTACATCGATTGACTTCACCACTGCCGGCATTTCCGACTTAGGTACGGGTGGTAAAAAAAGAACATTTTCAAGTCCTAATTCCGCGGTTAGACTTA
>CAZTFG010000184.1:0-2803 GCA_964612725.1 uncultured Lishizhenia sp. | reverse complement strand
TTCCATATGTCTAATGGGTTATTATTGAAAATAATATTTGATATTTTACAACCATTTCGAGTTAAAAAATGAAATGTTGCTGTAATAACTTGATTTTCTCCTGGGCAAAATAAGATAACATTTTCAAGTCCTAATTCCTCGGTTAGACTTATTAATTTTTCTTTTTCTGGTCCTGCACCTTGTATAATGAAATAAACATTTTTCAGATCTTGCAACGTGGCGGCAGCATGTAAAATTACCTCCAAGCCTTGAGCATACCCTAGAATTCCTCCGTAAAAAAACAATAAATCATCGTTTTTAAATCCATTTTTAGAGCGGAAATCGCCTCCATCTATATGCTCAGGGTTATAAAAATCAATATCCACCCCATTAGGCAACCAATACACATTTCTTGATGGGAACCGGGTTTGAATATCCGTTACGATACCTTCCGTTTGTCCGGTAATCAATGTGGCAAAATTATAACATTTGGCTTCCAATCGATAGGCCAAATTCAACAATCTTTTATTGGTCACAATCCCCAACTTTTCGGCACTTTCAGGCCATAAATCAGATACATTAAAGATAAGCTTAGCTTTCATCTTTTTTGCTAATGCAATGGCGGAATAACCCAAAAACAACGGAGGACTTTCAACCATGATAAAATCATACTTACCCAACCGTCTTCCCGTCCAGTAACTTGACCAGACAAAACTGAAATAATTGAGAAGACGAGCTAGAATTCCTTTAGAATGTGAAACATAGATCCAAGATCGATGAACTGGTATTTCATCAATTAATTCAAATCGATTTTTTCCTTTTCTATATTCCGTCATCACCTCCATTTTGGGATAATTCGGAAGCGCTGTTAAAATTTCGACCTCTACCCCATTCTTTTTCAAGCGAACTGCCAACTCATGCAAGCGGTTTTGTGGCGCACCAATTTCTGGAGGATAATATTGCGTTAGAATTAATAGCTTCATGTTTCCTTTGTAAAAAATAACCAAGTTGAAAAAAATGCGAAAACTGGGGCTGAGGATCCTACATCAAGTATATCATAACCAAATCCGCACATAACCAACGTCAACAAAAAAGGCAATTGACCTACTCGTTGTTCATTAACCAATTTTTTGATCAAAATGAAAATAAATAAGAAATACACTAAGATCCCTACAAATCCATTTTTCACTCCAATTCTTAAATATTGATTATGCGGAGCTGTTTGTTCTTTCGCATTGCACGGCATATTTTGGGTGGTATATTTTGTCACCATTTCATCTCGCCAATCACCCGTTCCAACTCCAAAAAATGGGTGGTCTTGCACTATTAAAATACTTGTTTTAACCGCATTGAGTCGAAGCGAGGTAGATGACATGCAAGACATAGAAAGCGTATCTTTTGCCGTACTATTCATTATTTCGTTTTTAACCAGCTGGTTTGTTTCTTTAGCAACTACATGAAACCTTCCTTGAAATACTGGAAACAACAGCAAAAATGAAGTGAAAGCACCAATAATTACAAAATCGATTTTGTTTTTTCTTTTCCAATAATAAAAAAATTGAAGAGCCAATGCTGCGTAAAAGCATACAATGACAATTCTGCTTTGCAACAACAACAAGCCCAGCGATAAGAAAAATAAAACGCCATAGTAAAGTACAAGCTTCATTTTGGCATCCAAAGCATCACGTTTATTTCGCCAATCCAAGAATAAAATAATTCCCAAAAGGGTTAAAACAGAAAAAATATTGGTGTCGGAATCAAGATAAGCATAAAAGAAATCACTTATATTATCTGATTTTAGATATCGAAAACAGGCTTTATATAAATCAATTCCAAATCGAAGCACCAAACCAGATACAAAGAATGCGATCACCCACCCCTGGATAAGTTTCCATCGATTTTTCCTTATAGAATATAGCGTTAAGGGAAAAACAAGGTATGGCAACATTCGTCCTAAATCTCCCATCCCCTGTTTAAAATTGGTCGTATATATTAAACCAACAAACGTTAAGAAAAAAGGAATGATGACATAACCAAAATCTTTGTGAAAAGCATACTGTTTTTTATCTTTCTCCATCCACCATTCCCGAATACTTGCAACCACCAATAATAGGAGGGCAAAAGGAAATACATGCATAAAAACGATAGAAGCTGCATTGAGCAAAATGGCAATTTCAACTAAACCAATGGAGCGCATGAAGCTTTTCATAAATACGAAGATAAAGGATAAGTTAGGTTAAGCGCCAAACAAACCCATTTTTTTCATGAATGACTTACTTTTTATTCTTAATGAGCTGGTAATATAGCATTTCTGCATGTTCCATATTTTTATCCCAATTTCCAGTTGAATGAATGATCGAATGGTTCATATCAACACTCAACTCCTTCAATTCTTTATATTGGCGAACTGTTTTCTCCATGGTTTTTGCTAATTCAGAAGCATCAAATAGAGGAACGAAAAAACCATTTACACCAGATTGAATCCAATTATGGTTGGCTGGTATGTCCGAAACAATACAATAATTCCCACAGGCAATTGCTTCTACTAAAGAAACCACATCACCATCTGTGGTAGAAACGGTAACAAAAACATGGGCTTTATTCAATTCAACAGCCATTTCTTCTTGAGAAACTCTACCAATAAATTTAATCTGCTCCTCCATGTTTCTAGCAACAACAAGCTCTTCCAATTCTTTTCGCATCGACCCATCACCCAATATCCGTAATTTCAACTGAGGAATGGTTTTTTGAGCCATTTCAAAAGCATCAATCAATTGAATATGGTTGTACAAAGGCTCTAAATTTCGTGTACAAATGAGGGTGA
>CAZTFG010000183.1:0-3440 GCA_964612725.1 uncultured Lishizhenia sp. | reverse complement strand
CTTGGACCAAGATAAACTCCTCGGTTTAATAATGCAGCATGCAACTCATTGAATTTTGTCATATCCGGATTAATTGCGTCTGCATCTTGAATGCGCTTTTTACCATCAAATGAAAGCCAGAAAATGGAACCAATTTGAACGATTTCAAAATTGAACCCTTGAGATTTTGCATGAAAATTTATTGTATCAACCATCTTTTTTGCGTTAATGGTTTCCACCATTGATTTTGTGCGCGCCTCTTGGTTTTCATAAAATCCTGATTGATTACACGCAGTCAATTGCGCGATTCCAGCTGACATAGCAACTGGATTTCCCGATAAGGTTCCTGCTTGATAAACAGGTCCATCTGGGGAGACAAACGACATGATTTCATTTTTTGCACCATATGCTCCAACTGGCAATCCGCCTCCAATAATTTTACCATAGGTTACAATATCAGGGATGATTCCATACACTTCAGCCGCGCCACCAAATGCCACTCTAAAACCAGAAATTACCTCATCAAAAATTAATAAAATCCCTAATTCAGTGCACCATTCTTTTAAATGAGTGAGAAATGTTTTGTCTTGTAAAAGCAATCCATTGTTGGCCGGAATGGGTTCGATAATCACACAAGCCAACTCTTCTCGATATTGCACCAAGGTTTCTCGTAATTTGGTGGAATCATTCAATGGTAACACTAAGGTTTCATTCGCAAAAGCCTCAGGCACACCAGCGCTTGAAGAAGACCCAAGTGTTACCAATCCACTTCCTGCCTTAACGAGCAAAGCATCTACGTGCCCATGATAACATCCTTCAAACTTTAGAATTTTAGATTTCCCTGTAACTCCTCTTGCCAAACGAATAGCAGACATCACCGCTTCCGTTCCGGAACTTACAAATCGCAGTTTATCGATAAATGGAATTCGACCCAGAATCAACTCAGCCAATTCATTTTCCAACCGAGTAGGTGCACCAAAACTTGCTCCATTTGCCATAGTTGACACCACCTTATTAAAAACCTCTGGGTTGTTATGTCCCAAAATCAGAGGTCCCCAACTACAACAAAAATCAATAAATTGATTGTCATCTTCATCCCAAATATAGGCTCCATTGCCTTTTTTGATAAAGAGTGGAGTTCCGCCAACGGATTTAAAAGCGCGAACGGGAGAATTTACCCCTCCAGGAAAATAGGTTTTTGATTTTGCAAAAAGTTCTGCTGAAACTGTTCGTTTGATGGTAGTCTTGGTATTCATAATGTGTATCTTTGTCACTATAGAACAAAGTTAATAATATATTGTGCGCAATGACACCCTTTGAAAATTCACTTGCTTTTGCTCAACAGATGGACGAGAACGATCCATTAAAAGATTTTAGAAATCACTTTCATTTCCCCACGTTTCATGAAAAACCGATTCGTTATTTCACCGGAAATTCATTGGGTCTGCAACCAAAAAAAGCTTCTCAATATATTCATGAAGAATTAGAATCATGGGCTATGTATGGGGTTGAAGGACATTTCTTGGGTAAACGTCCTTGGTTTTCCTATCACGAAAATTTAACCGATTATACGGCTGAGGTGGTTGGTGCTAAACCCATTGAAGTGGTTGTCACTCATTCGCTCACAACCAATTTGCATTTATTGATGGTTTCTTTTTTCAGGCCAAGCGGAAAGCGAACAAAAATTTTATGTGAAGCAAAAGCATTTCCAAGTGATCAATATGCCTTGGAATCTCAAATCAAATTTCATGGATTATCGATGGATCATTTGGTGGAAGTTGCACCGCGAGAAGGAGAGTATTTAATTCGAGAAGAAGATATTTTATCAAAAATCGATGAATTGGGTGATGAGCTCGCTTTGGTGATGATTGGAGGCGTAAATTATTATACCGGTCAATTAATGGACATGGAAAAAATTACACAAGCCGGACATTCCGTTGGAGCCATCGTCGGGTTTGATTTAGCGCATGCTGCCGGGAACATCAATTTGCACTTACATGATTGGGGCGTTGATTTTGCTGCATGGTGCGGATATAAATATTTAAATAGTTCACCAGGAGGTGTATCTGGAATGTTTGTTCATGAAAGACATGCCAATAAACCTGAATTGCCTCGATTTGCGGGCTGGTGGGGATACAACAAAGAATCTCGATTCAAAATGGAACCAGGTTTTGTACCTATGCCTGGTGCCGAGGGATGGCAATTGAGTAATGCACCCGTTTTAGGAATGGCAGCCCATTTAGCAGCGCTTGAATTATTCCACGAAGCTGGTATGGAACGGATTGGTAATAAAAGAGATGTAATGACCGCTTATTTAGAATTTGTCATTCACGATGTTTCAGAAAGAAATAAAGAACGTTGTACCTTTGAAATCATTACCCCAGCAGATAAAACAAAGAGAGGAGCGCAACTTTCAATCTTGGTTCATGGACAAGGAAAAGCCTTGTTTGATAAATTGAGTGAAGAAGGAGTTGTGGCAGATTGGCGTGAACCAAATGTTATTCGCATTGCCCCTGCCCCACTCTATAACTCATTTGAAGATTGTTATTGGTTTGGGCACCACCTGGAAAAATCTATTCAATAAAACTTCACTTTAGAACAATTAATTACATTTTATTACTAGATTTGATTCAAAACAACTTACATGATCTTAAAATACCTTTTCTCTTTATTGATTGTCTTGACTTTTTCAACCGTTGCAAAAGCTGATCAATTAGAAATTTTAACCCTTGAGCAGGCTACAGCAGCTACTGAATATTTACAAGGCGAGGAGATGGTATTATTGTGGTGTGCCTGTTGCGAAGGTGAGGAACCAAGAGCCGTTTTTATTTCTGAAGTTAACTATCAATCGGTTGGAGATAATCAATATTCCGTTTATATCAAGGGAGTAGATTCAGAAGGAAACGAAATCAATGAATATGTAGATCTAGCATATGTTCACGTTCTTATAGAAACCACGGTATATTGCTTAGGTACTACCTTAGGTTATGAATGTGATCCATGTGTTGATCCGTTTAGCATCGAAGAGTAAGATTAGTGTCTTGGGGCACTATTTTGTAAGTTTTACTCAACAATTCATAATAATTTTCAGGATTAAAACTCGGTAATTCGTGGTATTACAAAACCATTACCATGAACCATATCCTCAAACTTGTCAAAGACGTAATTTCAGATACATGCATAACCATTATCGTAAATACGCACAGAACTAAACCTGAAAAGCTTCAAGACTCAATTGCGTTGAAAAACCTAGTAAATCAAGCTGTTACACGGTTACAAAAGTTGGAAGACAAAGAAAAGTCGAACCAATTAATTGAGAAGCTTGAAAAATTATCTTCTTCCATCGATCATACTTTTAACCAGGAAAGTTTGTTGCTGTTTGTAAACGAAACCATTTCCACCTATACACGGCTGCCGATTTCGGTTGGAAATCGAGTGGTAATAGACAAAAGTTTTGCTAC
>CAZTFG010000182.1:0-3440 GCA_964612725.1 uncultured Lishizhenia sp. | reverse complement strand
TCAAAATGATCTCCTAATGATATCGATGTGTTTTTACCCATAATCAATAATTATTAAAGTAAATGTACCAAAAATTGGTAACACATCCAAGCGTGAATAGTTTTTTGATGCCCATAACTTATTGAGAACCACCACAGGTCAATTTTAATCAAAATTACAACTTATGGTGAACAAACCGATTCGTTTCCAAAAACGGACTTATCGAACCTAAAATTCAATTTAAATTCTACTTTGATTTCAATATAAATGTAGGTTCGGGAAAACTGTAAAACAAAAAAAGTCACCATTTCTGATGACTTTCACTCTCTAGTAGAGAGGAGTATCGAATTATCGAACCTTGACGATATCTCCAATTTGTCAAGACAACGCCTGATTTGGGAGGGGTTGTTAATCTTGAATTTATTATTTGACGGACCGATTGATTGATTCAAGATGAGCTTAAAATTTTGATAATCTTTTAAAAATCATTATTTTAGAATCGATTTTAATTAAATTGAAAAAAATGAAAGCGCCTAGTATTTTATTAAAAGTTGTAGGAATTGGCTTATTTGTATATGCCATTTCTTTTATTTACAACCCTCTTTTATTAGCTGAAATGATTGGCTTTAAACACCACAGTCCGAATACACTCGTTGAAATAACCGCATTTTATGGAGGATTAGAATTAGGGTTGGGAATTTTCTTTGTTTGGGCTTCTCTAAAACCTGAACGTTATTACCTAGGGTTGATGGGTTTCTTTTTTGCATTTTTATCTGCAGGGATTTTTAGATTAGTTGGCATCATTGCCTATGGATTTGAAGACCCAAGTCAACCGATTGTATCGGTAATTGAAATTCTTGTTCCCCTATACGCATACTATTTGTCAAAAAAATTGAATTAATGGAAAAACAAAAAATTGCCATTATTGGCGGTGGAATAGCTGGATTGACTTTTGCCTTGTCTTTAAAATCTGAAGACTACGAATGCCATATTTTTGAGAAGAAAGAATCCTTTGGAGAAGTTGGGGCAGCAATAAGCGTGTTTCCCAACGCACTATGTGTAATGGATGAACTTGGATTATATTCCGACATTTTAAAAACAGCCGGAGAATTAAAAAAGATATTAATTAAAACCTCCAAAGGAACAACACTTGGGTATTCAGAACCAAATGGTGAATATCCGGTAATTTGTATCCATAGAGCAGATCTTCATAGGGTATTACTAAACTACACAAGGGCTAAATTATTTGAAAATCACGGGCTAAAATCACTTGATGAAACCAATGATCATAAACTTAGACTTGTCTTCGAAAATGGCAAATCTGAATTATTTGATGCCGTTATTGGCGCCGATGGAATTCATTCAGAAGTTAGGAAATATGTAATTAATGACGGTTCGCCCATTTTTAGAGGGTACAATATATGGAGAGGGGTTGTTAAATCGAATTTTGACATCGGACAAGGAAGTGAGACAATGGGAAAGGGGCAACGCGTAGGAATTGTTCCGATTAAAGATGGTGTCTATGGCTGGTGGGCTACGTGTAATGAAGAGTTTATGCAAGACGATGAACCAGAAGGGACACGAGTTAAATTAAAAAGACTTTTTGGTGATTGGCATCATCCAATTCCCTCATTAATAGAGGAGACGGAGGTCATTCTCAAGAATAGTTTATCAGATAGAATCCCCACAAAAGGCTGGAATAAAAACAATGTAGTATTAATAGGTGACGCTGCCCATCCAACAACACCAAATCTTGGTCAAGGAGGATGTACAGCAATAGAAGGAGCTTATTTATTAGCCAAATGTATCGACAAATATGGTCTAACCGAAAAAGCTTATAAGCGCTACGAAGAACTTCACTTTGACCGTGCAAAACAAATTAATCAAGAGAGTTTACGTTTGGGTAAAATAGGTCAATTGAGCAATCCAATAGCGATTTTCCTCCGAAATCTGTTGTTTTTCATTACGCCTTCACGTATTTCCCTGAAACTATTGAGCAAGTATTTTAATAGAAGGGTTACTAAAATTGAGGTTTAGGTAACTAACACATTTTTTACTTCCTTTGCAAGGAGCTCATTTTTTAAATTGAGATACAAATTAGTTTAGTCCTAACAACTTCAAGTTAGCCTCCCAAAAGCGAAGATCAGAAGGTTCGATAAAAGACCCCTCACCAGTGTACACGTAACCATCGGCAATGTATTTTCCCCAGTAAAGTAATACTGATTTTTCTATACCATTATAAGTAAAGTTAATTTCGAAATGCGGGTTGTGTGGGGCAGGAAATTCATTTTCGTAATAGGGAGCGATAATGTAACAGTCATCAAAAAATATTAAAAATCCCTCAATCATTTTGGGGTGCAAAGCCATTTTTTCACCCCTTTCGAAATGTGGAACAACAAAAGGTTCATTCTGATTGTAAGGATTGTAATATAAAGAGTCTAAGGGACGAATTGTCGCATTGCTTATTTCATTATAATTCCAAGTTGGTTTACAAATCGTTTTAGCGGTAATTTTTTTATTGCACAACCCAAGCGTGTAGAAAGTACCAACCTTCCCATTTTTAATCCTTGGATCGGGTAACTCAAAGAATTTAATCGTACAAGAATCTTTGCTTAAAGTGTAATTTCCTCCCATGGAAACTACTTTACCATGCTTCCTTATTTCAATTAAGGAATTAAACCTAGATGGCTTTTCTAATGGAAATATCCCTTGCGATTCATGAACAGTTTCATAACGAATTAGATTTACTTGAAAACTATCTATTTCCCATGTTTTGATTACTTGACCAAATAAAGAGTAATTACTCAAAAAAATTATCAATAATTGAAGTGCAAATCGGTAAGTCATAACAAGATCAAATGTACATTGAACAATTTATTTTAGTTTTTTTAGTTAATTCCGAATAAGAAAATTCTACATAAATTTAAATATTACTTTGAATAGATGCAATTTGGGAATAAATTCAATAAAACACAAAGGATAATTCTTTTATGCATTGTTCTATTACTTATCATTCCTTTGGTTGAGCAATTAGATGGAAACGCAGAGTTTAATTGGTCTGTTTTTGATTTTATTTTAGCCTTTGTAATGCTTTTATCTTTTGGTTTCGGTTTAGAATATTTAATTCGAAAAATTCCTTCGATAAAAGTGAAAATTTTCGCGATTTTAGTGGCGTGTTTTTTATTCATTCTTCTTTGGGCTGAAATGGCTGTAGGAATATTTAACTCACCCATTGCGGGAGATTAATTTAAGTTAATTCTAAAATCAAATAGAATTCTTGTTGAGGTGGATGTTGAAACCCCATTTAGTATACATCAATCCTTATTTTGTGTTCTTCTATTTATTAAATACGCATTTACTTTTGTCAAAAAAAGAAAATGAAGAAAACAATTTTAATTACAGGTGCTAGTAGCGGTATAGGAAAAGACACAGCGAAATATTTTCAATCAAAAGGCTGGAAT
>CAZTFG010000181.1:0-3479 GCA_964612725.1 uncultured Lishizhenia sp. | reverse complement strand
TCAAAATCTAAACATATCTGCTAGTTGTTTCATAATCAATCCAAAATCTTTCATATCTTCTTTATTTTTTTGATTCTTTGTTGATTTAGGCCAGACTTAATCCTTTTTTTAGAAGCACATGGAAAATAATCAATAACTGAAAACGATCTACTTTGTAGGTTACTTTACGAATACAGCTCGTTGAATTTCTTGCTGAGTTCCCATGGCTTTTAAAAATCTAAAATGAGCAGCTAACGATTTACCGTAAGGCATTTCCATGTAATTTAACCCATGTTTATCGGCTAACTCTCTGAAAATAGGCAGGATTTCTAAATAATGAACGTGGCATACATTGGGCAAAATATGATGCAAGGCATGGGCATTAAACCCTCCGAGTGTCCAATTAAAAAATGAACTATCTGCATTGTAATCTACACTGGTGCACATTTGTAATTTTGGCCAACTCATATTTATTCTGTTGTCCTTATCTGATTCCGGGTGCTGCACAAAATCAGACAAATGAGAAACCCCAAGCACGGCAACAAAAATGATGGATACTATAAAATGATTCAATAAAAAGGCAAGAAAAACGGTAGGCCAACCAAAGGGTAATAGATAAATGGGCAGCACAATCATATAACCGATATACAAAAGCTTGTAAATTACCAATTTTATTACTTCGTCTCTTGGAATTTCAATTTTTATGGTTCTACTGGAGTAGTTTATAATCATCAGCGTTTCTCTGAAGAAAAACCAATTTATCGAATAAAACAAGTATAAAAATGGAGCATAAATAAACTGATAACGATGAAACCACTTTAATGGCTGATTTTTGGTCATACGAAAAAGTGGATTGTTCAATACATCTATGTCACTGCCTTCTACATTCGTATACAAGTGGTGCGATTCATTGTGGTTTTTTCCCCAAACATAAGCATTGTTTCCTTGTAAATTAAAACTAAGCGAAAAGAGCATTTTATTCCAAAATTTGCTTTTTACCGCTACCCCATGTGCTGCATCATGAGAAATATTGAATGCCGTTAAAAGTACAGATACGCCCATCAAAAGATAATAGGAATAAAAGGCAAAAGGAGTTGAGCTATTGATCATTAACAAATAAAAGAGGATATCTAAGCCAAAGTATAAGCCTATTTTGAAAAACATCTTTGCATTCCCCGTTTTTTTGATGCCTTTTTCCGTAAAATAGCGATCTACTCGTTCATTGAGTTCTTTATAAAATTCGGATCCTTCGTCTTTAGCAAATTTTAATCTATTCATGATTTATGGGTTTTTAATTGTTGTTTCTATTTAACGGGTGAATTCCAAGGAAAGAAAGGCACCAAATAATTCCTTTCCAAAATTTTATTTTTTCTAGAATGGGATTGCAAAAATTAGTCATTACACAATAATATTGATCATATTTTCCGTTGTGATGCTGTAAATGATGGCGAGGTTGTTGAATGACATAAAATCGTTGTAGAATAAGCGCTAATAATGGGCGTTTCGATTCAATTTGATGTGACCATTTATGAATCAAATTAGCTTGTGCACTGATACATACAAAAAGTAAAAGTTCCCATGAAAATCCAATAACAAGGCTAAAAACGAAAATAATCCCACCCACCAGATAAACTCCTTTTGTTAAATTCCAATAAGATAGATCAACCATTTTTAGTGGAAATTCATGGTGTATTAATAGCCCATTGATAGGTGCTGCGAAATATCGAGGGTTCATTTCAGCATATTGATCTACATAAAAGTGAAACATCCCTGTTGCCAAGTCTGCCAAGAGAATAATAATGAATATTTTAATGAGTATCAAGGATTGTATTCTTGGTTTATTTATTGAATTGAGCCGCGCATTTTTAATAGTTGAAAATGAGAACAAACACTGCCAAAATAAGAACTATTTAATAAGGTAAACCCATTCTTTTGAAGAATTGGATAGATGATTTTATTAATTTTTGGATAATGAAAATGATGAATGTGAGGAAAAAGATGATGGGCAATGTGATTGTTAAAACCTCCAAAAATGAAATTGGCAAGGGGACTAAATGGGTGAAAATCATTGGAGCAATTTATCTGGTTGCGCATCCAAGAAGTAGAAATTCGTCCTTCAGAATTAATTTCCGGATAACTTGCACCAACCACGTGATGGGTTGACATGAAGGTTAGCGATAAAAATAGCGATTGAATGACATGCATGAAACCAAAACCAATCAATATGATGGTAAGAGGTTGATTGGAATAAACTATTGGTAAAATGAGCACCAATGAAAAATAAAAAAGTTTTTGAAGCAGAAAAGAAAATAAATAAGCAACGGATGGAACATCCTTCTTCCGAATTTGATTCCAGACAAATAATGGATCCTTGATTAAAATCCAAAAAAGTGAGTACAGAGCATAGACAGCAATTAAATAAAATCGTTGATATTTATGGTAGTCTTTTAATGGAGTGGTTGGTATTAGTCGAATCCAGCCAACCATGTTTAAATCTGTATCTAAACCGCCTACATTGGGTGCTACATGATGTGCATCTGTATGCCTTGATTTCCACGATTCTGCATGTGCTCCTAAAATGGAGTATAAAAAAATAAAGCCCAAAAGATTTATTAACCGATTTTTAAATACTGTATCATGAGAAAAATCATGGGCAAAGTTTAAAGCGAGCAAGATACCCCAAATACCAAAAGAAATATAGCAACCAAAAAAAATCAAAATCGATGTAGTATTGAGAATTCCAAACCAAAATAAGGCTAAAATACCAAAGAAAAAAATGAATTTTAAAACCAAAAACCCTCGTTCAGCTCTACTCAGATGTGTATATCTGTCTATTTTTTTTAATAGTTCAAGATAAAGTTGATGGTCGTCTTCTTGATGGCTATGTAAGGCACGCATAAATTTTCAGTCAAGTTTAGATTTGCTAAACTATTTACGAAAATAATAAAACCCCAGTTTGAATAAAAACTAATTTGCGTAAATCCCACCTTAGCACTTGTGAAAATCGCAAAAAAAAATGCTGAATTGTTGACGTTACTTGGCTTTCTTGAATGGATTCAGCCTTGCTTCTGCTTCAAATGGACTTAGCTCTTGAGTAGCAATTGTGTTGAATATCTATTAATTACCCTTCAAACCCATACTGAGAGTAAAAACCTGCCAATATCATCTCATTGAGTGTTTCATTCCAATTATTTCTAGAATACTTTTTTTGATTTGTTCTAATTCCATCTTTCTATTTTTTATAACCCACTTGTGTTCGAGTAATCTGCTGGGTTTGCTGCTTGTCTTTTTGCATAAGATAGGTGAGCACCTGTTCGATATCATCAAACTTTTGATTGTGAAGTTTCTCAAGTTCAATGAGTTTTTCGTAGAGTTCTTGATAGTTTAAAGCAAATTGACGCATCATTACAAATGCTCGCATGATAGCAATGTTCATTTCAATTGCAATATCAGAATTGAGTAATCCGCTCAACATAGCAACTCCTTGTTCGGTAAAAGCG
>CAZTFG010000180.1:548-3486 GCA_964612725.1 uncultured Lishizhenia sp. | reverse complement strand
CTGGTAATTCAATTTCCAAAACTCATCACTGTTTAAATAATCAAATTCAAAAAAATCAAAAAGCAATAAAATTTTTGAATGAGAAAATAATTGAGTTAAGAAAGAAAAATATGCCAAATGAATAAGATTAACTTTTAAACAGAATTATTTACCATGACCAAACTCTCTGAAAACGATATTGAACAATGGGCTATTGAAGAGCTGCAAGCAGTAGGTTGGTTGTATGCCAACGGTGCAGATTTAGCTCCTGATGGTGCAAAAGCAGAACGCACTTCTTTTTCCCAAGTTATCTTGGAACAACGTTTGCGACAGGCTATAAGCCATAACAATCCCAACATTCCAAAAGAAGCGCAAGAAGAAGCCTTTAAAATGATTTCGCGCATCAATGCTCCAGATATGATGGTCAACAACCAGTTGTTTCATCAATACCTAACGGAAGGTGTTCCGGTGCAATATCGAAAAGATGGCCACATGCGTGGTGATCGCGTACAATTGGTCAATTTCAACCAAACTGAGCAGAACAATTTCTTAGTCGTTAATCAATTCACCATCATTGAAAACAACCAAAACAAACGCCCAGATTTGATCTTGTTTGTGAACGGTTTGCCGTTAGTACTAATTGAATTAAAAAATGCCGTTGACGAAAATGCAACAGTTGAGTCAGCGTACCGTCAAATTCAAACCTATAAAGCAGCAATTCCAAGTCTATTTAACTTCAATGAAATTTGCATTATTTCAGATGGTGTGGATGCCAAAGCAGGTTCACTTTCGGCTGGTTTAACGCGATACTTGACGTGGAAAATCAAAGCAGATGAACGGCCACAAATGTTGAGTAATCAATTGGAAATCATGTTGCAAGAAATGCTGAAACCTTCCGTTTTATTGGATTTTATTCGGCATTTCATTGTGTATGAACAATCAAAAACAAGTGATAAAAATGGTGTGGCTCAAATTTCAACAGTTAAGAAAGTTGCAGCTTATCATCAATATTATGCAGTCAACAAAGCCATTGAATCGGTGCAACAAGCTGCCAGTGCAACAGGAGATCGTAAAGGAGGTGTAGTTTGGCATACCCAAGGAAGTGGCAAATCGCTTTCTATGGTGTTTTTTACTGGAAAATTGGTATTAGCATTGGATAACCCAACGGTGTTAATGATAACAGACCGCAATGATTTAGACGATCAATTGTTTGACACCTTTGCTGCATCAAAAGAATTGTTGCGGCAAATTCCAATTCAAGCCAATGACCGCGATCATTTGAAACAATTATTGAAAGTTTCAAGTGGAGGTATTGTTTTTACTACCATTCAAAAGTTCCAACCCGAAGATGGAAACGTTTATGAAACTCTTTCAGAACGTTCCAATATTGTCGTTATCGCAGATGAAGCACACCGCACACAATATGGATTCAAACCCAAGTCGGTTGATGTGAAAGACGACAAGGGAAATGTAATTGGACAAAAATTGGTTTACGGTTTTGCTAAATACATGCGTGATGCCTTGCCAAATGCCACTTATTTAGGGTTTACAGGAACTCCAGTTGAAAAAACCGATGCAAATACACCGGCCGTCTTTGGTTCGTATGTGGACATTTACGACATTGGACAAGCGGTGACAGATGGCGCAACAGTTCCCATTTTCTATGAAAGTCGTTTAGCAAAAATCAACCTTTCAGACGAAGGAAAAGCGTTGATTAAAGACCTTGACGATGAGTTAGAAAGCGAAGAATTAACAGATACCCAAAAAGCAAAAGCCAAATGGGCGAAAGTTGAAGCCATTATTGGAAGCGAACAACGCATAAAAACCATAGCCGCTGACATTGTACAACATTTTGAAGCCAGAAATGGCGAAGGCGGTATGTCCGGAAAAGGAATGATTGTGACCATGAGCCGACGAATCGCAGTTGAATTGTACAATGAAATCATTCAAATTAGACCGCATTGGCACAACGATGACTTAACAAAAGGAGCGTTAAAAGTGGTCATGACAGCTGCTTCCTCTGATGGCCCTGAATTAATGAAACATCATACATCAAAACAGCAAAGACGTGATTTGGCCGATCGAATGAAAGACACTGCCGATCCCTTACAGTTGGTAATTGTCCGCGATATGTGGCTTACTGGATTTGATGCTCCAAGCATGCACACCTTGTACATTGATAAACCCATGAAAGGACACAACCTCATGCAGGCTATTGCTCGTGTAAATAGGGTTTACAAGGACAAACCTGCTGGTTTAGTTGTCGACTATTTTGGAATTGCACAAGATTTGAAACAAGCGCTAAGTTTCTATTCTGAAAGTGGAGGAAAAGGCGATCCGGCAGAAGCACAAGAAAAAGCGGTTCAAATGATGCTTGAAAAGTTAGAAGTCGTTTCGCAATTCTTTTCTGAAAAGACTATTTCACAAGAAACGAGCTTTTCAGGTATAGCAGCAGAGCCTCAAAGCCCTTATGGTTCTTCATTTGCTTACGAAAAGTATTTTTCAGCGGGTACAAAAGAAAAATTAGACCTCATTCTCTCAGGAGTTGAACATATTTTATCGATTCAGGACGGAAAAAATAGATTTTTAAAAGAAGTGACAGCACTTTCTCAGGCATTTGCCATAGCACTTCCGCATGATCAAGCAATGGATGCTAAAGATGAAATTGCCTATTTCCAAGCGGTAAAAGCGAGAATCGTAAAATTTGATGCACAAGGAATTGGAGGTCGTTCGGATGCTGAATTAGAAACAGCCATCAAGCAAGTTATTGACCAGGCCTTAGTTTCTGAAAAGGTTATTGATATTTTTGATGCTGCCGGAATTAAAAAACCTGAAATTTCAGTCTTAGACGACAATTTCCTGGAAGAAATGAAAGGAATGAAGCACAAGAATTTAGCATTAGAAGTCCTGAAAAAACTATTGAATGACGAAATCAAAGTTAGAAGCAAACACAACATCG
>CAZTFG010000180.1:0-538 GCA_964612725.1 uncultured Lishizhenia sp. | reverse complement strand
GTGGAAACGCTGGAGCTGGTAGCGCAACTTCTCAAGCTGTAAAAGCAATCAACTCAAACTCTGAGAAATCTACTTTGGGTGATTTAGATGCTTTATCTGCATTGAAAAAAACAATGGAAGAAGAAAACAAAGGTAGAAGCAAACACAAAATCGTTCAGGGGCGCACACTGATGGAGATGTTGGAAAACTCAATTAAACGCTACCAAAATAACCTCATTACATCAGCCGAAATAATACAAGAGTTCATCAATCTTGCCAAGGAAATCAAAGAATCAGACAAGCGAGGAGATCAATTAGGACTTTCAAAAGATGAATTAGCCTTCTATGATGCTGTGGCTGCCAACGATAGTGCAAAGCAATTGCTTGGAGATGAAATTCTAATAAAATTGGCGCGTGAGTTAGTTATAAAAGTAAAGGAAAACGCAACCATCGATTGGACAGTGAAAGAATCGGTTAAACAAGGAATGAAAGTCGCTGTCAAAAGATTACTCCGAGTATACGGTTATCCACCCGACTTGCAAAAACTAGCAGCAGATAC
>CAZTFG010000179.1:0-3487 GCA_964612725.1 uncultured Lishizhenia sp. | reverse complement strand
CTTGGAAATTTTATGTTAAATCGAATCATTTATTGGTCGATACAAAACAAGTTAATTGTTGCTGTATTGACATTGTTTTTGGTGACTTGGGGAGTTTACTCATTGCAAAATCTGCCCATTGATGCCGTTCCTGATATTACGAATAATCAGGTTCAAATTATCACTTCCTCTCCCTCTTCAGGGGCAGAAGATATCGAACGTTTTGTTACTTTTCCGGTTGAACAAACCATGGCAACCATACCAGGTATTGAAGAAATGCGCTCATTTAGCCGTTTTGGATTGTCTGTGGTTACTATTGTTTTTAAGGAAGATGTAGAAATTTATTGGGCAAGGCAACAAGTAGCTCAGCGATTATCAGAAGCTAAAAATCAAATTCCTCCAGGATTTGGGGATCCATCCATGGCACCATTAAGTACTGGGCTGGGTGAAATCTATCAATACACCATTCGTGCAAAAAAAGGTTTTGAATCGGTATATGGGCCTGCTGAATTGCGTACCATCCAAGATTGGACTATACGTAGACAACTATTAGGTGTTGCTGGAATTGCTGATGTGAGTGGTTTTGGTGGAAAATTAAAAAATTATGAAATTGCCATTGATCCAATAAAATTAAAATCTCACGATCTCACCGTTGCTGATGTTTTCAATGCGCTTGAGAAAAACAATGGAAATACAGGTGGAGCCTACATTGAGCGTCATTCTATGACTACTTACATCCGAACAGAAGGAATTATTCATACGTTAACAGATATTGAAAATATTCCCTTAAAAGAAACAGAGGAGGGGATGCCTGTGTTAATTAAACAAGTTGCATCAGTGCAATTTGGATCGGCCGTTCGTTACGGTGCCTTAACTTGGAATAACAAAGGAGAAGCGGTTGGTGGGATTGTTCTAATGTTAAAAGGAGCTAATTCATCAGAAGTAATTAAAAGGGTGAAGGCACAAATTGAACAGATAAAGAAATCGTTGCCTGAAGGAGTAGAGTTGGATGTTTATCTCGATCGAACCAATCTTGTGAATAGAGCAATTTCAACGGTGACCACAAACTTAATCGAGGGAGCATTAATAGTGATTTTTGTACTCGTGTTGTTACTCGGTAATTTGCGTGCAGGTTTAATTGTAGCCTCCGTTATTCCTCTTGCCATGCTATTTGCAATTTCCTTAATGAATGTTTTCGGAGTTTCTGGAAATCTCATGAGCTTGGGAGCGTTAGATTTTGGACTCATCGTGGATGGCGCAGTGATCATTGTTGAATCAACTCTTCATATTTTACAACATAAAGGAAATAAGAAACTAACTCAAATACAAATGAATGATGAGGTGTATTATTCTGCTTCTCGTTTTAGTAAAAGTGCCGTTTTTGGCCAAGTGATTATATTGGTTGTTTATTTACCTATTCTTGCTCTAGTTGGTATAGAAGGAAAAATGTTTAAACCAATGGCTCAAACCGTAATGTTTGCTGTGCTTGGGGCTCTAATACTTTCGCTAACCTATGTACCCATGATTTCATCATTGGTGCTATCAAAAAATAGTAAAACGAGCAAGACGATAAGTGATCGAATTGTTGATTCCATTAGACTGTTTTATCAGCCGGTTTTAAAGAAAATCATACGTGTAAATAAAATAGCATTAGCCTTGATTGGTTTGCTGTTACTCGCTAGTCTATTTATTTTTGGCAGACTTGGTGCAGAATTCATACCATCCTTGGATGAAGGTGATTTTGCAGTGGAAACAAGATTAATTACAGGTTCTGGTTTAAATAAAACCATTGAAGCAACAACGAAAGCCTCTGATTTGCTTCTGAAAGAATTCCCTGAGGTGAAAGAAGTGGTTGGAAAAATAGGTACAGCCGAAATTCCGACCGATCCAATGCCAATTGAAGCATGCGATTTGATGATTATTTTAAAGGATAAAAGTGAATGGGTAAGCGCAACGAATAAGGAAGAATTGGCAGAAAAAATGCAACAAAAATTAGAAGAAAAACTTCCAGGAGTTTCCTTTGGTTTCCAACAACCGATTCAAATGCGATTTAATGAACTCATGACAGGGGCTAAGCAAGATGTTGTTGTGAAAATTTATGGAGAAGATTTCGAAGAACTTTCAAAATATGCCCAAAAAGTAGGGGCAATCGCAAAACGAATTAATGGTGTTCAAGATGTTTACGTGGAAGAGATGAATGGATTGCCGCAAATGTTGATTACCTATGATCGTGAGGCTATTGCAAAGTATCAAGTAAGTATTGAGGAGATAAATAGAGCGATTAATATAGGATTTGCTGGTCAAACCGCAGGATTGGTTTTCGAAGGTGAAAAGCGCTTTGATTTGGTTGTTAAATTAGATTCAACTTTTAGACAATCACCTGAGGATTTAAAACAACTGACTGTTACAGCAGAGAGTGGACAACAAATCCCATTAAATGAATTGGCAAAAGTTTCTATTCAAACAGGACCAAACCAAATCCAACGGGATGATGCGAAAAGAAGAATTTTAGTTGGGTTCAATGTGCGTGGAAGAGATGTTGAAAGTATTGTTGAGGAATTAAAAACGGAAATGGATAATAAGGTAAAATTAAAACCAGGTTACTATCCCACTTTTGGGGGGACATTTAAAAATTTAGAACACGCACGTGATCGATTAATGATAGCCGTACCAGCCGCTTTATTATTGATTTTTTTCCTGTTGTATTTAACTTTTTCTTCCATCAAACAAGCGCTCTTGATATTTACAGCTATTCCACTTGCAGCAATAGGTGGTGTATTTGCTTTGTGGATAAGAGATATGCCGTTTTCAATTTCAGCGGGTGTAGGTTTTATTGCCCTATTTGGTGTGGCTGTGTTGAATGGTATTGTATTAATTTCAGAATTTAATTCTCTGAAAAAACAAGGTTATACTAATTCATTGAGACTAGTCATTTTAGGGACTCAAAATCGATTAAGACCAGTATTATTAACCGCATTTGTAGCCTCACTTGGATTTCTCCCAATGGCTTTATCACATGGAAGTGGGGCAGAGGTTCAAAAGCCACTTGCTACTGTTGTAATTGGAGGACTTGTAACAGCTACCTTGCTTACCTTGTTTATTTTACCAATATTGTTTTTGCTGACTGATAAAATGGGCAGTAAGAAAAGAAATGTACCCGTTATACTTCCTTTATTTATCTTGATGTCATTTTCAGGTTTTTCCCAATCATCTTGGACGCTTCAAACCTGCTTAGATTCGGCAAAGGCAAATAATAAATTACTCAAATCCATTGAGCAGCGTGCTAATACAGAAAAAATGCGGGGGAGATCTGTGTTTATGCCTAAAACAGGCGTCAGTTTTATGCTCGGTCAGTACAATTCTTATTATGCGTGGGATAATAACCTTACCATTTCCCAGTCTATTCCATTTCCAACTGTTTTTACTGAGGAAAAGGAATTAGGGGAAGTTAAAGCAAAATCCCTAATGGTAGATTATGAAATTTCGTGGCAGGAGATAAAACGAGACA
>CAZTFG010000178.1:694-3494 GCA_964612725.1 uncultured Lishizhenia sp. | reverse complement strand
CGTATTTGAATACCTTACACATGCGAGTGATTATGGTATTACAGTGAAGGAAGCAACTGCTGATTTTTCTGCAATGATTGATCGCAGTAGAGGGGTTGCTAACGGAATGAGTGCTGGAATTCAATTTTTGATGAAAAAAAATAAAATTGATGTTCTCAAAGGTAATGGTGTAATCAAAGCAGGAAAAAAAGTAAGTGTTACGGATGAAGCTGGTGCAACTACAGAATATACTGCTGACAAAGCATTAATAATAGCCACAGGGGCACGTTCACGTGAATTGCCTAATTTACCTCAAGATGGTGAAAAAATCATCGGATACCGTCAAGCAATGACTTTAAAATCACAACCTAAAAAATTGGTAGTGGTTGGTTCAGGTGCAATTGGTGTTGAGTTTGCTTATTTTTACAACGCTATTGGAACGGAAGTAACTATCGTTGAATATTTACCAAACATTGTTCCTGTTGAGGATGAAGATGTTTCAAAACAACTCGAAAAATCATTCAAGAAAGCAGGTATCAACATCATGACCAAAGCGTCTGTAGAATCAGTTGACACTAAAGGAAAAGGATGTGTTGTTACTGTTAAAACAGAGAAAGGAGAAGAAAAAATCGAATGTGATGTTGTTCTTTCTGCTGTTGGAATTCAAGCAAATATTGAAAATATTGGGTTAGAGGAAGTTGGAATTATCGTTGATAAAGGTCGAATTTTGACTAACGAATATTACCAAACAAACATACCTGGATATTACGCAATTGGTGATGTTATTCCTGGTCCAGCGTTAGCGCACGTTGCTTCTGCCGAAGGAATTATTTGTGTGGAACAATTGGCAGGTCATCATCCACAACCGTTAGATTACGGAAATATTCCAGGATGTACCTATTGTTCTCCTGAAGTAGCCTCTGTTGGTATGACTGAAAAAGCAGCCAAAGAATCAGGATTAGATATAAAAATTGGTAAATTCCCATTCTCTGCATCAGGAAAAGCAAGTGCAGCCGGAGCAAAAGATGGTTTTGTTAAATTGATTTTTGATGCTAAATATGGTGAATTATTAGGTGCGCACATGGTTGGTGCAAACGTTACCGAAATGATTGCGGAAATTGTTGCTATACGTAAATTGGAAACGACCGGTGAGGAATTAATAAAAACCGTTCACCCACATCCAACGATGTCTGAGGCAATCATGGAAGCAGCAGCTGCGGCATACGGCGAAGTGATTCACTTGTAATTAAACAATAATACTCATTGAGCCATCCATTCGGGTGGCTTTTTTTATACTTAACGAATGGATTATATAGAATTATCAATTAACTGTGAACCCAGAGATCCTTGGGCTGATATTGCGGTTGCCTTATTGGCAGACTTGCCTTTTGACAGTTTTGTAGATACCGAAACAGGAGTATTGGCCTATATTCCTGCAAGTTCTTTCAACAAGGACGAAGTAGAAAATTTGCTTCATACTAATTTTCCAAAGGAAGAAGTTCACTATTCAATTCAAGATCGTTTTATCGAACAAGAAAACTGGAATGCCAAATGGGAATCTGATTTTGAACCCGTTCATGTAGGCGATGAACTTTCAATATTGGCGCCCTTTCATGACCAATCATTGGCCAAAAAACGTGTTATTGAAATCATGCCAAAAATGTCATTTGGTACGGGACATCACCAAACAACACGCTTAATGTGTTCTTTTTTACTAGAAGAAGAGGTGCACGGTAAAAAAGTATTGGACATGGGAACCGGAACCGGGATTTTGGCTATACTAGCAGAACAATTAGGTGCCGATTCAATTTTAGCCGTAGATATTGAAGATTGGTCGGTAGAAAACACGATTGAAAATGCTGAACGCAATGCATGTACTAAAATTGAAGGACGATGCGGAGACATGGACTGTATCTCTGAAAATGAATTTGATATCATTTTGGCGAACATTAATCGTAACATCTTGTTGCGCCACCTCCCCTCCTATTCAGATAAGTTAAAACCAAACGGAATTTTATTTCTAAGTGGATTTTTCAATTCGGATGCAGAGGATTTAAAACAAGCTGCTGGAGAAGTAGGACTGACTTTTATTTCCCAAAAATCAGAAGAGAATTGGTGTGCCTTGAAATTTGAGTCAAGGAAAAAAGATTGATTTCAACTTCATACTAATTTCGTTTTCTTCAACGAAACAAGCGATTTCATCTGCGATATTGCCACTTTATTGAGTTGTATTATTCGGTCTACTGATGTCAATCCTTGTTGTATGAGCAGCGCGTTAATGCTTTCCATGTTACTTAACACAACCAATTGCTCCAAGGTAGCCTGATCGCGCATATTTCCCTCCAACGATGGATTTTGCTCTTTAAATTGTTGAGCAGTCATTCCGAATAACGCAACATTTAGCAAATCTGCTTCATTGGCATAAATCATAGATACTTGGTCTTTTGTCAAAGTTTCTGGAATTAGATTTTCTTTGATCGCATCTGTGTGAATTTTGTAGTTTATTTTAGCTATTGTTCGTTGAACAGACCATTGGATGTTAAGCTGATTTGCTTCTGCTTCTATGAGACGTTGGAATTCTTTGATTAAATAGAGTTTGAATTCAATCGATAACCAAGAGGCAAATTCCATTGCAATATCCTTATGAGCAAATGTTCCACCGTATTTACCTTGCTTACTAATTATTCCAATGGCATGGGTCGTATTAATCCATTTCTTTGGTGTTAAAATAAAACTATTTAAACCAGATTCTTTTCTAAACCCGTCGAATTCGACGGGTTTAAAATTAGGATTATACAACTTCTCCCAGAGACCTAAAAGC
>CAZTFG010000178.1:0-684 GCA_964612725.1 uncultured Lishizhenia sp. | reverse complement strand
TGTTTCTATTTCTTAACCAATTCTTTATGATATCATCGCTATGACTTCTATTCCTAAATTTTGCAATGTCCGTTAGGGAAAAATAGTCTTGATTTAGTTTTTGCTGAATTCCTATTTGAATTCCAAGCGTGGTGATTTCTTTCTTCATACATTCAGTTTTTAATTAAATATACGAAAAAATAATCAAAATATAGATTAATTTTTAATCAATAATATTTCTTTTTTAAGTATTCCATGCGTTCATGAAATAAACCGAAAAAATGTAATTAAATTTGATTTTCTTTTCTATAGAAGAGGTTTGTTGCTGAAAAATCCGAGAAGAATAGATGGGTAGTGAAGTTTGAAAGAAAATAAAACACCCAATATTATGGAATTTTGAACGTTTTCACATCTAACATGTATTCTGAAAAATATAATTCGGAACCACTTTTAATTTTAACTCTTTATGAACTATTTCTTATCGGCTTCTTTTATCTTGATTATCAGTGGTTTATTCGCTCAAAAAGAAAAAGAAGTTCCTCTACCCTCAGACCTTAAAAAAGTAACTGTATTTTTCTTAGGAGCTCAAGTAGAACATCAGGCGAACACCCAACTCAAAAAAGGGAAACAAGAGGTGGTATTTACCAAATTGACAGACTTCTTAGATCCTAATACCGTTCAAGTGAAAGCCAATGGAGACTTAAC
>CAZTFG010000177.1:0-3563 GCA_964612725.1 uncultured Lishizhenia sp. | reverse complement strand
ATCAGGAGGTGTTGTAATTGTTATTGGATTTGTCTCTGGTAAACAATGTATTGTAGTTGCCAATGATGCCACAGTAAAAGCGGGTGCTTGGTTTCCAATTACGGGTAAAAAGAACTTGCGTGCTCAAGAAATCGCTATAGAAAATAGACTGCCAATCATTTATTTAGTTGATTCAGCCGGAGTATATCTGCCGTTACAAGACGAAATTTTTCCAGACAAAGAACATTTTGGTCGGATATTCAGAAATAATGCAGTCATGAGTTCCATGGGCATCGTTCAAATTGCCGCAGTGATGGGGAGTTGCGTGGCGGGTGGTGCCTATTTACCTATTATGTCCGATGAATCCCTAATCGTAAATAAAACAGGAACAATATTTTTGGCAGGATCTTATTTAGTTAAAGCCGCAATTGGTGAATTTATTGATAATGAAACACTTGGAGGGGCTACCACCCATACAGAAATTTCAGGAGTGTGCGATTATAACGTTGAAAATGATCAAGAATGCCTGAAAACTATTCGCGATTTAATGGATAAAATTGGTAAGCCAGAAGACGCAGGTTTTGATCGAAAAGAATCTGTAGCACCTAAGGAAGATCCTAAAAAATTATATGGTTTATTGCCTTCAGATCGCAACAAACAGTATGATATGAAAAACATCATACGCTGTATGGTAGATAATTCAGAATTCACAGAATACAAGTCAGATTACGGAAAATCAATCATTTGTGCCTATGCACGCGTGGATGGATGGAGCGTGGGAATTGTTGCCAATCAGCGAGAAGTAGTAAAAAACGCCAAAGGGGAAATGCAATTTGGTGGAGTAATTTATTCTGATTCTGCAGATAAAGCCGCTCGATTCATCATGAATTGTAATCAAAAAAACATTCCATTGGTTTTCTTACAAGACGTAACAGGATTTATGGTAGGTTCGAAAAGCGAACACGGTGGAATTATCAAAGACGGAGCGAAGATGGTGAATGCGCAAGCTAATTCAGTAGTTCCTAAATTTACGATTGTAATTGGAAATTCATACGGTGCTGGTAATTATGCTATGTGCGGAAAAGCATATGATCCGCGATTAATCGTTGGATGGCCTACTGCCGAAATTGCGGTTATGGGTGGTGCTGCAGCTGCTAAAGTATTATTACAAATTGAAGTAGCAACGTTAAAAGCGAAAGGTGAAGTTATTACGCCAGAACGCGAAAAGGAACTATACGACACAATTAAAAATCGTTACGATAAACAAATCTCACCTTATTATGCCGCTAGTCGCTTATGGATTGATGCAATCATCGACCCGATTGAAACGCGCAAAGTAATTTCCATGGGAATTCAAATGGCTAGCCATAAAAAAGCAGAGAAATCGTACAACGTTGGGGTAATACAGACTTGATTTTATTATGTTATATTCAAAGTGTTAATTTCAATTAAGTTAAAATATGAAAACAACAATTCTTATATTTGTATTAGCAAATTCTCTGAACACTTTCTCGCAAACTGAGAAACATTCCAATTCAACCAATCAAACAAAATACGAACATTTAGGTGTATTAATCAATGCTAATTTAGAAAACGAAACAAAATTATTTTATAATCAACCTTCTGTTATTTCATTAATTGGTTGTCCGGATTGTGAAATTAAAGCATATACAATATTTGAAACTGATCCAAAAAAAATAATTTATTTGGATACAACCCAGTTCAAAGTAGAAAAAAATAATGATGCCGTATTAATGAATGACTGCCTCTTTGAATCTTCATTCTTTGCTAAAAATGGTGCAGTTATAACTTTATTAATTGGATGGGCTCCAATTGCCCCAATTACAATCGAATTTTACCAGGACGGGATTAAACTACCTGTGGTTCGAGAATTTAGTATGGAGTATTAGTTAATAGTTAAATCCAAAAAAAAGCTGTTTCTACTGCTTTACCAACGACTTCGTATAAACGCGATCGTTCGTTTTTATTTTCACCAAATACGTTCCTGATTTGTAGTTTGACACATCAATAAACGACTCTGCAAAATTAACTGTAGCATTCATTTTTTCAGAGTGAATTAATCGACCGGTTAAATCTAGAATCTCTAGATTTGCATCGTTATTTATCGAACCACTTACCTCCACAGTTGTTAATCCGTTGGATGGATTTGGGAAAATGGCAATCTCATGATTCAATTCATTTTCTGGTACATCCATGGTAAATCCTACCGTAAAATCATATCGGTGATAATTTCCAAAATCCCCTGGGAAAAACTCAACGTAACTTCCTCCCACCAATCGTATTTTCAACGATCCAGCGGTTTCACCTTCTACTTGGGAAGAATACCAGAATGATAATCCATCACTATCCGTGTCTTCAATAATAATCGAATAACAACCCGGAGCGAGATTAAACGTGTCTTTGTATTGCGTTTGATTTGTCAATTGAGTTCGTTCAAATATGATATTTCCTGCATGATCCTGCAAACGGTAATTATTTTCACTTGCTTTGTTATTCGTTGTTAACCAAACGAAAAATGGTCCATCAATTCGCTCAGGTGCGTCAAAATGAACTGTTTTCATGCTATTTTGATTGTATTCGTCATCCCCAATATTTCCGTTTACATTATGCACAAATGCTCTAAATGTTTTGGAACTATCCCAATCGTACCAAAAGTTGTTATCTGTAACCGGAATTTCAACAATTTGCTCCTCCAAAAAATTCAAATTACCAGTCCAATCCAAATAAATGTAATTTTCATATGTAACCCAACAGGTTATTCTACAAGATGTTAATGGATTTGAACCTGTGTTTTTCAAAATTACGCGTGGATTTGAACAGGTTGGATTCCACTTACTGTAATATTCATAATTATTTGGGTTCAAAACATCCTTAATTGCTGCATCATTTTGAAAATTTGGAGCTGAATAAGATATCAAATCATAAGCAGCAATGTAATTCCCACCGGCTTGACCAGGATCATTGGCAGGAACAGCGTTAATCACATAATCTAATTCAACACTATCACCAGGCGTAACAAAGGGTGTTAATTCAAATTCATATTCTTTTACTTGATCACCCGGACACCATCCTTCACGTGCATACGGCCATGTACCACCTTGTCCAATGTTTGGATTATCTCCACAATCAGTAGCCTCCCAAATATTCCAATTGAAACGCGAAACTCCATCCACTTTAATTTGATGATTATTAGGTACCCATTCACAACACGCATTATTCCCCACCTGACCATGCCCAGACATTCTAGTTTTAATTTTAAAATTCTCAGATGTATCGGAAAGCGCAATTTTTTTCGGTTGCAAATCAACATCATTGGCCATATTTGCGAAATTATACGATCTGAAATCTGACCAAATTGGCTCTCGTTTATGCAAATCTCTTGGAGGAATTCCTTCAATAAATGCAAATTTCAAGTCCAATAATTCTTGTGTATTATGTGCAGCAAGATCCACTGTGTTTTTCAAATAATCTTGATAATCCGTCACATCATAAATCCAAGCAAAACCATTTGGACCTAAATCAAATTGAATTCCGTAGGGTGTAATGTATCGGGCAATTTCAAC
>CAZTFG010000176.1:0-3564 GCA_964612725.1 uncultured Lishizhenia sp. | reverse complement strand
GATTAAAAATACTACGTCCAACAGATTTCCGTGCCTGTTTAATGTGATAGTAATGGCCTAGGTCTTATTTACTTCCAATAAATGCATCTGATATTCATAACTTTATATAGTTTATTGGTATATTCGTAAATCACTACTTTATGAGGCCAAGCATACAAGTGAATGTTGTGCTACAGAGAGATTGTGGGGGCTATAAGTAAATTATGGCTCATTTTAAGACGACAGTGAAAAATTGAAATTATTAGTAACCATATTGACTTTTTTGACACTTCAATCGTGTGTAGTTTATAATGCGGCAAAACAACAGGAAAATAACATTTGTGGACTGCATAATGAAAAAATGAGCAAAACTCTTGTTTGCACAAAATACGGACGAGCTTGTGCCGGAAATAAAGCTGAATACCCGAATGCGAAAAGAAAAAAATGTATGGGTTGTATAAGACGAGCATGGCCAAACAGACGACTTGCAATTATTTACCATTGCAAAAGCTGCGATAAGGTAAAAAAAGCAAGTGGAGACAAAGACGAAAATCCATTTTGAAAAATTAGAGCAATTATCATAATAGTTGTATTAATCTTAACTTTTACAAATTAAGTAATTAGGTCATGACAAATCAAAAGTAAAAGATATATCACTTGAGAACTAGAAATCTAAAAATATTCATTATCGTATGCCAATTATTGGTATTGTCGATTTTCAATTTCCATTGTTTAAATTCTACAACTTCTAACCATACCGGACTTGACCTTAGTTTTTGGGCATCACTTTCATTTGTTTTCGGCACAGCATTGCTCTTGGCTAGCAAATATAAGCCAAACTTAATAGGCAAGACAGACAAGCTAATTGTAATAATTTTCATTATTTCAATTTTGGCGACATTAAATATTTTACTCTTTGACCACTATAATATATTTGTAGAGTACGAAAGTTGGATGAAAAGAAACATGCCCCAAAAGCCGTTCTAAATGAAACTACCAGTACCTATGCAAAACGTATCTTATTGTGTGCCTACTACTTATTATATCAGCGTCTAAAATAAATCCGGTACGAGTTCAAGTAGCAAATGCATATTTTTATCGGGGTAAGAAGCGCGAAATATTTTGCAAGTGCCATTTCCTTTTGTACATTTAATAAAGTTTATCAGTTAAGACAATAAGTGCAAGTAAACCCCGTACTTCTTTAAGCTGCAAAACGTTATATGCAATGAACCCATGAAACTCAAGAATTTTAAACCAAAGGTTGACCATTTAATTTGGTATGATAAAATATGGATAGGATTAGTTGCAGCGGGTATATTGGTTTCATTGTATGTTTACGCATGCACATGCTCGCTTGGAAACGTAGAAACCATAAAACAACTTGGTCCATATTTCATCGTAATTAAATCACTTGATTATGTGGCTATCTTAATGATTGTCATAGGTTTAGTTTTTTATAAAGAAAGAGTTTTACAATTTCAACAATTGTTAGGTCTAGTTATTTTTGGTTCTGTGATTATTGTAGCTATGCTGTACTTTCTTCCCTGTTCGGTCATCGAAGCGAAAGTAGGTACAATAAAATACTCCCTCTTTTGTCCGCAATATTCAATTGTTTCATGGTTAAATCTAATTTGGTTTGGCGTTATTGGTTTGGCAAACTTTGCCATTCCGCTTTTTGTGAGAAAAAAATGAATGCATTTAGCCAACCTACAAATCTTGCTTCGGCCGACGAAGTCAGCTGCGCAGCTAAAAGGCAGTCTTTACTAAGGCGCAGCTTCTGGTTCTGCTGTTATCCCGAAAGCTATCGGAATTCACGAATGCCAAGCCAAAAAATTTTATACCATATAAATCTTACTGACCAATGATAAAATTTGCTATCGTATTTTTGAGTTTACTATTTTTAGGGTGTTCAGGCATTCGAAAAGAGGAAAAAAAGACTACCGTTCAACAAGTAGACAACATGAAAATTAGTGGAACAACATTTATCGAAAAAAGAAAAAATGGAATTATAAACGATTGGGTGATTAAAGACAATTTTAACGCTGATACAATTCTATTAACCCTTCTAGATTCTTCGACAAATAAAACCTCTAACGTTCTTACTTTTAATAAAGATCGATCTGTACGCTTTTGGGAATATAATTCAAAACCAAGTTGTGGAAATGGAATTTATTACCTCGACTCGACTTCATTTTGGACAAGAAATACTGAAAATGGCAATTTAATTCTATCGCTAGATGGTGGAATATATATGTATGAAACATTTCATCGAAAAATCGAATACCATCTCGATACAACTCAGTTTAACCAGCTAGTTTTAATTAAATCGAAAGTATATTATGACAAACATCAAGATTCGAATTCACGCATTAATTCTAAATTATAACCTCAAAATTGAAGTGTTTTGTTTCACCGAGAATATAGAAGAAACTGTGAAGCGCAACATGAAAGTATGTTAAATAGAAACCAAAATAAGCAATAATGAAGAGTACTCAAATGCCAAAAATTGTATGGACCTACGGGGCGACAGCTTTAGTATTATTATTGGTTAGTTTCTTTGTTTGCGGTACTAACGATATTGCTTTGCATGACTTGTATTTTGTGGTAACCAACGCTCAAATTTTTTCTACTATCGGATTAATATTTGTTCTTTTTACGCTGGTTACGTGGGGAATTCATAAAATTTCAAGACAATTAAATCAAATTATCAATTGGCTTCATTATGGACTGACTGTACTAAGTTTGGTAATCCTTGCAGTTTTTACGAACAATTCTACAAGCGAACATTCTTCGAAACAAGAGTATAGTGTTTATGATGTACATGAGAATTTAGAATCTCAACTATCAATCAATGAATGGCTCGCCATAATTGGGGTGATTTTAATCTTGAGTCAATTATTGTTTTTAATAAATATCATTCGCGCATTTATAATAAAAAAGAAAAGCTAAAATTCAATATCTTACAAGAGAGAAAAGCACTTCCTAGATGCCTTCACCTATGTGTAAAACATTTTAAATAATAGGCTCCTTTATGGAATAATACCTGTCAAATCATCTACATGAATAACGAATGAAATACTTTTTCCTTTTATCTGTATACTTTTTAATCCATTCGAATATTGCTTTCGGATGTTTGTGCAATGAACACAAGAGGTTTGATGTTTGGGATTTTCTAAATTATACGCGAATTGTGAAAGGTGTGGTACTTTCAATTGAGGAATTTCCTTATGCTGAACAAGTAGACTCAATGAACAACGGACAGGTTACGAGATGTGGTTATCAACGCATAAAAATTAAAATTGAAGACATATATAAAGGTAATTTCTCTGATAGTATGGTCTTTAAGACAGAATTATCAAACGGTGTAAATTGTACAAAAACATTTACCGTTGGAGAGGAATGGTATATTTTTTCTAGCTGGGTTGATGGGGAAAACGTCGTTCAAGGGTGCTCCTGGAGTCAGCGTGTGAACTCAAATCCCAAATTAATGTCCAAGGTCCTTCCAATGATAAAAGAAATATCAACCATACAGAATAAAGAAATTGAAAAAAAATACCTTGATAGGGATTGTTCATTAAAAAGAGT
>CAZTFG010000175.1:0-3621 GCA_964612725.1 uncultured Lishizhenia sp. | reverse complement strand
CACAATCCGGAGCTTGGAACGATAATTTTAACGGCACGATAAACAAAATAAAATTCAATAACAGCGCAATTTATTTCCGAGAGGCGAACGAAATGGCAGTGAATGCCGATCCCAACCATTTTAACATGATTGGTGGAGCAGCACCAGCTCATTTTAATGTTACCCCTTATCTAACTATTCAAAATACCCTTATTGATAACGAGAATAATTCATTTAGTCCCACTAATTACAATAAAAACGGAGAGGATAAAAGAAACCAAGTAATGTATACCCTATCAGTTTCCGAAGTAAAAAAAGGACTTGGAATCCAAGACATACAGCAAGGTTCTTTTGTGGACAATACCTCTGATTATGACCACCACATTGGCGAATTTACAGTGTTGAATACCGAAGGAGCTCGATACGTTTATGGTATTCCTGCCTATAGTATTTTGCAAAAGAATGTATCATTCGCCATTGGTGCAAAACCAAATTTTACATCCATACCACAAGTAGATTATCTCTCAGGATTAGTCAAATACAATCCCGGAACGGATAATAGTACGTATAATGATAAAGGAATAGACAATTATTACAATGCGGTAACTAATCCTCCTTTTGCCCACTCATACTTACTTTCCACGGTAATAAATGCCGATTACGTGGATGCAGACAACATCAAAGGGCCAAGCAAAGGTGATCTTGGCGGCTATTTGTCTTTTTCATACAAATCAATTTCAAATTACAATTGGAGAAATCCCATTGAGAAAAACCATTCTTCCTATGATGAAGGGCTTCATACGGATTCATTTGACGACAAAGGACATTACATTTATGGAACGAAAGAATTGTACTACGTCCGTACCATTCAATCAAAAAATCACATTGCAGTATTTTATACTTCTGATAGAAAGGATGCTTTAAGTGTCATCGATGAAAACGGTGGGTTGGATGCAAATGGCCCAAGCATGCAAAAACTAGATAGCATTCAACTCTTTTCTCTACCTGACTACGAAGCGAATCAAGCACAAGCCATTCCGCTCAAAACAGTTCATTTCAACTATAACTACAGCTTATGTCCCAACTATTCGGGGAATATTAACGGAGAAGGTAAACTCACGTTGACTTCCATTTTCTTTACCTATCAAGGATCAAACAAAGGTCGTTATACACCATACAATTTTCAATATGGGCAGCAATTTTCAAACACTACTCAAACTGAAATTATAAACCCTGCCTATAACATGAAAGAAATTGATCGTTGGAACAATTATAAAAAGCAAGGTGCATATAATGGTGATGTGGCTACGGATGACCTTCGACCTTCTGATTTTCCTTATGTAGGGTTTGATAAATTAGAAACAGACAAAGCAGCTACAGCTTGGAACTTAACAACCATTTTCCTGCCTTCTGGTGGCAAGATGGAAGTAGATTACGAATCAGATGATTACGGCTTTGTTCAGCATAAACGAGCGAATCAAATGTTTAAAATCATTGGGGTGCAAAGTGTTGCAGAAGAGAACTCCACTGCAATCGTAACACAAGGCGAAACACCCATCAGCGAAGATGAAAATAAAAATGCAGCAATCTATGTTGAACTCCTGCCTGATCCAAACTCCCCAACAGGTTACAATGAAAATATTTCTCAATACGTGAAACCGGGAGATCAAATTTATTTCAGAGCACTCATGCGCTTTCCAACAGGCAAATATGACTTTGTTCCAGGATACGCAAATGTGACAGATGAATCATCCGATTTACAAATTGTACAACTCGGCGCCCAAAAAGCCTTAAGAATTAAACTAAAAGGAGCGCAATTGAAAGATAACGGAGATTCCGATTACAGCCCAATTTCAGTCGCTGCCATTCAATTTGGGCGCATTCACCTGTCCAAATTCATTCCACCATCAAGCAACAGTTCCGTTGATGAAAATGCAAATCTCCCAAGTTTAGCAGAAGCATTGGGTGGTGCGTTTACATCCTACGCTGAATTGTTTACTGGGCCCAATAAAGCACTTTGGTTGGATAATATTGGAAACAACATCGTAGTAAACAACTCGTGGGTGCGTCTCCAAAATCCAAATCAACAAAAATTAGGCGGAGGGCACCGAGTAAAACAAATCCGCATGTATGATGCCTGGGTAGAAATGACTGGTACAGGATCTTCTTACTATTACGGCCAGAATTACGAGTACACCAATGACAACGGAACCAGTTCAGGGGTTGCAGCCTACGAACCGCAAATTGGAGGAGATGAAAATCCATTCAAACAACCGGTAACTGCTAATAATAAGTTACTTCTGGCTCCGGATGAAAAAAATTACAGCGAACTTCCTTTTGGAGAGCAATTTTTCCCTTCACCGCGTGTTGGATACGCAAAAGTTACTATTGCTGACATCCCAAGAGCAGGGGTAACACGCACTGCTACGGGTAAAGTGGTGCATGAATTTTATACGGCAAAAGAATTTCCAACTTTTGCCCATTACACCAATATTAATAAGGAAAGAAATAAACAATCTATTTTCTACCCCTTCTTTAGTGCAATGGTTGATCAAATGACTGCATCGCAAGGTTTTTCCATCGAAAACAACGACATGCACGGCAAAGCCAAAAGTCAATCCATTTATGCAGCCAATCAAACGGAGCCAATTTCTCAAGTGCTATATTATTATAAATCTGAAAGTACAACGCTCGACGGTATACCTGTCAAAAAGTTAAAAAATGTGGTCCATACCATTACCAAAACGGGAAGTACTTCACAAAACACCATCGGGCTCAATTACGATGCCTATGCCGATTTCAGAAAAAGTACAAGTTCTAATATAAGTGGCTCAATAAATTTCAATACAAATTTTACATTGCCTTTTATTCTAGTTCCGACAATTATGGCTTCTGGTAGCTACGAAAGAACAGCCTTCCGAAGTGCCACATTCACAAAAGTCATCGAGCGTTTTGGCTTACAAGACAGTACCGTTGCCATTGACCTAAAATCAAGAGTAAACACCGCTAACTTGGCCTATGATGCCGAAACTGGTACAGTGCTTCTTACACGCACAACAACAAACTTCAACGATGAGGTTTATAATTTTACCTATCCGGCACATTGGTACTATTCGCAGATGGGACAGGCTTATCAAAACATTGGATACGAAGCGAATAATATATTCTTTGTAAATGGAGGCACAAGTCAAGTCACTGGGTCTCAGTTTACACGAGGAGATGAAGTTTCAATACTCATAGCGAGTACCGGACAGATAACCAAAGCTTGGATTACAGAGGCAAATGCAAGTGGAATACATGTACTTCTGAAAAATGGCGATCCGGTTCAAGGACTTGTTTTTAATATGAAAGTACTTCGTTCTGGTCGCAAAAACATGCAAACCACCCCAGTAGGCAGCATCACCTTGCGCAACAATCCATTGGCTAATCTTCAATCTAACCTTTTTGAGCAAGTAATACAAGCAGGTGCAGTAGAATATAGCGATGATTGGAGAACATTTTGCGAATGCTTCCTAAATAGTGAGTCGTCCAACTATACCACCAATCCCTATGTGTTAGGAACGCGAGGAACGTGGCGCCCTATCACTTCTCATGTATATTTAAGTGGGCGTACACAAGCATTTTTAAACAATAATTCAGACA
>CAZTFG010000174.1:0-3704 GCA_964612725.1 uncultured Lishizhenia sp. | reverse complement strand
CCGCTGAAGCGTTTGAAGAAATATTCGCATGATTTGTCAATGAATACCCATTTTGGTTATCATGACAACCTGTACAATTGTTTTGAATCAATGGTAAAATTTCATTGTTGAATGAAACTGTATCTACGCAGTTTGCATTAGGATAATTTTCCACTTTGTCCTTTCTACAAGATGTAAATGATACAGATAAAAGACCAATCAAAACTATTTTTTTCATGCTTTATTTTTTAAAAAATAAGACGATAATGCAAACCAAATCATTGGAACCATAAAATGCAATGGAATCACAAAGGCAGGATAAAATTCTGGCATTTCAATTTCAGCAGGAAAAGTAGGTGGGTACATGGTCGGTATTATAACACTTCCAATTGTTCCGAATGCAAGAATTACATTAAAAATCAAACCACCAATTGCCTTCAAGAATTTATTAAAGACAAATGATAAGCCAGCAACCAACAATGATCCGGATGTAAATAACCAAGCTATTTTAGTAAAAGGAAGAACGGCTGAAAAGTCAAATAATTGATAATAATTATAACTATACGCAATTCCTGTCGCACTGGATAACACCGCCACTACAAAACCTAAAATGATATATCTAACTAACATGTTTCTTTATTTTTTAATACCTGGAACAGATACTGTAATGCTTAAATTGTCTGGTACATTTTCACTTTTCTTACCAACTCCATAAGTAATTCTATTAACAGAAAAAGATCCTGTGAAGGTGATTTTTGTTCCGGCCAAAGACATGGAAACCGGAATCGTAATTGTTTTTGCCACGCTTTTCATATTCAATGTTCCAGTAATGTTATATTTTGCTCCTGATTTTGCAACACTGCTAGAAACAAAAGAAATATTTGGATGTTTTTTTGAATCGAACCACTCCGCGGTTTGTGCTTTCTTATCCATAATAGCATTTCCAGTAGAGATTGTTGTAACTGGAATTTTTAAAGAGAATTTGCATTTACTCATATCAGATTGATTAAAATCCATACTACCATTCATGGATTTGAACACCCCTTTGACATGAGCGTTTTTAAAATCTATCTTATGTCCAGTGGTAACAACAAAATGATCTTGTGGAGCAAGTGAAATAGCTGTACTAACTACCAATAAGATCAAATAAGTGCCTATGATTACAATTTTTTTCATACCGTTATTTTTATTCGTTAACAATGAACTTTCGTCCTACACAAAAACCAAACCTAAATTGGCCTTTCATTAAATTTTCATAGGTATAAGGGATAAATTGTGTTTCACCCAACCCGCCAGAATTAGTTATATTAATAGTGAAATTATGTCCAAAAGTTTGCCATTCAAGTGCCAATGCAACACTTTGTTTAAAAATATCTGATGGTCTTGAATTCTCACTATGAAAAGCATGGTAATATTCTCCAATGATAGCAAATTTATGGTTTAGCTTCAAACGAAAAGCACCTCCTAAAGCAAACAATGAATTCATATCGTTAGCTGCAACGTAATTCCGGTGAACGAATGTTGGCATAACCGCAACTGACAACCAATCACCAAATCTACGAGCTAGGTTCATTTGAGCAAAATAAGCCATGCGATGACTTGCTTTCGGAAAATGATTCACTTGAGATTGATCCGAAGAGGCTTTCATGTATGTAAAAGTTGAACCACCAATAAATGCCAATGAAACCGGATGTTTTTCTCCTTGTCTTATGGCACGGTATTTCACAAAACCATCCAATAAAGATCGGTAAGGTGCACCAGTTCCTTTTGATCTTCCTAATCCAACCATCAAGTCTTTGGTAACTCCATACTCTAAGGCAATGCGCATGTCTGAAAGATTATCAAAACCAAACATGTTTTGAGCTCCACCATTTGTTCCAGCCATATCACCAAAACGATGTTCAATTCGCATTTCCATATACCCCTTAGAAAGAGTTTCCACAGAATGACCATTTATAATCCGGGTAGAGAAAAATGTTTTTTCTTCTGAATCATACCCCTGATCATCTAACACAATTGTTTCTTGAACAAGAACAGAATCCTGAGCGAAAAATTGAAATAAACTGTAAAAAGAGAAAAGGAGAACCAGCGAGAACTTGTTTTTGGACATCATAATAGTAAAGTAGGTTGTTTTGACGAATTTGTTTTAATTTAGTTGCAGACAAATGTCATAAAAAATAATGAAATACACTTACACTTTACTATTTATAATCATACTAAATAATTATTACAGCCAACCCATTGAAAACGAGAAGATTAAAAGAAAATCAACTAATGAAAATATAGTTGTTAAATTGTCTGAAGATTCTTTACACAGTACTTTTTTAATCGAAATACCAAACAAAGTTCCATTGCATTTTCATCGATGGCACACAGAAAATATTGTTGTTGTGCAAGGTAAGGCGCTGATGAAACTTGGATCAGATACCTTAAAAATCAAAAAAGGGAACCAGGTAACAATTCTAAAAGGCACTCCACACGAAGTAATCAAGGTTATTTCCAAAAAACCATTGAAAGTTTATTCTATTCAATCACCCAAATTTGATCCCTCGGACCGGTATTTCGTTGAACCTAGATAATGCTTTCGTTATCGCCATTCATGCGTTGCAAATTCACTAAATGAGCATAAAAACCTTGTTGACTTATGAGCGAATCATGTGAGCCTTGTTCAACGATTTCACCTTCTTTTAAGACTAAGATTTTGTCAGCTAATTTAATGGTTGATAATCGGTGAGCGATTACCACAGAAGTTCTTCCCTTCATTAGATTGTTTAAGGCATCTTGCACCAATCGTTCTGACTCTGAATCTAACGATGATGTAGCCTCATCCAAAATTAAAATAGTAGGATCTTTTAAAATGGCACGTGCTATTGCAATTCGTTGTTTTTGTCCGCCTGATAGCTGTATTCCTCTATCCCCTACTTGCGTTTCCATTCCATTCGGGAAACCTTGAATAAACTCCCATGCGTTTGCTTTTTTTGCGGCATCCATGATCATTTCTTCTGTTGCTTCCGTCCGTGCAAAAGCGATATTTTCTCTAATGGTACCTGCAAATAACATTACTTCCTGCGGCACAATAGCCATGTGTTGGCGTAAATATTCTAAATCAATATCCTGAATTCGTTTTCCGTTGATTGTTATTTCGCCCCCAACGGTTGAATAGTAATTTAACAATAAATTAGAAATAGTTGTTTTGCCCGAACCAGACGAGCCCACTAAAGCAAGTGTTTGATTAGCATTTACTTCAAATGAAATTCCTTTCAGCACCTCTACATCCTTTCGTTGTGGATAGGCAAAACGTACTTGCTGGAAATTAATTTCTCCGGTAATAGCCGGTGTTTCTTTGCCTATTGATTGCATGCGTTCGGTTTGCTCCGCTAACAATTCCATTAAGTTTTCCGTTGCTCCTGCGGCTTTTTGAATCCCAGCATACAATTCTGGCAAAGATCCAACAGAAGCGCCCATCATGATAGTAAACAACACGAATTGGTAAAACCCTTCGGAACTCAATTCAGGATTAGCTCCTTGTGTCATTAGCAGTCCCCGCCAAATTATAAATACAATGGCACCGAATAAACAAAATATAATGAAGGAAACAAACAATCCGCGCCACAAACCACTTTTGACATTGAGCGCACGAATTTGTTCTGATGATTTGTTGTATTTCTGCAAAGTAAACCATTCTTGGGTGAAGGCCTTTACGTTGGCTATTCCTGTCAGGGCTT
>CAZTFG010000173.1:0-3754 GCA_964612725.1 uncultured Lishizhenia sp. | reverse complement strand
GGTCAAAAAAAAAGCTGCCTCAACAGGCAGCCTTTTCTAATGTATGAAAAAAAAATTACTCGATGATTAATCGTTTGGTTACTTTAGTTCCATTTATTTCTAATTGAATTAAGTAGATTCCTGAATTTAACATACTCGTATTTAAATTCAAATCCCAAGCTCCAGACAAATTTCCGTAGTTTTTAGTAGAAATAATTTTTCCTGTTGCATCTAATAAGTTTAACTCGATCGTAGATTCTGAAATTAAATTTATTGAAACTGTTGCATTCGTAGAAGCTGGATTTGGATATATTTTAACCATTTCATCTAATTGACTTGCTAATGGCTCATATAAACCGGCATTGCTACCACTTTGAAACCCGTTGTTAACTGCTTCTGTAATTGTTGCTTTTCCAGCATTATCAATTCTACCATTCGGAGCTATGATCATCCCAATAATATGAATTTGATTTTCATCCCAAGTAGCTGGAAGAACGAACGAGAAATTGATTGTATGTTGGTCTCCAACTGCAACGGTTGCAGGAAAACTATTGGCATATCCTGCAAAGCTTGGTGCTATTGCACGAGCTACATGATCATAAACCATTTGTGCTGCAGGTACCGGGTTGCCTAACGATTCAAAACCACCCATTGCTCCATTTCCTCCGCCTGCGTAAGCATTGGATTGATTGTATCCAGAACCTGTTCCTGTAACGCCATCTTCGGTCAATACACAAGCTAGTTTGTAGTTATTATTTGCAGCTAAAGCAAAATCTGCTGTTACCGAAACATTTAACTCTCTGGTTGTTGAATTCCATGTTGCGCCGTTTGTCAAAACTGCCACAGGAGGGGTTTGTAATCGATCAAAGAAATCTGGTGTCATCCCTGATGGATCAACATCAGTCCCTCTGTCTACCAATGCACTTGGGTACCCAGCAATAAGTCCACCAAATGCAGCGTCATAATCTGTGACAGTCATTGGATCACCATTATGTACAGCGATTCCAGCCCAAAACTCACTATATTTTGTATTGAATTGATCCATAAATACAGCACCGCGCGGACACCATTGACACCAGGTACCTGTACCTTCTTCACTCACAACCATTTTACCAGTTGCAGGAACTATTGGGTTAATTGATGAAGTTAATGTGTCGTCGCTGCTTATATCATCTGTGCCACCGTTTACATTAGAAATAGTAGCGATTACCGGTTGATTGCCGGCTACCAAGCTTAATCCTGCTAAGGTTACCGCATAATTGCTTGTACTGGCAATGTTTACACCACTTACACTTTGAGGGAAATTCGTTCCACCGTAATTTAAATTTACATCAAACGAATTAATTGCCGTTTGACCAGCATTAACAATGGTGATTTTAGGAGTTACGGTTTGACCGGCAATTTCTCCTCCCATGTCTACCATGGCAGTCATACCATTTACGACAGAAAGTGTGTAGGGTTGGTGATCAAAACTAACATCGTCAATATAAAATTGGCTGTTTGTCACAGGGAAAAAGTCAGTGGAAGCCAATGCATTTACCCCGTTTATCCAAGTGCCAATTAAGTTACCATTTACATAGGCTTTCCATACCTTTAATGTTAGGTTTGCTTCTATTTTAAGAGTAAACCAGGAAGCTTCTGGATAGGTGCTAACGGCTAGATTTGATGTTAATCCATCATCAATATAAAGATCTCCAGCATCGAAATTGACATTCAAGGCCCATGTTGTTCCTATAGTTGGGGAAGCTTGGAAATTGAAATAACCTGTTTTTCCTGCATTGACATAAAAATCGGATTGAAAAGTAAATATACCACTGTTGTAAACTGGACCAAAGTCTAAAACCACATCTTGTGGGCCACCACTTGCGGCAGTTGATGATAGATAAATGGAGTTTGTACCACTACTTGCTTGATTATTTGTTACAGCAGCATCTTCATTTCCACCCTCTGTACCCGACCAAGTTGTCCAAGAAGTACTTTGTGGTCCAATAAAAGACCCAACTGCATAGGATTCAAAGTCATCTGAAAATAATTGTGCAAACGATGAGCTTGTCAACAGTAGTGCAGAAGCCAAAATAATTTTATTCTTCATAGTTAAATAATTTATGTTTTAATAAAGCTAAATGCTAAACTAGGCCTAACATCTATTCACAAACATAATTCTTTTTTAATAATAATGGTTAAAAAAGAGGGAGAAAAAAGGTAAGTAATCGATGTGATTATACTTTTTTATTTTAAACTTTCTCTTGTAATAACTTTAAATCCTAATTGGATTTCCTAGATTTGCATAGTTAAATACCTCATAAAATGATTCAACTTTCTGATAGAATAAATTCCATGGAAGAATCGGCAACTATTGCCATGTCTAGAAAAAGCAGAGAATTAAAGGCTGCAGGAAAAGATATTATTTCCTTGTCGCTTGGTGAACCAGATTTTTTTACTCCTCAATTTATTAAGGACGCTGCTTTAGATGCGATGAATAATAATTTCACCATGTATACGCCAGTTGCTGGTTATGATGATTTGCGCGAGAGTATTGCACACAAGTTTAAACGTGATAACGGACTTACCTATACCAAAGATCAAATTGTTGTATCAACAGGTGCAAAACAGTCTATTGCTAATGTGGTATTGAGCATTATTAACCCAGGAGATGAGGTCATAATTCCTGCACCTTATTGGGTTTCTTATTTAGAAATTGTTAAAGTAGCGGAAGGCAATGCAGTGGTGATTCCGGCAACGATTGAATCGGATTTTAAAATTACGGCAGCTCAGTTAAAAAATGCGATTACCTCAAAAACAAGAATGTTGATTTTCTCAACCCCTTGTAATCCAACAGGTTCTGTTTATAGTAAACAAGAATTATTTGAGCTCGCTCAAGTATTGAAAGAATTTCCTCAAATTGTAGTTATCAGCGATGAGATATATGAGCACATCAATTTTTCAGGTAAACACGAAAGCTTGGCTCAATTTCCGGAAGTTTACAATCAAGTTGTGACGGTTAATGGATTATCAAAAGCTTGGGCAATGACTGGTTGGAGGTTAGGATATATTGGAGCGCCTAAGGAAATTGCAAGTGCGTGTGATAAAATGCAAGGACAGTTTACCTCTGCTACCTGCTCAATAACCCAAAGAGCGGCGATTGCGGCAATGAATGCGGACCCTGTGATTTTGAATGATATGATCGATGCGTTCCATCGGAGACGTGATCTTGTATTGGAAAAGCTCAATGAAATGAATGGAGTAAAAACCAATTTACCTGAAGGTGCTTTTTATGTTTTTCCAGATATTTCTCATTTTTTTGGTAAAAAGTATCAGGAATGGATAATTGAAAATGCAAACGATTTATGTCTTTATTTGTTGGACGAGGCACTTGTTGCCCTGGTAACTGGTGAAGCGTTTGGAGATGCTAATTGTATTCGAATTTCATATGCCGCTTCAGAAGAAACTTTACTGGAAGCAATGCGTAGAATTCATTCTGCATTAGCAAAATTGAGCTAAACTAATTTCATGGATATAGAAGAAATTTTTCAGTCGTTCAAGAACAAGAAAATACTTGTTGTCGGTGATGTTATGCTCGATCGATATATGATTGGCACAGTAAGCAGGATTTCACCTGAAGCCCCTGTACCAATTGTAGAATTGAGCAATGAGGAGGATAGGCTTGGGGGGGCTGCCAATGTAGCTTTAAATATTGTTGCCCTTGGTGCCCAAGTGTTGTTGGGTTCAGTTATTGGCAACGATAGTCATGGAGAGAAGATAAAACAATTGTGCC
>CAZTFG010000172.1:1729-3808 GCA_964612725.1 uncultured Lishizhenia sp. | reverse complement strand
CTGGAATTTATTTTGGCCCACTGTTTTGCTTTTCCATTGGTTAGCGCTGCGCAGTTTATCCGCCGAATTCTTGTACAACGCACAACGGCACACCGTATCATAATTGAGATAAGCCCGCAAGTAAGACCATTCGTTTGAGGTCGGAATTTTAAATCCTTCCGGTGCCAACCCCCTAGGATCAACCACGGCAAACCAGTTGTATATTTTCCCATACACACTATCATTTTTTTCTTGATAATTGAGACTGCAAAAAGCTGGTTCACCATTTCTGAAATAATTCTCCCATTCAGTAGGGTTTTTAGCGCGCGCTATTTCCTGGCCATTGCGAAAATGGGTGGTATTTAAGTTTTGAATTCCCCAATACAGCTGACCTATTATCACATAATTCTGCCCCACTAAAGGAAGATAATTAAAACCTAGCAGCAACAAAAAGAACAGAATGCCTTGTTTCATGATTTTCGTTTAATGGTTTTATTCTTGAAAAGTTACATACCAAAGGTAAAAGCTTTCTGTTAATTCTTTGTGTTTAATCTTTATCTTTGCAATCATTGAAAAATTATGGAATATAACTTTAGAGAAATAGAGCAGAAATGGCGGAAATTTTGGGCTGAAAATCAAACCTATAGAGTAGAAGAAGACCCCAATAAACCCAAGTATTACGTACTGGATATGTTTCCGTATCCTTCTGGGGCAGGGCTACACGTTGGTCATCCGCTGGGTTATATTGCTTCTGATATTTATGCACGCTACAAACGCTTGGAAGGATTTAATGTATTGCATCCAATGGGCTATGATTCATTTGGGTTACCTGCTGAGCAATACGCGATTCAAACCGGACAACATCCTGCTATTACAACAGAACAAAACATTGCACGATACAGAGATCAATTAGATAAAATGGGCTTTAGTTTTGATTGGAGTAGGGAGGTGCGCACCTCTTCTCCAGATTATTACAAATGGACCCAATGGATTTTTAAATTGTTGTTCAACGCCTATTACGATACCGTGAGTAATAAAACAACGGCTATTGATCAACTGATAGCGCATTTTGAGCAACACGGATCGGCCAATTGTCCAGCTTTTACCGAAGAGGAATTTTCTTTTACGGCCGAGAAATGGAATGCATTTTCTAAAAAAGAAAGGGAACAAGAATTACAAAAATTTCGATTAGCCTATTTAGCGGATTCTTGGGTCAATTGGTGTCCTGCCATGGGAACGGTTTTAGCCAATGATGAGGTGGTAAATGGATTATCTGTGCGCGGTGGTCACCCGGTAGAGCAAAAACTCATGCGTCAATGGTCGATGCGTATTAAAGCGTATGCCGAACGTTTATTGCAAGGCTTGGATCAGATAGATTGGACAGACGCGCTCAAAGAACAACAACGAAACTGGATCGGAAAATCGCAAGGTGCTTCCGTTTGCTTCCCCCTTTGGAGGGGGACCGAGGGGGAGGATGTCACACTTGATCTCCCCTCAATGGGAGAAAATTCTAAATCAATCGAAGTATTTACAACCCGCCCCGATACCATTTTTGGTGTTACCTTTTTAGTGTTAGCACCAGAACATGAATGGGTGACGCAATTGACAACAGAGGACAAAAAGAAGAGATTGAATCGTATCAAAAATCAGCTTCCCTCAAAACGGAAAGAGACAGACAATCAGATGTTAAAAATATTTCAGGTGTATTCACTGGTTCCTACGCTATTCATCCGTTTACCGGAGAAAAAGTAGAAATTTGGATTGGAGATTATGTTTTGGCTGGATACGGAACTGGTGCAGTTATGGCCGTTCCATGTGGCGATCAACGAGATTATGATTTTGCACGCCATTTCAACAAAGAAATTCGAAATATTTTCAAGGATACGGATATATCGAATGAAGCCTACACGGAGAAAGACGCCATTATTGCCAACTCTGATTTCTTGAATGGATTACCGGCAAAAGAAGCGATAAAACGCGCCATTGAAGAAATCGAGAAAAGAGGATTGGGTTCGGGGAAAACCAATTACCGATTGAGAGATGCTGTTTTTTCTCGTCAGCGTTATTGGGGTGAGCCTTTCCCGGTTTATTATGAAAATG
>CAZTFG010000172.1:0-1719 GCA_964612725.1 uncultured Lishizhenia sp. | reverse complement strand
ATGAACTTCCAACGTTAGTTGAGGATGAACATTTACCGATCCAATTGCCGGAGGTGGATAAATATTTACCTACGGAAGATGGTGAACCGCCATTAGCACGATCCAAGAAAGAAGATTGGAATTTCACGCGAGGAGATCGAATGGAATACAATACGATGCCAGGATGGGCCGGAAGTTCTTGGTATTTCCTGCGCTATTTGGATCCAAAAAATGATCAAGAATTTGTTGCAAAGGATAAAGTAGATTATTGGGGCAATGTAGATTTATACATCGGAGGATCTGAGCATGCCACCGGACATTTGTTGTATGCTCGTTTTTGGACAAAAGCCTTGTATGATTTGGGATATATTCCTTTTGAAGAGCCGTTTCAAAAATTAATCAATCAAGGAATGATTTTAGGACGCAGTAGTTTTGTTTATCGCATTCAGCAGTCCAATGAGTTCGTTACGTTTAATAAGAAAAATGACTATAACGTAACGCCTATCCACGTGGATATAAGTTTGGTAGATAATGACAAACTTGATTTGGAAGGATTCAAAAATTGGATGCCTGAATATGCTTCTGCCACATTTATTTTGGAGGAAGATGGAAGCTATACCTGCGGATATGAGGTGGAAAAAATGTCAAAAAGTAAATTCAACGTTCAAACGCCGGATGAATTAGTAGAGAAATTTGGTGCCGATACCCTTCGTATGTATGAAATGTTTTTAGGTCCATTGGAACAAAGTAAGCCATGGGATACAAAAGGAATTACGGGTGTGAATGGATTTTTACGTAAGTTTTGGCGCTTGTTCCATCCAATTGAAAATCAATTTACCTTGGCAGATGGTCCAGGAAATGAAAGGGAAATGAGAACCCTACATCGCACCATAAAAAGAATCCGTGAAGATTTGGATAGGTATTCATTCAATACGTGTATTTCGACGTTTATGATAGCAGTGAATGAACTAACGGAATTGAAATGCAATAAGCGAGAGGTGTTGCAACCCTTGATTGTGTTAATCGCACCTTTTGCACCGCATATGGCCGACGAATTATGGGAAAAAGCAGGAGGAAAGCCAGGGGAAGTACATACTGCCAGGTATCCTCAGTTTAATGAGGCTTATTTGGTCGAGTCATCGATTGATTATCCGGTGTCATTTAACGGGAAAATGCGTTTTAAAGTAAATTTAAGCGCTCAATTAAGTGCTAAAGAGGTGGAGGAACATGTCATGAACATGGAAGAAACTCAAAAATGGTTGGAAGGAAAAGCACCAAAGAAAGTAATCATTGTGCCTGGGAAGATCGTCAACATAGTAGTATAAAGTAACCAAGTGATCGATAAGGGATTAGATTGATTTTTTAGGATAAAATTTATAGATTTTCTAACAAAATGAAAATTAATTAGTTAATTCAATTAAATAGGTTTACATTTGTTGAACTGTGCACAAGGTACAGTGATTTAATTTTTTTTATTTTTTATGAATATTTATTGTGGAAACATTAGCTTTCGTGCGACTAGTCAAGACATCGAAAAGCTATTTGAAAGTTTTGGAGAAGTATCTTCTGCCAGAGTAATTACTGACCGTGAAACAGGACGTTCACGTGGATTTGCTATTGTTGAAATGGAAAATGACGACAATGCACAACAAGCCATCGATTCTCTTAATGGAAATGATTTCATGGGAAGAAACTTGGTAGTTAACGAGGCAAGAAGAAAATAATAGTACTCGAGTCATT
>CAZTFG010000171.1:0-3921 GCA_964612725.1 uncultured Lishizhenia sp. | reverse complement strand
GTTCTAAGTTTAGTGCCTTTGGGTTTCACAATCAAGATAGTGTAAATTACAATGTGGCAGATTTGAATTGGTCAGCATCAGGATTAGGAATTAACTTTGTTTTAGTGCCAAATAGCTCAGCAGTATTAATTAAGGGACATGTTAATGGTAGTAATTACCAAACTTCTTTTACGGAAGCAAATACTCAGCCTCGAACAAGTAAAATTGGTGGTTTTGATATGGGATTTGACTTTACTTATTTCCTGCCAAATGAGAGTGAAATCAACTATGGATTTAATTTAAATGGGTTTAACACCGAGTTTAAAACCTACAATGAACTTCAACGAAAAATTGAGTTGGTTAACTTCACCACAGAAATTGGTACCTATATCAATTGGAGAAAAAAAGTTGGAGAGAAATGGGTGATTCAACCAAGTATGCGTATTCAAGTCTATTCCTCATTGGGTACGGTTTCTCCAGAGCCGAGAATAGGATTGAAGTACAACGCAACAGAAAAATGGCGACTTAAATTCTCAGGTGGTAGATTTTCACAAAACTTTACCTCGGCCTCTTCGGATAAAGACATCGTTAACCTATTTAATGGTTTGTTGTCAGCCCCAACAAATGTGCAAGAGACGTTTGTAAATGAATTTCAACAAGTGAAGAAAACAAAAAATGGATTGCAATATGCATGGCATGCCATACTTGGAACAGAATATGATTTAGGTAAACGTATTACAATCAATTTAGAGGGGTATTACAAGTATTTTTCTCAATTAAGCAATATCAATCAAAATAAATTATATGATGATGTAGCACAATTCTCTCAAATTGATGATGTGTTTAAAAAAGATTTCATTCTCGAATCAGGTCAAACATACGGAGGAGATTTATTAGTTAAATATAACTATAAAGGATTATTTGTATGGACAGGTTATTCTTACAGTGTTTCAACAAGATGGGATGGTTTCGCCTCTTATTTTCCTGTTTTTGATAGAAGACATAACCTTAATTTTGTTGCTTCTTATGCCTTTGGAAAAAATAAATCATGGGAAATAAATGGACGTTGGAATTTAGGTTCAGGGTTACCTTTCACGCCCACTTCAGGATATTACCAAAATGAGAATTTCCAAAATGGTGTAACTACAGATTATGTTACAAATAATACAAACACAGTAACAACCATGTTGGGTGATTTTAATAGTCAACGCTTACCTTATTACCATCGTTTAGATGTTACAATGAAAAAACGAATTAAATTCAAAAATCAATCTGAATTGGAAATCGTTGGTAGTATTACAAATGTTTATAATAGAAAAAACATTTTCTATGTGAATCGAGTAACGAACGAAGAAATTTATCAGTTTCCTATTCTTCCAAGTTTTGGTGTGAGTTATAATTTCTAAGAAGCATCGATGCGGTTTTGTTTCCTGATTTTAGGTGTATTAACTGCTTTTTTTTCACAAAGTCAATGGAAAGGAAGTACCTCACCCACATACCCTGAATTAATCAATTACCTTCAAAAAATTGACAAGGAACACAAAGAAATAAAAATGTTCAACATGGGTGATTCAGACTATGGGTTGCCTATTTACCTGTTCGTTTTAAATGCCGATAAAGACTCTATAAAAACCTTTCAAAAAGCACAAAATAATACTACGGTATTAATAAATAATGCCATTCATCCGGGAGAACCAGATGGAATCAATGCTTCATTAATTTGGATAGATGAATGGATTTCTAATGGAAAACCAACTAGCACGAAAGACGGTAAATCTTTACCGGTAATTGCATTTATTCCAGCATACAATATTGGAGGTATGATGAATCGATCTTCTACAAGTCGTGCCAACCAAAATGGACCAGAAGAATATGGTTTTCGTGGAAATGCGCGTAATTTGGATTTAAATAGAGATTTTATCAAAATGGATTCTGAAAATGCATTCACTTTTGCTACTATTTTTCATGCCTTGGACCCGGATGTTTTTGTAGATAACCATGTTTCAAATGGAGCGGATTATCAATATACGTTAACCTACATTTCCTCGATGAAAGAACGCTTAGCTCCATCCATGAAGGAAATTACGTATTCATCTTGCATTCCAACATTAACTCAAATATTAAAAACGAAAAAAATTGACCTTTTTCCTTATGTAGAGTTAGTCAAACACACTCCTGAAGATGGAATCATGGCCTTTAATGATTTACCTAGATACGCGATGGGATATGCCTCATTGTTTAACACCTTGAGTTTTACGGTTGAAACACACATGTTAAAACCTTTCAAAGAAAGGGTGGAAGCTACTTATCAATTTATCGATGGTCTTATAACTTGGACAACCAATAACGCCGGCGAACTTGAAAAAAGTAGAAAGGATGCAATTGCTTGGAAAATCAATCAACAAATGTATTTTTTCAATTATCAATTGACAGAAATAAAAGATTCCATCGCATTCAAAGGGTTTGAGTTTAGTAACCCCATAGATACAATTACCGGCCTACAACGATTGTATTACGACCGATCAAAGGGATACCTAAAATTTATTCCTTATTTTAATACTTATTCGTCCAAATCTCAAGAAGATATTCCTGCCTATTTTGTGGTTGGAAGACAAGAAAAAGAAGTGATTGAGCGATTAAAAGCAAATCATGTTTATTTTCAACCACTAAGTCATGATACACTGGTATCCGTAAATGCGTTTCGTATAAAAAAATTCAAAAGTCTTGATGCACCCTATGAAGGTCATTTCAAGCACCATTCAATTGAGTTAGAAAAGTTTAAAGTAAAACAACCATTAAAAAAAGGGGATATTATTATTCCAACCAAGCAAAAAGCAATCGATTTCATTCTTTCTACGTTAACTCCCACAGCGGAAGATTCTTATTTTTCTTGGAATTTCTTTGATTCTTATTTGCAACAAAAGGAATATTTTTCATCTTATGTATTTATTGATCAAGTAAAATTTATTTTAGAAAACAATCCAAGTTTGAAGATAGAATTTGAAAAATTAAAAAGGGAAAATGAACAATTCAGGAATTCTGAATGGGAGCAACTGTATTTCATTTATAAGAACAGTGAGTATTTCGAGAAGTCTTTTATGATTTTACCCGTTTATTCTATTGATTTATCCGGCATCATTCCTTTTTCTACGTTGAAACTTGAGTAAAATCTATTATTTTTGTATTTCAATAGTTGTATATGTTAGAAATCAATCGAATCAGACAAGAAAAAGAAGCTATCATCGCTGGATTAGCGAAAAGAAATTTAGATGTTAGATCAACTGTAGATCAAATATTGGAACTTGATTTAGCCTGGAGAAATGCAAAAACAGACATGGAAGCTATTTCTGCAGAATTAAATCAATTAGCAAAAACGATTGGCGAACTTTTTAAATCAGGAAAACAGCAGGAAGCAAATGATTTAAAAATAAAAACAACTGAATTAAAAGCAAAAGAAGCGGATTTAAAAACTTCAGTAGATGAGTTAGAAAATCAAATTACTACTTTGATGTACACCCTTCCCAACGTACCAAACGAACTAGTAAAACAAGGGAAATCGGCTGAGGATAATGAAACCGTTTTTGAAAAAGGAAACGCTCCTGAATATACGTTTGAGCCTTTGCCACACTGGGATTTAGCAAAGAAATTTAATCTAATTGATTTTGAATTAGGAGTTAAGGTTACCGGTGCTGGATTCCCATTTTATATTGGAAAAGGCGCTAAATTGCAACGTGCATTGATTCAATTTTTTTTAGATGAAGCAGATAAAGTAGGATACACAGAATACATTGCTCCTTTTATGGTAAATGAAGCAAGTGCAACTGGCACAGGTCAATTACCTGACAAAGAAGGACAAATGTATCATACACCAACAGATGATTTTTATTTGATTCCAACAGCTGAGGTTCCATTGACAAATATATATAGAGATGTAGTTCTACC
>CAZTFG010000170.1:2568-3935 GCA_964612725.1 uncultured Lishizhenia sp. | reverse complement strand
GCTAGCAATAACACGGAATGGTTGGTTGTGATTGGATAATTGTACGTTTGAAACAGTTAATGTATTGGTTGTTCCACCGGAGTAGTTGGCATTATTTGGAACATTTTGCCAACCATTATTGAGAGGATTGTTTTGCCATTGATACGTACTTCCTGTTGCCGCAGTTAAAGTGAATTGTGCATTTGACCCAACACTTTGAGTTGTATTTATTGGTTGAGTAATAATTTCATTTCCTGAACAACTATTGTACAATGCCGTAATTTCATCTTGAGACAAGGCACGGTTCCAAAAACCTATATCGTCAAGCTTACCGAATAAATCTTGACCTGCTATTGATCCAAACCAAACTAAGTCTCCCAATTGTGTATTAAAATTCTGGCCTCCGTTGTTGTTGAAAAATTGACTGGTTGTCATTACCCCATTAATATAAAATTTAAATGAATTTGTTGTAGTTCCAAATGATGGTTGGTAGGTAATAACTAAATGATTCCAAGTTCCAATAGGAGTAATGGGATTATATGCAACTTGGCTATTTGAATTATCAATTGTTGGACAATGACCACCTTGCTGAGTTGGGAATAAATAAATATTCATCCTTGAACCAATTGCTGTTAGACCATAGTACATTAATCCTCCCTCACTTGTATTCGATAGATACCATAATGAAATCGATCTCGCATTTTGACCAAGCACTCCAGAATAGTTGGTTTGTATTTTTTGATTTCCCCCATTAAAACTATACGCCTTATTTGCTACCCCAAAACGGTCTGTAGTCAATGTAGCACCATTCACTGTTCCGTTATTCCCATTCCCACTTTCATCGTTGGCATTTCCGTTAAAAGGCCAATAACCAACTAATCCATTCGTAGGAACATAACTAGGCACTTGTGCCATCACCTGCCCCGGCAGGAAAACATTCGCAGTTAAACTAAGCCCAACTGCAAAGGCTGAAAATAAACTTTTTTTCATTTTTAAAGTTTTAGTTTCACTCGCCCCGCAGTGAGTTTACACAAATAAAAAAGCGTGGGACAGTTGCCTTAGCTTGTACCGATGGGAGTCGAAGCCCAGTAAGACAAAGCAAAGCAACGTCCACGCCTATAGCATGAGCGCTTAACTTTAACTTCCCTGATGTACTTAGAAATTTCGACTTTTCAGTTACAGGATGTTTAGCAAACGCTATTTTTTTACATTAAATTTTTCCTCTTTTGGATGAACAAATATACAATTGTTATACGAAACTAAAGATGTTTCAATTTTGAAATGTTTTCGTAAGCTGTAAATGGTTACTAGAAACCAACCTACAGGGTAGATGTATCTAATGCTTCCTTATACCTTGCCAATACGCGTTCTCTGGCAAATTTATGATC
>CAZTFG010000170.1:0-2558 GCA_964612725.1 uncultured Lishizhenia sp. | reverse complement strand
TATGAAGTAAAACATCAATTATAAAAAGGAGTATGGATAATATTTAACAAAAAAACAGACTATAAAAAAGGTGTATTTTAGATATGAAGAAAAATAAAATTATGAGTTGGTTTAAATTCACATCAGAGTATGAAAAAATAATCAAATCCCTTCCAGTCCTTCCTTATACCTTGCCAATACGCGTTCTCTGGCAAATTTATGATCTATAATTGGTTCAGGATATGCCGGTGTTCCAAATTCAGGAACCCATTTTTTAATATATTCAAACTGTTTGTCAAATTTTTCCTGCTGAGTGGTAGGGTTGAATACGCGAAAATAAGGCGCTGCATCGCAACCACAACCCGCCGCCCATTGCCATCCTCCAGAATTACTCGCTAATTCAAAATCCATTAGTTTTTCTGCAAAATAACCTTCGCCTAAACGCCAGTCTATTAATAAATGTTTTGTTAAAAAACTAGCTACAATCATTCGAACGCGGTTGTGCATATATCCAGTGGCATTCAATTCTCGCATTCCTGCATCCACAATCGGATAACCTGTTTTTCCTTCGCACCAGGCCTTGAAATGTACTTCGTTATGTTCCCACTGTATGCAATCGTATTGAGTTTTGAAGGAGTTTTTAGCCGAATGAGGAAACCAATGGATAATCATTTGATAAAAATCACGCCAGATGAGTTCATTTAAAAATGTTTCATTTAAGGAAAGAGCTTCGCGCGCTAACTCACGGATTGAAATGGTTCCGAAACGCAAATGAACACCCAATTTTGAAGTTCCATCTAATGACGGAAAATTACGAGTTGCATCATAACGCTGAATGAGATCTTTTTTCCATTCGTTGGAAGGGAATTCAATCAATTGATCTTCATCAAACCCCATTGATGATAATAAAATTAACTCACTTGGTTGGTTCGTTTGAACTAGATTTTTTGTGTATTTTTCCGAAGGATAAGAACTTAAATGAGAATCTGTTAATACCGCTTTCCATTTTCTTGAATAGGGAGTAAATACGGTATATGGTTTACCATCATCCTTTGTGATTTCCGCTTTTTCAAAAATAACATGATCCTTTGTTCCGATGAATTTTATATCTAAAACCTCAAGTTTTTCAAATAAAAACCGATCTCGTTCTTGTGCATAGGGCTCATAGTCTCGATTAGTGAAAATAGCTTGAGCCTCTTGCTCCTTAATGATTTCAGGTATCAAATCGATTGGATTTCCAATATACACCTTTAAATCAGAGCCTATTTCAATATATAATTTTTTTAATTTTTCAATTTCACGATAAATGAATAAAACCCGCTGATCATTCTTAGGAAGATGTTGAAGTATTTGATGATCGAAAATAAAGATAGGCTGTACGGATTCGCTTGATTTTAATGCCTTATACAGTCCAGCATTATCATTCACTCGCAAATCTCTACGGTGCCAAAAAATGGTTTTTGAAAACATGTTAATCAAACAAGTGTAAACCTTTAATTGTTTATATCTTCATTTAATTTACTTGCATTGTGTTCGTTTTCACTTACAATTCGATCCAGATATAATTTCTCTACCTTTTCTCTCGCCCATGGAGTTTTTCGTAAAAATTTTAAGCTTGATTTTAGGCTAGGATTTTTCAAAAAACAATTAATGCGTATGTGATAACCAAGTCCTTCCCAGCCAAATTTGTACTGTAATTCTTTTACCATGCGTTCCAAGGTGATACCATGCAATGGATCTGGTGATTTAGATGGAGAAGAGGTTGACATAAGAATGTTAATTTTCAAAATTACCAAACAAAGTAACTGCATAAATTTGTAATATTGTCAACTAATAGTAAAAAAATGAAACGAATTTTTGCCCTCTTTGTGGTTTCCACATTTTTCTTTCAAGTATTTGGTCAAATCAAAGTGAAAACAAGCAATAGCGGATTGAACCTGCGTTCAGAGCCAACAACATCGAGTAATGTATTATTCTCTTTACCCAATGAAACTGAATTGTTGTATGCCAATGATTGGGCTGAGGGTTGGATAAAAGTGCGTCATACGAATCTTAATTCATTTGATAGAGATGAATCAACGGAAGATATTGATGTTACTGGCTGGGTGAATGCTGCCTTTGTCGAAACTAAAATGTTTAAGTCAACCATTCTTGATCCAATGTCTTGGCAGGAACAAACGGATGGCTGTTATTTCGCATTTTATGGAGTTGATGGGCTTTTAGGTATAGATAGTTATGACCAACAAGCCACAGAATCAAAATTTAAGGTAAAAATTAAAGGGGTTACTTATGTTTTGAATGTGATTGATACGACAAATCCAAATTATACTAAATGGGAAAATCCCCAATTGAAAATTGAATTTTTTGGAGCTACAACCGATCACGGTTTAGAATCAAGTGAATCCAAAGGAGTGCTGCGCATTGAGTATAATGGAAAAGTTGAATATATCTATGCTGCGCTCGGTGGCGGTTGTTAAGGTATGATTTTTAATAAAAATTGCCTTTCGTAGCTTCAGTTTTCGCATTTTTCCATTCTCAATAACTACCTTTGCAGACAAATTTGAAAAAGTATGTCTCAA
>CAZTFG010000169.1:0-3962 GCA_964612725.1 uncultured Lishizhenia sp. | reverse complement strand
TTCACCCCTCTTAGTCTCCCCTCAAGGGGAGAGGAAATTGAGTCATTTTCGTTTATCAGGGGTATTGTTGGGAAATGCGATGAGGTTGAACATTTCGCGCATGCGGGAGCGCAAGCGATTACCATAAAGTGATTCTAAATCTGAAGCACTTAGGTTGGTGGTGGCGTGGGTGACATGCCCGTGCTTAACCATCAAATCATAGCGATTTAAGAGAATCTCTGCAATGGTATTGCATTCGTTTCCGTAATACTTCATGTTTTGCTCCACTCCTAAATCATCAAAGCAATAAATCTTGGGTCTCCAGGAATACTTCTGTATGACTTGATACCCGTCATCGTGAAACTCTGCTGCAATTGCGCGGGTGGAACGGATAAAGAAATGATTACTTTGTAGCGTAAACTCTGTCATTAGAGTAATGAGTGATGTTTTTCCACTGCCAATGGGGCCTGCAAGTAAGATTCCTTTGTTTGGATCAATGCCCTTCTCTTTGCACAAATTATCGCTTCTGGTGAAGTAAATCAACAACTTGAAAATAATTGGCAAGTCTTCTTTTTGAATGGTGAAGCTTTTTCCAAATCTTTGTCGGCCCCGGTATTGTAAAAACTGAAGAGTATGCTCGTAATTATAAAGACGTGAACCTTCTTCATCTATTAAAAACGGCTTTTCAATTGCCGGATTATAGTGTTTCTTCATAATTGGTGGGTTTTGCGTGTAAGTGATTTGTGGCAATTTTGCCGGTTTTCTCTGCCTGGAATTTCTGACTGTTGATCATCCATTTTTTTGCCAGTGCTTGCCAGTTTTGAATGTTGTTTTTTCCGGATTTCCATCCAACGGATTCATAATGGTGAAAAAATAATTCCGCCTCCCTTTCAAGCGTATTATTTTCTTTAAAAAAGTCCTTTATGAATTCAAAAGTTGGAGGTTCAAATAGTGTTTTTTGTCTCGTGCTTTTTTTTGTTTTTAATACTTTATTAGTTGTTTCTTTTCTTTTTATAATAGGACTCACTTGTTGTCCTGTAGCACTCTTTGTACCTCTATCACGGGTTCTCTTATTTGTTGTACTTAGTGTTGTATCAAAAATGAACATGTGTACCCTGCTTCCATTGAATGAATTGTACGAGGGAAAATAGGCGATGTAACTCCAATCGTGCAGTTGGTGTAAGCCTTTGTGATAGGTATTTAAAGAGCCGATTTTTGCCGCCTTCATGATTTCAATTCGATGAATTAAAAATGGATTATTGAAATTATTTGCATTCCACAAATGAAAAAGTGCATAATACAGACTGATGTGCCATGCTGTGAGTCTATTATCCTCCATAAGCATTTGACTCACACGATTCAAATGGGTAATGTAATTGATCTTGTATAATCTTCCTTCCATTTAAACTCGGTTTCGAATTTTGGACTCAAGCAGTTGGTTTATGTCTTCTTTTGGATAAAAGATTACTCCGCCAATTTTGGTGTATGGGATTTTTCCGGTTAATCGGAGGTTTTGAAGCGTACTTGGAGAAATTGCTAACATGCGTTGTACCTGATTCGATTTTAACCAGGATTTTTCATTTTTTTTCTCTTCCCTTTTTTCGTCCGTTTGTTTTAAAGAGTCTTGTAAGATTAATCTCACTTCATGGATTAAGTCTTGTTTGAAGGATAATAAATCCTCAATTGTTACAATTGTAGCTGCCATATTTTTTGTTTTAAATTCTCTGCAAATAGAATGTAAAAAAATAGGCTAAGGGGGTTGCAAGGGGTTGTGCAACCTCTATTGAATTGTTTGAAAACAATAGCTTTTCGTCTTGTGATAAATAATTAAATGTTGTTGGATTGAGCAGCTAAAAAGTTAAAAAATGAGTAGCTTTGACTATAAATAAAAAGATTCAGTAGCGACACGCTTTTTTGGGTAATCGAAACCGCCAATTATCAAACTCCCCTAAAAAGACAAGCTGGTCGTCCTCGCATGGCGTGGGCACAGTTTGCTTTGGGGAAGGAGCTTGGCGGTTCCGGGTTACCTGCAAACTGTTGACCACGCTACTTTTTAGTACAAAACATGCGATGGAAAATTCAAAAAACCTACCTCATTTAAGTTCCGAGCTTTTGTTGTTTATGCATATTCATCAGATTATTGATTGGAAAGCGTTGTTGTACCTCAGTGAGGAAGAGCTGTGGACTATGAAGGGTATTTCTGTTCATCTTTTATTGGAAATTAACGTTCTGAAAAACTCTCATTTGAATTTAGACTGATATTGAGTCGGTTAATCATTTGAATTAGTTTTGTTTTTAATACGGTCATGTTTTTGGGATCTTTATCGTAATAGTTATTTCGTAAACTGGTAACAGCAATGCTTGATTGGTGCTTTGTTTTGAATACGTTGGAAAAAGCTGAAAAGACATGGGTTTTGTTTTTTTCTTGTATAATCCCTTCCTCTACCAATAATGCTGCAAGCAGTGCCAACTGAGGAACATTTAGGGTTGTAGTTAGTTTCTGTTCTTGCTTATCGATTACCGGTTGATAAATCAATTGCTCCGGATTGGCTGCATGTATTCCGTCTATGTATAGCAATTCTTCTTGTATCCATGTGGTGATTAATTCTTTTGCTCCGGGAATTCCTGATTTGTACATTCTATTTGAATGGGGAATTATTTGCTTGATTTTCTTTTGTTCTTTGAGTAACCATTGTTTTAATTCCCATGGATTACTGAATTTATTCATTTCATTCCTGAAGTTATTTGTTAGCCATGCTATGAAGTCTAGGTGATTGAAATTATGATACAATAAGAGGTATCTCATTTTTCGTGAATTCCACTCCATTCCTTCTTTTTCCCAGCATTTTTGTACAATGTCGTGAACGATCGCTTTGGCATAGGTAAACTCTCGGAGGGAAATAAAATCTCCTTTTATGAAATCTTCTACGACCTGAATTTGGGATTGTATGAGTTGGCCTAGCTTTGGATCTTCCCATGTTGATATGGCTTTTTTTAATTGGGTAATTTCTCTGCGTAACTCATTGATAGATATGGCATAGGTTCTCAAACATTCATTTACTTCTTCGCTGAAATGGTGTCCATATTTTCGCTTTAACTTGAGTATTACTTGATTTAAATAATAGAGCGTTAGGGATTCCAGTTCTTTCTGAGTGTATTCGGTTTTTATTAACTCTGATGCCAATGGTATGTTCTGATTGTTTTGTGCTAGCAACTCCATTGCCTCATTCAGCAAGGAATTTTGTATTTCGGAAACCCAATGCTTTACTCTTTCGGGTGATTCTATGCGGTATAGATTGTTGGTTATTTCATGTTCTATTCTTACTGTTTCTGTCCTTAATTTCCAATTCAGGTATGCAAATTGAATCTCAGTTTGGCTGAGTTCCTTCCATGTTGCTGTGTAAAGCAATAACCAGGTGTTGCGTCCATTCGCACTAATGCGGGTTACTTTTTCTAATCTTCCGATCTTCCCACACTCCTTTTCAAGGATTTCGATTTGCTTTTTATCATTTTGCTCTGCTCGCTCTTGTTCGCAAAATCGCATGAGATAATCTTCGTACATGGGATGTTCCTGCATAATTCTGCCCAAACTTTGGTAGTTCTTTTCCGTTTTCTTCGTATTTCTCTCCTGAATTACTTCAATGATTTTAGGTGCAGGTTGATTTTCTTGTAAAATGTTGCAATAGGTTTCTACGTTTTTGCTGTTTCGAACCTCTTGCCACAGTGAAGTCAATTCCGTAAGATTAAAAACACCCACTTGCATATTTACTCTACCTTATAATTTTGCAAATGCATACGTTATCTTGTTATGAAGTTTCATTTTGACCTGAATATCAGGGTAAACCCTACCATATTTAGGTATAAACCCCTAGCTTATCTTACTTTCTTTTCCGATATCCCAAGGCATGTTTGTTCCAAAAAGTTTGGATCTCAATTGATTCATATCCTCGCTGACTTTTTTCTCTAATACCTTGGCATAAATT
>CAZTFG010000168.1:0-4010 GCA_964612725.1 uncultured Lishizhenia sp. | reverse complement strand
GTAATTTCAAAAACAACTTGTACACCTTGCAACGGAAAAAATAAAAATTCAAGAACTTATACTTTTCCAAAAATTGTTTTGAAACAAGATTAAAGTGTTCAATTCCTACAATGACGCTGTTTACTGGCTTTTTAAGCAATTCCCTTCCTACCAGCAAATAGGAGAAAAAGCGTATAAACCGGATTTAACCAACACGATTCAATTATTAGAATTAGTTGGAAATCCGCACAAAAAATTAAAATTCATTCATGTTGCAGGAACAAATGGCAAAGGAACTACCTCTTCGTTAATCGCTTCTGTAATTACGGAAAACAAGTATAAAACAGGTTTATTTACTTCCCCACACATACTTGACTTTCGCGAAAGAATCAGAATAAATGGCGAAATGATTTCTGAGAAATCCGTAGTTGAATTTTGTACGTCCATTCAGTCCATTCAGGATTTTGAACCATCTTTTTTCGAAATCTCATTTGTAATGGCCTTGGCTCATTTTGCGAACAACCAATGTGATTATTGCATTATAGAAGTTGGTATGGGAGGAAGGTTGGATGCTACCAATTGCATTTCACCTTTAGTATCTGTTATCACCACCATCGGCTTAGATCATACACAATTTCTAGGAACAACCCTCGAGGCAATTGCAGGCGAAAAAGCAGGAATAATCAAACACAATGTGCCTGTAATCATTGGAGAAAAAAGAAAAGAGACGGAATTCGTTTTTCAGAAAAAGGCTAATCAAGTAGGTGCACCCATTTACTTTAGTCATGATTTCACTTTTCCATCTTGGTTAAAAAATTTACCTTTCCCGTTTAATGATGGATTTCAATTAGATAATGTAAAAACCGCATATACCTCATTAGAAGAATTAGCAAAAAATGAAAAAATAATTCTCGATGAGTCTATCATCACAAGAGCTATTGAGAACCTTTTTCATCATACTGGATATCAAAAACGTTTGGAAATTGTTTCAAGAAAGCCAAGAATCATTTTAGATGTTTCACATAATGCGGAAGGGATTCAAGCAACACTAAACCTTGTCAAGGGTAGTACAGAAAAAAATCTTCATATCATATACGGTTCTAGTGCTGATAAAAACCACAAAGAAATAATACCACTTTTTGCCAAAGAAAAAGCACTATATCTCACACCATTCTCTTCGGAACGAAGCCTTCAACTTGCTGATCTTCTAGGAATAAAAAATACATATTTCGATTCCAATATATTTGTATGCTCGGATGTAAATAAAGCAATTGTACAAAGTCTTAACCATTTAGAATCCTTAGACACATTGCTCATTTTCGGTAGTTTTTTCCTAATCCAAGACATTCAATTCGATTTTTCCAACGTTGAAATTACCACTATTTAAATCTGTTATGTTCAGTACCTATAAATACTATATTTTACTACACCTTATCATTTTTATGTGGGGCTTTACGGGAATTTTAGGTAAGCTTATTGAACTTGACGCATTCATCATTGTATGGCATCGGGTACTGATTGCATTTGTTGCCTTAGGGTTGTACTTACTTACTAGAAAAAAATCTTTACGTATTTCAAATTGGCAAAGTGGATTAAAATTAATTGGTGTCGGAATAATTGTAACTATGCACTGGTTAACTTTTTATAAATCCATTCAACTTTCCACTGCTTCTTTAGGGATTCTGTGTCTTTCAACGACCACTTTGCATGTAACATGGCTTGAACCGCTGGTTATGAAACGTCCTTTTCAACTGAGTGAATTTCTACTTGGGTTAATTGTAATCTTTGGGATATACTTTGTTTCATCTGATTTTCAGCCACATGAATATGTAGCGTTGGGATATGGTCTACTCTCAGCTATGTGTGCGGCATTATTTTCTGTTTTTAATGCCAAATTAGCGCAAGAAATCCCCACACCAACCATCACGTTATATGAAATGGGAACAGGACTCATGTTTCTAACCATAGTATTGATACTTCAGCAGCGATTCACTACGGATATATTCATTATGACAACGAGTGATTTTCTATGGTTATTGTTTTTAGGAATCCTATGTACCTCATTTGCGTTTTTAGTTACTATAGAAATAGTCAAAGTCCTAGGAACATTTACCGTTTCTTTAAGTATAAATCTAGAACCAATTTATACTATTTTATTAGCTATTTTTATTCTACAGGAACATACTTTACTGAATAATAGATTCTATATTGGAGCAACTTTAATTATTCTTGTTGTCATCGCAAATGGGTGGATGAAAAATTATCAAAGACGTTCAAAATTGAAAAACTTATCCTAATTTTACGACATGAAAATTACTGATGAAATTGTTGATCATATTGCTCACTTAGCGCGACTAGAATTTATAGGCGAGGATAAAGAGGAAATCAAACAAGACATGGATAAAATCATTCGGTTTATGGACAAATTGAACTCAATAAACACGGATGGTGTGGAGCCACTTATTTTCATGTCTGACGCAGTGAATGTATTAAGAGAAGATGTTGCAGAAATAACAATATCGAAAGAAGAAGCATTGAAAAATGCACCGAAAAGAGATTCCGATTATTTTCGAATTCCAAAGGTGTTGACAAAATAATAGCCTTACAACAACTAAGGTGTAAATTTTAATTTATAGAATATGGATATCATGCCCGCCTTAGAGCTCCCGTTTTTTGTCAATATTTTAATACTATTAGTTGTAGCTCGGGTTTTTGGTGAAATCATGGAACGATTTAATCAACCGGCAATGATTGGTGAAATTCTAGCTGGTGTTGTATTAGGTCCAACCTTACTAAATTTCATTCATCGTACAGAGGACATCAAGGTAATTTCTGAATTGGGTGTTTTTCTTCTTGTCATTTTAGCTGGATTAGAAATTAACCTTGATGATGTGCTAAAATCATTGCGAGGAAAAAACATCATAATTTCTTTATCCGCCTTTTTTTTACCGATAATCAGTGGCTTTGCTGTTGGGAAATTATTTAACCAAGATGTAATGACAACGGTATTTATCGGGTTGTGTGTGGCTATTACGGCTTTACCTGTAAGTATTCGGATTTTAATGGATTTAGGAAAGTTAAATTCTCCATTGGGGCAGAAAATAGTCTCTGTAGCCATCTTTGATGACGTAATGGCTTTAACGATTTTAGGGATATTATTAGATCTAAAAGATGTAGAAAAAACATTTTATTCTATTACCACAACCACCATATTTACTCTATTAAAACTTGCATTTTTTCTGATCATAGTAATTATTAGTTATCGCTTGATCAAGCGATTTACCAAGGAGGAAAACTTTATTGAACAACAATTAAATAAAGTATTAGGTTTCTTGAAGGGAAAAGAATCTTTATTTGCCATTTTATTTGTTTTCATTTTAATTTTTGCTTCTCTTACTGAAGCAGTAGGATTACACTTCATCATTGGATCTTTCGTTGCAGCAATGCTTATTAATAAAGATTTAATTGGCGAAAAACACTTAAATACCGTGCACAATACAACGAACAGCATGGCGATGGGATTTTTAGCACCTATTTTCTTTGCGGGTATTGGGCTAGAATTTAAGTTTGAAGCGATTTCTAATTATGGATTACTCATTGCTATTGTATTTGTTTCTTTTGCGTCAAAAATAGCTGGTGGGTTTATTGGCGGAAAGGCTGCAGGATTAAAAACCAGGGAATCAATTGTTTTAGGAATCGGATTAAACGCTCGGGGAATTATGGAACTTGTGATCGCTAATATTGCGTATCAAGCAAAACTGATTAATTCCGAAATCTTCTCCATGCTTGTTATAATGGGTCTATTAACCACATTAACAACCCCTTTCCTTTTGAAACGGATTTTTCAATCCATAGATGCTAGAAATAAATAGCAGCTTCCTCTAGTTGTAATTGATTGATATTCAAAGTATTTAATGTTGATTTCATTTTTTCAACCTAATCAGGTTTTATCTATTAATTATTTTTAGGCCTTTTTTACCCAATCACCCCCATTTTTACGTAAACCTACTTAGACACTTTCGTACTCCTAC
>CAZTFG010000167.1:1165-4050 GCA_964612725.1 uncultured Lishizhenia sp. | reverse complement strand
GAATGGAAGAATTGCTCGCGTAATGATGAATGCAGAATTGGTACATCAGAATCATGCTAAAATACTAATTCCAACGGTATTTCGTGAAGATTATATCTTGACCTTGAGAAAATTAACCCGTCAACATGAACCGGAGGCCTTCATTCGCATGCTTTCAAAGATTCATGAATTTAGTACAAAGGTTGTGGGAAACACAATGGATGAGATGCAGCACTTCCTCGAAAAATCAAATTCCTTTCTTGAATCTGATGAAGGTCGTTTGATATTTTAACTAAATTTTTTACTTTTCTCAATTAGTACAGTACTAATTCTTTCTCCCAGAAACACAATTAGAAAACAAGCTGAATCCTTTTAGCAGTAACCGTTTTAGTGTTTTTAAAATCAAAAAATGAACTACTAAAGCATTTGCCTAAATAAAAACAATTGAAATTATCTTTATATTGGCTAGTAATTTAAAAATAGTTAAATCTTAATAAAAATAGCAGCCAATGACCTATACCATCATTAAAGAATCGACCATGTGGTCAACAAACACACTTAACCGAAAAGTGGAGCAAATACTGAATGAAAAAACAAAGGAAGGATATGAGGTTGTGACAGTGGCCTTTGGATTAAACATGTGGTGGATGCCAACTGCATTTATTACATTGAGGAAATAACCCCCCACGCATGGCTATTTTTACGTTATAAATTAAAAACCTTTGATTATGAACCAATTCACGCTTGTTTTAATTTTTCTTTTATTCACGAAATATTCGAATGCAAGAAATACAATTCCACAACCTGTAAATTCAGTTTTAGGAGATGCCAGCTATCTAATTAAGTATCAGAAACTTCCAGATAAATATTCTAACGAAGTTATACGAATTCAAACACATTTGGAATATGTGGAGAACGTATTAAGAAATACATCAACCAAACACCTGAACAAACTTCAGCGATTAAAAAGAAGACAAGCCATCGAAAATCTTCATCGCTATTGGACAATTGGCATTTTCCCTGAAAATCGAGAATCTACTAATGAACGTAAACCATGTTTTATTGACGATAAAGGGACTATTTGTGCCGTCGGGTATTTGATTGAGCAATCTGTAGGGAGAAAAGTGTCAGAGCAAATTAATGCCCGTTTTCAATACGAATACCTCATGGAAATGGAATGGAACGTCATAGACGAATGGATTGCCTCTTCTGGTTTGACCAAGTTGGAATGCGCGATGATACAACCGACTTATGGACCAACACCAACCGAAAATTACATTACACCTGGATTTGGATATGCTACAGCCGTTTTTTCGGGAGCAAATGTTGCTTTGAGTGTAATGAATGTTTCTCAAATAAATCGTCAAAGTCAAGGTCTTTTTACTCCAATTTTAGGAATGGTATTGGGAGCAGGGCAAATCACCTTGGGAGCACTTAATTTTCCAGAAATTCAATACGTTTGGTCAGGGACATACATAAATGAAGCACAACGAAATTACGCCTTAATGAATGTGGCTTTGGGAACAAGTTCGGTTATTTTCAGCACCTGGTCTTTGATTACCCGAAAACCCATTAAATCGAAAGATATATCGTGGAATGTGGCGGCATATCCTACAAGCAAATCACAACTAAATTTGGCATTTTCGTTTCGAAAATCGTTTTAAAAAATCAACAATGAAAAAGTTAAATTTATTACCCATTTTTCTTTTGGGAGTGGTTTTATTTGTTCAATCAATCCATTCACAAGTAATTCTGGATCACAATAATGTCTCTGCAAACATTTCGTCTAGCGGTACATTTTTCAATAATTTTAATGCCGGATTAGCCGGTTATGAAGTGCCCAAAGGATCTGGCTTAAGCACCATTTTTGGAGCGCAGTTCATGTTTGGAGCGCAAGACGTTAACGGTTCTATATTCATTACTTCTGGAGGTTATCCAAATTACCCATCGGATATATTTTCTGGACCAATTTCCACAGCTTATTCCGACAGCGCATATATCAATCGTTGGAAAGACAAAGTTTGGAAAATCTGTAAGGGGGACATCGACCAATTTAGATTGTGGTGGCTATGTAACAATGGACAATTGACATCCGGTTGCGATACTGTAACTGCACCAAATTTGGAAGCGCTTAATGTGATATACGATTGGCCTGCGCATGGTGATGTAAGTGTTGGAGAAAGTTATTGGCTTGCTCCTTTTTATGATTTCAATTCAGATGGTCAGTACAACCCAGATGATGGCGATTATCCCTTAATAAAAGGCTGTTGCGCGACATACATGATTCAAAACGATGCGGCCGGTTCTCACACCTATTCAAATACACAAGATTCTATGGGAATTGAAGTGCATACGATGATTTACCAGTACAATACAGCCGATGAAATAAACGATGCTACTTTTGTAGATGTAACGGTTTACAATCGAGGATTAATGAATTACTATATGTTCAAAATGGGGCTCTTGGTTGATGCTGATTTAGGTAATTACAGTGACGACTATTTCGGTTGTGATTCTTCTCAGAATGTCATGTACTTTTACAATGCTGATAATTTTGACGAAAATGGGTATGAATTAAACCCGCCTGCTTTAGGAATTATTTCGCTTGAACAATCGATGTCATCATTTCAGAAGCCTGGAATCGTAAATGGAACTCAATCCGAACGAAAACAACAGTATTGGAACATGTTCAATGGCTTGAAGACAGATGGAACGTCTTATGTGCATCCGAATGGTTATCCTACTAATTATGTCTTTTCAGGAGATCCAACAGTTCCTACCGACTGGACTGCAGCAGGAATAGGTTTTCCTTCAGGTGATTGCCGAGGTTTGATGATGTCTCCATCCTTATATTTAGCACACGGACAATCTGTATCAAATACCTATGCTATTGTTTACGAACATTC
>CAZTFG010000167.1:0-1155 GCA_964612725.1 uncultured Lishizhenia sp. | reverse complement strand
GGTAATCACCTTGAAAATGCCTCAGCTTTATTGAATCGAATTCCTTTTTATCTGAATGCGATTCAAACGAATTTAGAAGATCAATGTCAAGATGCATTTTTAGGAATGGACGAAGCCTTCGCTGAAGAAAATGGATTTATGCTTTTTCCAAATCCAGCCTCTTCAACATTTACCTTTTCAGGTATTACCGCTTCCATATTGGGTAAAAAAGCAACAATCAAAGACCTATGTGGAAAAATCGTGATGGAATTTCTAGTAATTGAAAATAACCAAAAAATTGATGTTTCTTCATTGAAAAGCGGGGTGTATTTTGTTGATCTCGGTACATCCATCCAAAAAATCAGTGTCGAATGAAAGAATTTTCAACCATAATTGTTGTTTTCCTTTTCCTTGCGATTAATTCATATTCACAAACGTGGAAAACCATCCATGCTTCAGATTATCATTCACCAAATTCATTTGTGCAGCAAGCAGCAGGTTTTGAGCAATTTAACAAGCAATTTTTTGTCAACCCCTACGATAATTCCATTTGGTTTGGATTTAAAAGTGAGGTGCAAGGATTTGACTCATTTGGACATTACTTTCATTACAACAATTTTAATGTGCCGACTCTTCAGCAACAAAGTATCTTTCTCGATTTTGCGGCAACCCCAAATTATGTCGTTGCGTTAGATCGCTATTTCGGCATGCACAAATTTGAGGGAGGCACTTGGTCTTTATTGTCAACTGTGACGGAGGGAATTGATATTTCTTCTGATCAAGATACGATTTTTGTGGCTCGATCTTCGGCTGAATTTTTAAAGTTGTCAAATGGTAATTCAAATTTGGGTTCGATTTCTTCCTTGAAACGAATAAAATCAAAAAATGGAAACTTCTGGGGAAGCACCTCCACCAATTCATTTGTTAGTCTTTTCCAAAATGAAAATCTAACTTTTTACTCACCGGATACTTGTACACTCTTAGATTGGACGAATTATGACATGAAGTTTTCCAAAACAAGCGATTCGATTTATATCGCGGGCGCTTCCGGAATTTCAGTTGCTATTAATGGTGTTTTTATAGATACAATTACAACAACAAATACGATTGGAATGCCTTCGTCTTCTGTTTTTGAAATTGAAGTAGATTCACAAAATAACATTTGGGCTGTTTTTG
>CAZTFG010000166.1:0-4073 GCA_964612725.1 uncultured Lishizhenia sp. | reverse complement strand
TTCTTCACCTACCCCATCAATTCGATCTACATATCCCTTAAACTTTAAACTCTTTTTATTACCGTTCAAATTAATCTCAATGGTAGTATCAAACAACCCTTCTAATTGATAAATCCAACGAGAGATTCCAGTTGATTGTATTTCCTCTTTTTCAGATTCCAAAATTTTCTTAGTCAATTCCAACGCCATTTTATAGCTAATGAGATTTTTCCCTGTTTCAAAAGCACTTGAATTATTTTCAAAATGCGTCAGGTATTGTTTTCGAATAAGTCCTTCATATTTTTGTAACATATCGTCCATAGCTGCAACTGTGAGGTATTTTCGATCAGCTAGCCTTGCGTTTCCGGTTTTATCGAACATCGCAAAAGGCAAATATAATTCTTCTAAAACCGCATGAATGAAAGTCCCAATTGTATTAGAAGCAACCTCCTCCTCTATATTTTCTTCTTCACCAAATTCTAATATATATCTGTAGTAAAAATCCATCGGACAAGTTAAGTACTTTTTTATCGCTGAGGCTGACAAAGGACGTGAGAAAAAATCGTCTAACCGTTTAAAATAAAACTCATCCTTTTGGATCTCATCCTTCAAAATAGTGTTTTCTTCCTCAGGAATGTGATAATGCTCTTTAGTAATCTTTACTTGGTTATTTAAACGGGCAAGCTCCATCTCTAATTGAAGAATATACCTACTAGGTTCAGCCCCACCAATTGACTCACCACTACTGCAGTAGGTAATATGTAATTCGTTTGAATGATGCAATAAACGATAAAAGTGATGTGCAAACAATCCTTGTTTATCACGAGGCAAAGGTAGTCCAAGGTATCTCCTTAAATCGATTGGAATAAAAGTTTGAATCAAATTGGAGGGCGGCATACTGCCTTCATTAAGACCCAAAACGATAATTCGATTAAAATCCAACATTCGCGTTTCCAATAATCCCATAATTTGTAAGCCCTCAATAGGATTTCCATGATAAGCAATGTTTCGAGTATAGGCATGATTTTTAAAAACCAAACCAAAGCTCTTTAATCCCATTTCAGGAAGTCCTTCTGATGCAATATTCTCAAGTTCAATCAGAGATGAATCAAAACTCTGAACCACAGCGCGTTCAAATAATTGATCTGATGGAAATGAGGTGAATAATTCTTGATTTACCATTCGTATGGTTTGAATAGCGAAAAGCCAATTCTTTTTCCAATCTAGACAAACCAAACTTAACAGTGATTGAAGACGGGATGATAATTCGACGTTTTCAATTTTTTGAACTATCCTGTTGAATTTTTTAGATTGTTGTTCTAATACGGCCATTTGCTCTTTTTCAGCAGAACTTGATCCAGCCTGAACAAAGGGATGATTCATAAACTGCTGTAAATCATTAAAATAAATTACCTTTTCACCGAATCGTATTTTATTTTCTTGGATTCGAAAAAGAAGTTCAACCCATGATTTTGACGGTGTACTTTTTAACGGCAGACCCAAAGTAATGTTGGCTTTACCTACAATTTTTGGAATATTCCGCAACATTGGAATTACCAATCCTTCATCAGCCAAAAGCACAAGTGTTTCATTTAGTTCCTCAGCTGAAAGTTCTGACAAAATAGATGCTGCAATTTTTACTTGCCCGGTATATTGAGCGCACTCAATAATTTTAATCGATTTGGGCTGATTTAGTAGACCATCAGTAATAAATGGTAATTCTTTCACTTCGAGCTCATGCATGAATTTCCTTAGAAAACTTCCCGCTTCATGCATATCCTGATCAAGATAATAACGATCAGCATCAATCAGCACATGGGCACCAAATAGAGAACGCATTTGCTTGATAATACTCATTTCCGCTCTAGACAAAGCATTGAAACCAGCAAAAAGATATTCTTCCGCATGTAATTTAATTTCTGGAAAAGCAATCGAGATATTGTCTGCCAACCACCGATAAGCATTTCCGGAATACACCGCATTTTTTTGAGCTAGCACCTCATTAAGACGGGTATAATAGTCTGGCAATTTTTCCCAAAAAGCCATGAATTTTTGTTGTGTAATGGTAAGATTTTCTGGTTCAACATTCCAACTTTCCAACTCTCTTATGTCTCTTAAATTTCTAAAAACAGTCGAATGATCAAGTAAATACCGGTCTATTTCATCGAAATCCTGCAATAATATTTGACCCCATGTCATAAATTGGTCGAATGATAATTCACCCTGATCAATTGGATTTGTTGATTGAATATGATACAATTCTATAAGCAAACGAGTTTTATCAACTACATTTCTTGGGCAAACCATTCTTACCCACTTATCAATAGTAATTATCTTAGGAGAAAAAATGGGTTTTTGATATTTTTCAAATAACGAAGCGGAAATGAACTTAACTGCTCGTTCATTGGGTACAATAATCGTAAGTTGCTGAAGATTGAATTGATGCTGATAAATGTAATCAGCAAGTTTATCTGTAAATTTCATATTTTGAAGTTAATCAATTTTATTTGTGAAAAATTAAAAAATAGACTTCTTTCAATTAATTATCTTTGAAAAATTATCTGATAGAATGAAAACACTAATCGCAGCATCTCTTTTTTTAATTGCCGAGAATTTCTTTGGACAAAATTTCAATGAATTTATTTTAAAGGAAGCTTATAAACATCAAGGAGGTAGTTACGTTCTCTCAAGTACTGGGTGCCCTATTGATTTAGTTTATAATGCAGATACAATTTTGAAGAAAAGTAGAAGCGGAACATATTGCTCAGGATTCACTTTCACCGTTTTTTTTCAAACGATGCAAGCGCATGATTTATTTGAAAACATTTCTTCCTCTGAGCTGAAACAACTTCAAAAAGAATGGTATGGAATACCACAAGAATCGGTAGAAACACAATGTTTATTTGTTTTTGAAAAAAGAAATTTAGGTAAAAAGATATCGTTTGATGATGCACAACCAGGAGATTTCGTTCAATTTTGGAGAAACAATAAATCTGGCCATTCTGTGATATTCTTGAACTGGGAAAGGGATTCAATTGGAAGAATTTCTGGAATTAAATACCGAAGTTCACAAACAAAAACAGACGGAATTGGGGATCGAATAGAATTGATTGGTTCAGGCCCAAAAGAACTAAATAAAAACCGTATTTACATTGCCCGTCTTGAAAAATCCAAAGGAATAAAACCAGAAAACCCTTTTCTAAACGGAAATAATTAAATTCAACTATTTCCTTCAATTAATCAAGAAAACTACTTAATTTTACCCATCAAATAATACAAATGGCACTGGATAAAAATGGTATAGCTAAAAGAATCGCCCAAGAATTACAAAACGGGTGGTACGTGAATTTAGGAATTGGAATACCGACTTTAGTTGCCAACTACATTCCAACGGGAATTGAGGTTGAATTTCAATCTGAAAACGGTATTTTGGGCATGGGTCCATTTCCATTTGAAGGGGAAGAAGATGCTGATTTGATTAATGCCGGAAAACAAACCATAACGGCAAGAAAAGGAGCAGTTTACTTTGATTCTGCCATGTCTTTCGCAATGATTCGTGGTCAGCATGTTCAACTTACTGTTTTGGGAGCGATGGAAGTTTCACAAAATGGAGATATCGCTAATTGGAAAATACCTGGAAAAATGGTAAAAGGTATGGGGGGAGCGATGGATTTAGTAGCTTCTGCGGATAATATCATAGTTGCCATGATGCATACCAATAAAGCGGGAGAATCAAAAATATTAAAAGAATGCACCTTACCACTTACTGGTGTTGGGTGTGTTAAAAAGGTTGTAACCGAGATTGCTGTATTAGAAATAAAAGAAGGAAAATTTCATCTAATCGAAAGGGCACCGGGAGTTAGTGTGGAGGAGATTATTTCGAAAACGGAAGGAGACCTTGTGGTTCCTGAATTTGTTCCTGAAATGAAACTTTAACTAGTTCCTAAAAACGATTAGGATTGTTAAATGCCCACGTGGTGAAATTGGTAGACACGCCATCTTGAGGGGGTGGTTCGCTACGCGTGTGCTGGTTCGAATCCAGTCGTGGGCACAAAAAGCTTGATAGTAAATATCAGGCTTTTTTTATTTCAAGA
>CAZTFG010000165.1:0-4183 GCA_964612725.1 uncultured Lishizhenia sp. | reverse complement strand
GAAGAATTATTAGTTGATCCTCATACCTCCTATGCAATGGCAAAGAGATATAACGAATTGTACTTGAAATCTCATTTTGATGAGCGAGGTTTACATTCGGTTTCTTTGCGCTTTTTTAATGTATATGGTCATAACCAAGATAATAGAATGGTTGTTCCACGCTTTTTTGAACAATGTCTTGAAAGCAATCCGATAACCGTTTATGGGGACGGAAAACAAACCCGAGATTTCACTTATATTGATGATACCGTTGAAGCTTGTATCCGATTGATCGACTTAAAAGGATGGCATATTGTGAATATAGCTAACGAGGCAGAATGGTGTATTGCTGATCTAGCCAAAGAAATTAAAGCCGTTACCCATTCTGATTCTGAAATCATTTTTGTTGAAAATGAACATGAGAAAAACGGTTATGAAGTAGAACGTAGAATAGGTAGTTCTAAAAAATTGTTCGAATTAACAGGATTCAAACCCATGATAACCTTACAACAAGGTTTGGAAAAGATTTACGAAAAAAATTACAAGAACCAAACAAGCACAACATGTTAAAAGATACGGAAGTTTTTACTTTAATAGAAGCTGAAAAAAACAGACAATTACACGGAATTGAATTAATAGCTTCAGAAAATTTTGTTAGTGACCAAGTTATGGAAGCTATGGGTAGTGTGCTTACCAATAAGTATGCAGAAGGACTTCCAGGAAAACGATATTATGGTGGATGCGAAATTGTTGACAAAGTAGAACAATTAGCAATTGACCGTTTATGTCAGTTATTTGGTGCTACATGGGCCAATGTTCAACCACATTCAGGAGCACAAGCCAATGCCGCTGTTTTTCTAGCTTGTTTGCAACCTGGCGATAAAATACTTGGATTTGACTTATCCCACGGTGGCCATTTAACGCATGGTTCTCCTGTCAACTTCTCAGGAAAACTATACAAGCCTTTTTTCTATGGTGTTTCCAAAGAAACGGGACTTGTTGACTATGATGTATTGGAAGAGACGGCTAAACGTGAGCAGCCTAAAATGATCATCTGTGGTGCCTCTGCCTATTCCAGAGATTGGGATTATGCGAGAATCCGTAAGGTGGCAGATGAAATTGGCGCAATAGTACTTGCAGATATTTCTCACCCTGCAGGTTTAATAGCTGCAAAATTATTGAATGACCCATTAGAACATTGTCATATTGTGACAACCACCACTCACAAAACACTTCGTGGACCTAGAGGTGGTGTGATAATGATGCGTCACAATTTTGATAATCCTTTTGGTTTAAAATGGCTTAATGGAAATCCAAAATCTATGGGAGCATTACTGGATGCTGCTGTATTTCCAGGAATTCAAGGAGGTCCATTAGAACATGTAATTGCATCTAAAGCAGTAGCTTTTGGTGAAGCATTGAGTCCTGAATACAAAACATACATGGCTCAAGTTCAAAAGAATGCATCCGTTATGGCTCAAGAATTTATAAAATTGGGGTATACCATTATTTCGGGAGGAACAGACAATCACAGCATGTTGATTGATTTGCGTTCGAAAGGAATTACGGGAAAAGAAGCAGAAAACACGTTAGTTCTAGCAGATATTACGGTGAATAAAAACATGGTTCCTTTTGACACAGAATCACCGTTTGTTACATCAGGAATTCGAATTGGAACTCCAGCTATCACATCTAGAGGAATAAAAGAAGATGAAATTCCATATATTGTTTCGTTGATTGACCGCGTGTTGATGAACAAAGACAACGATATTGAAATTACACATGTAAAACAAGACGTAAACGCGTTAATGTCTCATCGTCCATTGTTTACCTGGTAATGATTTTCAGAGCGAAACGAGATTGGTTCTTTGGACTTATTTGGTTATTCGTTTTTGTTCTCTATTCTTTTATTGGATTGATTGAAGTAGTTGTCAATCAGTCCTACGAATCACTGTTAATTCTCTATTCAATTTCTGTATTTTTAGGAATTTTATTTATCGTGATTCAACGCTCCACATTTTATGAAATAAGGGACAAAGAGGTTCTAATTTGTAAATTGTTGTTTTTCAAAAAACAAATCCCAATACAAACTATACGAAAAATAGAAAGAGCCAATGGTTTATACGTAGGATGGAAAATGAATACTTCCTGGAAGTGTTTGGTTGTTCACTATAACAAATATGATGAATTGTTGATTTCACCTGAAAAGGAATCTGAATTTATTCGTGAAATAACCCAATTAAACACCAGTATTTCGAACACTTTAGTTATTCAAAATTGATAACTAAAAAAGCCGGTACTTTCATACCGGCAATTTCAAGTCAACTGCTACACCTTTAATTCGGTAAACAAACTAAGTTTACTAATTTACTGGTCTTTGTTCCATCATGATCTATTTCAACATCAACTGAAACTTGAACGAGCGTGGTGTCCGTTACGTTATTCACCCAATGTTCATCAAACGCATAGGTTTCTTGATGGGTTGTATTTGAAGCTGAATACAAAATGGCATTCGTTGATACATTCTTTAATGATAAAGTATAACCATGTAATTCTCCCGTTCCAACAATTGTTCCGTGCATATGTAGTTCTGTACCGTATGCAAGAGTATCGTTCTCCATTGGTTCCATTAAGTTAATAGTTGCAGTCACATCTTCATGTTTATGACACGATATTAATCCAATGAATAATACACTGAATAAAATAAAATAATTAATTTTTGATTTCATGTTTTTTAATTTTTGTTTTTAATAAATAAGTTATTCCGGCTTCCATACCGAAAGTTTGTTTAATTGATCGATCATTCAGGTTTTGGAACAATGGAACTTGACATTGCATGGAATAGAGCCAACGATATCCTATAAGATTCAAACTAGCTTTTGGAGATAGCACAAATCCCTTATTATTGTTCAGAGATAAGACTTCACCATCCAATAAACTGGGTTGAAAATGGCTATAAATAAATCCAATAGAAGATATCAATCTTCGCATTCCCATTTTCCTGTTATTTACAGCGGTAAAAGATGCTTGTGCTGAATTTCCGTATTTGTATCCAGCATTATTACTTTGTTTAAACGCATAGCTCAATTCGTTTTGAGCACTCCATGATTTATTCAAGGTGAATGTGTAATTTAAAATAAGCAATTCCTCCCAAGCCCCAGTTCCCGGATATAGGTTTTTAATCGCGCTTGAATTAGAACCCACTCGACCAGTGGGTAATTTAATGCCAAAACCACAAGAGAGAAAATGAATTGCACGTCCATTGGTGTCTTTTTTGTGCCAAAGTATTCCATTTAGCATCGCCATAGGATCACCCAATCCTTGAACCAAATCATTTCCTAAATCTCTTTTTTGGAAGCCAATCTGGTAGGGAATCACTCCTATTACTTGAATTCTTTTATGAAATTGAAAACGAAAATTGAACTCGTTACGAAACAAGTACTCTCGTGAATGCACAATTCCATTCATTAAACTTTTAAAAGATTGCCCCCCCGTTTTAACTCCCAGCATGTGGTACTTGGTAGAAGCGAATAAGCCAATAGTTGCATTGCCGCTTACCCCTCCACAAATATCACAAGCTTTCGCTATACTACTTACAAGAAGTAGTAGAATCACACAGTATTTTTTCATGTGTTATTTTTAATTTGAACCTAATTTTTTTCTGAAAAATTAAGCCAAACAAGGGGGATGAAAAATGGGGTAAGTCGCCCCCGCTAGAAGGTTTTTAGAATAACTAACACAATTTGTTGTTTCAATTTGAAAAGAAAAATGGGATGAAAATGCTGTTTTTTGAGGTACAATGAATGCACTTCCTTCTAATAATTTAATTGTGTTTTTAGATTTCTCCTGCTTTGATTTTTTTACATTCAGTTCATCCTCCGCTTTTTGTAATTGCTTTGCTAAATAACATTTACCATTACATTTCATTAAAGGTTTATCCTTGTTCTCACATTCTAACCGCGTAATTTCCCGTTGATTAATATAAAAATAAACTTGCCAGAAAAACGAATAAACTAGTTTACTGGTTAGAAGAAGAAGTAAGATAATTACCTTGAAGGTTTTCACAAAACAAAATTAGGCAAAATTTTAATCTAATTAGTCAAGATTCCATTTTCAGCTAAAATTCTTCGCGCAATTGATTTTCTAGCATCACCGAATAATTCCAATCTAGAATCTTTCGAAATTAAAGCGTGTACAAACAAAT
>CAZTFG010000164.1:0-4269 GCA_964612725.1 uncultured Lishizhenia sp. | reverse complement strand
TAAAGCTATGTTACAATTCTTTTCTGCAAGTACACGTATGGTTAACACAAAAAGAGGTGTTGCCGAATTAATGGAAGCATCCATGGGAGACCAATTTTCAGATGCTGATTTATTAATTTTTCATTCATCAATTGGACATAATTTTCAGGAAATTTTGGATCAAGCCAAGGAAATGGCTCCTAATGCTCGAGTTCTTGCTGCTTCATGTTGTGGTGTTGTGGGAAAAGAAGGGGTGAGTGAGTCCATGAAAGATATTGCTCTAATGGCAATAAAAGGTACCGAATTCAAAATCGCAAGCACGGATTCAATTTATGGTCATTCTTCTTATGAAAAGTCTAAGGAAATGGCAAATTCGTTGAAGTCACAATGTGATGGAATTAATATGATTTATTTTCTAGCATCTGGAATTGACATTGATGATGATGCTTGCATCAAGGGAATAGAAGAAGTATTTGGTTCTGAAGTGACAATTTTTGGAGCAACCTCTGCAGATAATATGAAAGGATTTGTGAATTATCAAGGAGTTGATGACAAAGTAACAGAACATGGGGCGTATATGGTTGGATTTTGCGATCCTTCATTGAAAGTGGAAACACAAGCAACTCATGGCTTTGTGGCTATTGGTGAGCCTTTGGTGGTAACAAAATCAAATGGAAATGTCATAGAGGAATTTAATAATAAACCAGCGTGGGAAGAGTATTTAAACCGCTTAGGATTACCTGCTGATTCAACCTGTGGCGACTCAATTCCAATTGGTGCGTTGGGAGAAAAATTAAGTCCGGAATTGGCAAAAGAATATGGAAATAACCATTTATTAAGAGTCGTTACCAAACATGAAGGTTCACATATGCATTATGCGACAACTTGTCCTGTTGGTACGGAGCTTTGGTTAACGAAACGCGATGAAGACCTGATCTTCTCTGAAATGGATCGTATGGTGAATGATATGGTTTCTCGCATTGGTGATCGTGAAGTAGTAGCGGTATTCCATGCAGATTGTTTAGCACGTGGTCGATTTTTGTTTAACCGAATCATTAAAGAAGAATTGGTTGGAAAAATGCAAACACCCTTTTATGTAAACGGTGAATGTCCACCATGGCTGGGTATGTACGGATTTGGAGAATTTGCCCGTTTGGGTGGAAAAAATACTTATCATAATTATACAACGGCTCTATACGTACTATATAGATAAGATTTAAACGAGGGTGGATAAAGAGAAGAATTACGATTTATTGCTGCAAAAGTACCATGAGTTGGAACTGAGGGTGACTCAGTTTTCTGGAGTGGAGCAAGAGTTGATAAATACTCAAGATAAACTCGACCAGGAACTTGTGCTTTATAAACGATTGAATGACTTTAATCGCGTAGCTTTAAAAGAATTATCAGATAGAGACTTTGCACAACTAGCTGTTGAGTCATTAATCGATATTTTGGAATTAGAAGCAGGAATGGTTTTCTTTTACTGCCCTCAAAATCAAGCGAAGGTAATGCTAACCTGTGAAGGGTGTTGTTTTGAAATTGATAATAAAAAAGGAGAGCTCAAAAAGTATTTTGATCAACAAAAATTTGATTCAAAAGGAAAAGCTATATATTTTGATCAAGATTTGAAGAACGTACCGCAATTAGAACAGCAAGTACGCGATGGATTGTTTTTTAGTCAAATAGATAAAGAATCTGGTGGTGGAGTGATGGTCATGAGTTGGGTTGCAGACGAAAACGCACCTATATACAAGAAAATATCAACACGTGAACAAAATGTTTTTTCCATTTTCTCGCAGCAAGTTTTTTCTTTGTTTGTCAATCGCTTAAAAACGGATAAAATTCAAAATCAAATTGAACAAATTTCACAGTCTCAGCTTGAATTGAAGAAATTATCGCTCATTGCAACGAAAACGAAAAATGGAGTAATTATTTCCAATAATAAAGGAGAGGTTGAATGGGTAAATGACGCATTTGTTACAATAACTGGATATTCTTTAGAGGATATTAAAGGCAAAAAACCAAAGGATTTTTTGCAGACAGAAAAGTCAGATAAGGAAAAAATAGCTCTCCTAAGAGAGAGATTAGGTTTAAAGGAACAAGTTGAGGTTACTTTAATAAATAAAACTAAAAACAATTCCATTTATTACAATCAACTCGAGGTTATTCCAATTTTTGATGATAATGGCAATCACATTAATTTTATTGCTTTACAACGGGATATAACTAATGAGGTTCAATCGAAGGAAGAAATTTTACGAATTAATTCGCGCTATCAATTAATTGCTGATAATGCTGCTCTAGGTATCTGGGAATATAACGCTGTGGTGAATGAAGTAACATGGAATGATGTGTTATTTACACAATACGGCATTGAAAAAGGAGAAGAAAGCGACCTATATGCTGCTTGGCTCAATGCGATTCATCCAGATGACAAACCTGGTGTAGTAGAAATTTCAGATAAGGTGTTCAATGGTGAGCTCCCTAAAGCTGAAATGAAATACCGAATCATTCAAAAAAATTCAGGAAGCATTCGCCATTTGAAGTGTTTGCTTTTGGCAGAACGAAACCAAGAAGGAGCGTTAATAAGATTAGTGGGATCAGCAACAGATCATACGGATGAGGTAGAATATTTAGAACAAATTGAATTTGGAAAACAAAAATTGGAAGAGATCAATTCTGACCTGAAAAAAATGGTTCAAGAAGAAACGCTTCGTAATTTAGATTTGGCGAAAACGATAAGTGATCAAGAAAAATTAGTTACCATAGGAGAAATTGCCTCCGGAATTGCTCATGATTTAAATACGCCTATAGGTTCGATTAAAGTTGGCGCTGAAAGTATTCGTTCTACGTTAGAAAACTTGTTTAAAAACACCTTAAAAGAGTGTAGTTTGGATCAATTGAGTTTTGCTTGTGATCGCGCAATAAACAATACATTCGAATTATTTATTGGCGGCATTCAAAAAAGGAAAGAAATGGTAGCAATTTCCTCTCTGCTTGAAAACCAGTTTTCAATAGAAAAACCTTCTGTTGATCTATTAGAAGCACTAGTTCGTTGTAGGTTTAAAACAGCAAATTCGGATGAATTGAAAGTGATACTTGAATCTGACAACCCATTGCCTTTTCTTCAATTAATTTATGAGGTTCAATCTATACGTTCCTTTATTGATACTATTTTAGCTTCTACTGAAAGAACATCAAAAGTGGTGCAAGACATGCGGAGCTATATTAAGGAAAAACGTACAGATGAAAAATCAATGGTACCATTACATGACAATATCGAAACGGTAATCACGATTTTTAATTATGAGATTAAACGAAAATCGGAGTTGATATTTGATGTAGATGAATCCCTTTCTGTCTTTGGATTTGATATTCATCTTTTTCAGCTCTGGGCCAACTTAATTAAAAATGCAATGGAATCATTTGAAAAAGTGTATGATGGCAATTATATCAAAATTTGGTCTGAACAAGATGCGAAACACGTTAAAATTCACGTCGAAAACAATGGACCAATGATTCCGTTAGAAATACAAAACAAAATCTTTGAAAAATTTTATACCACCAAACATTCCAAAAATGGAACAGGGCTCGGACTTTCTATCGTGAAAAAAATAGTGGATGAGCACAATGCTCGAATAACAGTAAAGTCAAACGAGCAATGTACTACATTCACGGTAAGTTTTCCAAAATAGGTGTTTATTTATTTTTACCTCGATGTTAACGAGATTTTGAGATTGGAATAAATTATTCTAGTCAGCGTTAATGAAAATCCATTTGAAACATATACAACTTACATTGGATGTAGTGGAGGGAAGAGTATCCAGTTTTTCTTTGGAAATTCCTTTTGGTATGCGATTTATTATCCAATCAAGAATATTGGTGCCAAAGGAAATAGAAAATTTAGAAGCATTGTTTTTTGCTTATATATTAAAAAAAACTAAGCTGATTCATTGGTTTCTCAAACGTTTTTTATTATTTGAAAAAGGTTTATTCAAATATATAATTGTTTTTCTACTTGTGAAAATTGCAAATATTCTCTAGATGAGTCATTCAAAACAATAAATGCAAAATATTGTTATTTTAAAAAAACATTCTCATGTCCACAAACACTTTTCTTTTCGTCTTTTTGTTTTTCCTTACCTTCATTTCCCATTCACAAACCAATGTTTCAGGCGGGATTTATCAAAATGCAACATGGTCATTGAGTGGCAGTCCTTATATTGTCAATGGAACTGTGGTGGTATTTCCAGGAGCTACCTTGAACATAGAACCGGGTGTTGAAATACA
>CAZTFG010000163.1:0-4300 GCA_964612725.1 uncultured Lishizhenia sp. | reverse complement strand
ATTTGAGGGTGATTCGTTAAATGCTACTGATCTTGTTTTCCCAGCCATGCATATTGAATGGTTAATTCCTTTAACACAAATTTTTTACCGAAATCAAAAGAGTATTTAACTGTGTTTTGAATTCGAGGCTGCGGAAGTAACGAAACACTGCTATCTGTAGCAGATTGGGCATAAATTAAAGATAATGAACTTTCTACATGAAGCCGGTGGGCAAAATGAGGATGATAGTGAACCCCGAGATCAGTTCCATAAAAGAATACTTTGTTTAATTGCTCATATGTAAAAATTGGCATTCCGTCTTGGTAAGCACCAGAAGGAAGAATGTATATATAATCCCTCATATAATTGAAAAAAGGATTAAGAATCAAAACAATATGTTCCTGATTTATTTCTGCCGTCATATCAATTTGAGTTGCTTTTTCGGGCTTCAAATTAATATCTCCAATTTCATAACGAAGTGCACCATGATGAAATCCATTTGCAAACATCTCGGAAAGGTGCGGAGATCTAAAACCCGAAGATACATTGGTTCGAAAAGTAAATTTACCTGTGTTATAAACACTTCCTATTGACCCGTTTGGACTATTAAACGTTTTAATTATAGGATTAATAGAATGAAAAACATCAAAGGTTTGTATAATTCGATTATCAAATCGGAGTCCTGCTTGAAAATTCCATCTTCCTATTTCATATTGAATTGTACCATATATACCATTATCGAGTGTAAGTGCATTAGGTACAAGCGTATCTGAAGGGTTCAATCCGTTTCTATTATTTTGAATCATCCCTTGAAAACCAGAAATTAGTTTTAAGTTCTTACTTTGATTTTTGATCCATTTTACTGAATACAGGGAATTAAATAGTGACATATTAATGCTTGGAATTGTTACTTTTTCATCATATTCAATTAATCTATTCCATGTAGCACCCAACATTAATTGAATGGTATTTTTCTTTTTGTACCATTTATTATCAAATGAAAAATAGTGATTACTAAAAAATTGTGCTGGCAGTTCATACTTTCTTTTTTGTTCATCCACCTGAAAATCTTGAAAATTGATTAGGGTATCATGCGTATGTCCCGGAATACCTGTTGTAGATTGAACATATGAATACCGGATTGTATGTAAACTTTTCTTTGAATTCCATGAAAGTCCACTTTTCAATACCCATTCATTAAATCGTGAGTTTTTAGCAAATTGTTTACTAGCTAACTGAAAATCAGCGTGATTGGTATAGCTAGAACCTATCATCCATTTTATATTTTGTCCCGATTGCTTGTAAAGAAACTTACTGTTTCCTCCCATAGTATTTGAATTTCCAGTTAAACTTGCCTGTAATTCACTTGAATTTGTGGCTGCATAATTTTCATCGGTGAAATAAATTACCCCACCTAAAGCGTCAGCTCCATACAACAAGGAAGCAGGTCCTTTAATTACTTCGACAGAACCAATTCCTAATTCAGACAATCCCATTCCATGGTCTCCGCCCCATTGTTGGCCTTCTATGCGTAATCCATTTATTAAAGTAACAACGCGCATTCCTTGTTGGCCCCTTATTACTGGTTTTGAAATTCCATTTCCTAAATTTGATTGATAAACACCTGGAATATTGGAAATAATCTCCCCCATGTTCATAGTTGCAACCGATGTTAACTCACTTAATTTTCTCGTTTCAATATGAAATGGATTTTGATTTTGCAATTGTGTAGTACTTCCTGAAACGGTTATTTCTTGCATGTCAATATGTTTTTCGTCTAATTCAATTTTTAAAAAAGAAACCATACTGTCTAAAGTGAACAATTGTGAGCCGTAATCATTCGCTTGAATTTTAATTCGAAACGGCAAAACAGGAGGTTGTCGAAAACAGAAAAAACCAGTTGAATCTGAAACACATAATTGTTCAGTTTCAACAATAAAAAGTCGAGCACCAACAATGAATTGAGAAGTGGTTTTATTCAACAATTGTCCTTTTATAATTTGAGAATTACCCAAAAAAGACGTAAAAAGGCAAAACAAGATAACACTTGCTTTGAAACCAGTATATAACATAGATTTTTATTTAACTTAAGAAGATCAAAAAGAATACTTGAACAAACTAAGTTAAATTGGGTGGACCTCTTCGATTAAAGTAAATAAATAAATTCGATAGAAATGTAGATCCACAAGTTGTATAAGATACATTATTTGAATTGGAAAAAGGAATCGCTATTATTGAAATTGCAAAACTAAATGTGGATAAATCCAAATCGCAAGCTACACAATCATCATGATCAAATGATTTTTCTGTAGAATGACTTACGTGTTTGTGTACTGAATGGTCATCTAAATGCCACCATTCCTTTGGTAAAAGGATGAATGTAAAAGAAAACAATAATATATATGCAAGCAAACGCATACTCAAAGGTAATGAATTAGACTTTCATTTCGAAAACCATTTCAGAGAAATTATCAGGCATTAGATATTTATTAGCAATATCTAAAATTTCTTCAGCAGTAATTTTATCTATACCTTCTTGAATTTCTTGGATAGTGTCAATTTGATTAAATAACAATAAACTTTTGCCTAATCCTATCATGAGCCCCGAATTGCTATCTAAACTTAATGCCAAATGCCCTTTCAATTGCTGTTTAGCTTGGTGTAATTGAAGGGTTGTTAATTTCACTTCCCTGATTTTCTTAAGTTCCTTTTTCACTAGGTCAATTGATTTAGATAAGTATTTCTGATCCGTACCTAAATAAATACTCCAAAAACCAGTTTCCACATAGGGATTGTAATTAGCCTCAACGTTATAAGAATACCCATATTTTTCTCTTACGGAAAGCGTTAGTCTTGAGTTTAATGCGGGTCCACCTAGAATATTAGTTAATAAATTCATCCCTTTTCGTTCCTCATCAGAATAGTTGGGAGCAATAGATCCCAAAACAGCATGAACCTGATAATTTGCTTCTTGTGTCCAAATTTTAAACGGCTCAAAATCGGAAAAAGGATTTTTTACCTGTTGTTTTTCTCCAATTCTAAATGTTCCAAAATGTTTCTCGAGAAGTGATTGTAATTTTTTTTGAGGAATGGGACCAACAAATGAAATAACGCCATTTTGCGCGGTGAGTAATCGATCTACATAGCGTTGTAAATCATCAGAGGTAAAACTTTGAACACTTTCCTTGGTGCCTAAAATATTATTGCCAAGCGGGTGATTCTTAAATAATTGAGCCTCAAAATCATCAAAAATCTTGTCGCTTGGACTATCCAAATACGAGTTAATTTCATCTAAAACGATTTCTTTTTCCTTTTCAATTTCCTTATTCGGGAAATTTGAATTCATGGTAATATCCGCTAAGAGTTCAATTGTTCTTTCTGTATGTTCATTGGTAAAAGAAGCGTGAATACACAGTTCTTCTTTGGAAGTAAATGCATTTAACTCACCTCCAACTGTATCTAATCTCGATAAGATGTGAAACGGCTTCCTTTTAGTGGTTCCTTTAAATAGACAATGTTCAAGAAAATGAGCCAAACCTACTTCATTTTCATCTTCATACCTTGAACCAGCTAGAAAAGTAAGTCCTATATGTGCTACATAGGTAGGAGTGTATAAGTACACCACGCGCATTCCGTTTGAAAGCTCAAAGCATATGGGATGTAATTCCTGCACCTTATGGGTTTTTACGATAAACGGACCAGTTGTTTTCACTCTTTTCATAGATAATTCGGTCATGTAAACGGGAAGGCCTACCTTGCCAAAATTCTATCAATGTTGGTTTTACTGCATATCCGCCCCAATGTGGTGGACGTTTAATTTTACCTACAAAAGAATCACTCATTTCAATAAAACGGTTCTCAAGTTCCTTTCTTTCGGATAATATTTCTGATTGAAATGAGGCCCATGCACCTATTTGACTTTCTCGTGGTCTTGACTCAAAATAAGCATCGCTAATGGATTCTTCTACCTTGCTTACTATTCCTTCAATTCGAACTTGACGCTGAAGTCCGGGCCAAAAAAACAAAATGGAAGCAAAAGGATTTTTTTCAAGTTCTTTTCCTTTTTGACTGGAATAATTGGTGTAAAAAACAAATTCTTGATCTAGCAGTTCCTTTAAATAAACAATCCGAGCACTTGGTTGGTGAGTTGAAGAATCAACTGTAGACAAAACAAATGCATTTGATTCCAATTCATTGTGATCAATTGCTTCTTTGAACCATAATTCAAATAATAGCAAAGGATTTTCAGGAAAATAATCTAGTAGATTACCTCGATCAAAATCTCGATGGTCATTGCGTAAATCTTGAAAAAAACTACTCA
>CAZTFG010000162.1:1924-4327 GCA_964612725.1 uncultured Lishizhenia sp. | reverse complement strand
AGCAGTTCAAAGAATGAACATCTTGTTTTGCATAGTAGGTTGATCTAATTTTACTAACTTAAAATTGCGCAAATGCAAAAGAATTTTAGCCTGCTTTTCTTCGGGAAAAGAAAAAGATCAAATCCGGATGAAGTATTCATCTTCGTTCGAATCACAGTGGATGGAGTAAGAACAGAATTTTCAACAGGCCGTGACTGCCCCACAGCCCATTGGAATACAAAAGCCTCCAAACGCATCGGAAACTCAAATGAAGTCAAAGCATTCAATATGTACCTTGACACCATTCGAGTCAATGTGTATGAAGCACATCGACAACTCATGATTAACAATGAGACCATCACGGCAGAGACCTTGCGAAACAAAGTACATGGAAAAAACGACCGACCGCGTATGCTCATGGAAATCTTCCGAGAACACAACGACCGTATGCAACAACTTATTAACGACGAATTTTCACCCGCAACCCTCGAGCGATACAAAACATCCTATTCCCATACCTTGGAATTCATGCAATACCAGTACAAAATTTCCGACATCGACATCAAGAACATCGATTATGCATTTATCTGCGATTACGAATTCTACCTGCGCACCGTTCGGAAATGCAATAACAATACTGCTGTGAAATACCTTAAAAACTTCAACAAGATTATCCGAATATGTTTAAAGAACGGTTGGCTGGACAGAAGTCCCTTTGTCAATTACACCGCCAAGGTCAAAGAAGTAAACCGCGTGTACCTTACTGAAGCTGAAATCAACACGATGATGGAAAAGCAATTCAGCACTGAGCGTTTGAACCGTATCAAGGATATTTTCCTTTTCAGTTGTTACACAGGCTTGGCGTATGCAGATGTGGCCGCGTTGCGAAAGTCAGACATCAATTACGTCATGAGTGGCGAGAAATGGATATTGACCAAGCGACAAAAAACCAATTCCATCTGCAACATTCCCTTGTTGCCTCCTGCAGAATACATTATCAGCAAATACGAAAACGACCCCGTTTGCCAAAATACCGGAAAACTACTTCCCGTTGCGAGCAACCAGAAAACAAATGCGTATCTGAAAGAGATTGCCGCCATTTGCGGAATTGATAAAGAACTCACTTTCCACATAGCACGTCATACCTTCGCCACCACCGTGACACTCACCAATGGGGTTTCCATTGAAAGTGTTAGCAAAATGCTCGGACACAAAAACCTCCGAACAACGCAACACTACGCGAAGATCATTGACAAAAAAGTGGGCGACGACATGAAGCAATTAGCATCCAAGTTCAAAGAACTAGCTGCAGCTTCTTCTTTTTAATTATGAAAGAGATAATACGAGCCTGCGAAAGTGGGCTCGTTATTTTACCCTAGAAATTTAATTAATCTAAGTCTCTGCTTTTTTATCTTAGGTGTCGCTTAAAATTACCGATGACGGTTTGACCCTAAGCCAATAGCGAATTTTGGAGCACAAAACTGTTAATACACCACAAAAGTTGATGCGAGGAGGTATAATGTTCAGTTAACCTCTTAGATTGCTTTTGTGCAAAAAGTCTGTTATAATTCGCTTTTTCTTTATATCGGCTCTGCACTTTTCCAATTTCGGTCGGGAAATACATCTTTATTTGTTGTGTATGACAGTGTTGACTTGTTCTTGTGAGTACTGTATGTCTTACATTTGGGTAAATTCTTTTTTATACAACTTATAACTGCCTTTCTAGGATGCTTTTCATTTCCTTCGGCTGAAATAATAAACATTTTAGGGGCAAACTTTGCAATCCAACTAGTACTAATATTTCTTCGGCTTCCATGATGAGGAAGCTGGACAATATGAAGGTTTTCACAACCAAATCCGTTTTTCTCCATATCATCAAAACATTCTACACCTGAATCACTTGTTAGCAAGTACCGCCTTTTTTTATTATCAACTAATTCTATAACGGTTGCTGATAAGTTTTCTGGAGAAGCATCATTTTTTTCATCAACTACTTCACAAGGCTTTAAACCTTCTGCTGATTCATTTACTGAACTGCATGCTTTTTTAGTAAAGTCAACTTGTTTCAAGAAGTCAATATTTGTGAATTGCTGAACTTTATCGGTGTAAAATTCTCTTGAAGGTGATACAATTTTAAATTCATTAAAGCAAAACGAATCAGTTAAAGCTTCTTTCTTTTCAATGTCAAATTTTTCACATAATTTATTTAACTCTTGAACCTTTTCAAATGAATTATAAAGATGTTCAATATCAGGATCTTCTTTTTTTAATGCTGACTTTTTAATATTTTCTCTTAATTCTTCAGTGATAAATTTAACAGGGTCGTTGTAAATTCCCAAAGTCATTTCGTTTCCTAGGTCTTCTACAATTTCTATAAGCCCATTAATGTGGTCTGCGTGTGGATGACTGTTTATGAATCCAATT
>CAZTFG010000162.1:0-1914 GCA_964612725.1 uncultured Lishizhenia sp. | reverse complement strand
ATTGTGTTGTTCTGATAAAGATTTGGTTTTATGTGCTTCTTGTAATGGCTTACAATTTCTTTTCCACAATCTTTATTACCACCGTCAAGAAAGAAGACAAAATCATTTACGTCCGGATTTCTACCCCAAATAATAATTGCGTCACCATCGCCAACGTACAAAAAGTCTATTAAAAATTCCATATTATAATTTATTTCGTATTGTAATCAATTCTTCTATTAATATAATCTGTTTGTTTTCTGTAAGAAAGTAGATAAATAAAACATAAGAAACCTAACATAGAATATTTTTCGGTTGTTTCAGAAACATTCAAAAAACCTCTTGTTGAGTAATACAATTTTGTTATAGTTATTAAAAATATCATTGTGAACAAGACTCTGAACATATTGCTTGTTTCTACAAGAATATCCAATTTGTGGTCGATTTTGCTCGCTTCAATAAATAAATTGTAATACCTGAATTTAACAACTTTTGAAAACTTTAGTAATGGCTCAATTGCTATCGAAGAGAATCTGCTGATTGTCATTCCTATGAAGTAATATAAGAATAAACCAATAAATACATTTTCTTGAACCAGATTACAACCAACAAAGTATTTAACTAAAATGACAAATAGAATTCCAGGCATTAAATTATTAAATAGATTGTAGGAAGATATTTTATTCAGTAAGTCTGTCATTTTTTAAATTTTAATATGAAATTGACGGTTTTCTAACACAACAGCGAGCTTATTAAACTACCCTTCAATCCCTCTCCATTCCAACCACAACAAACTTACCCCAATTCCAAAACCGTAATTTTTGCAACATTTTACCAAAACGTTACAAATCCTAACCTGTAAATGGCTAAAAACCTTATGCTATCTGAATAATCCGACAATTTACAATTGTTCAGACAGTCAAAAAAATTAGTACAAGTACTAAAAAAAATGAGGACATGTACTATTTTTTAGCAGTCAATAAAGGAGAAATTCACGTTCAAACCCGTTCAGTTTTTAATGAGGTGCAGAACAAATAAAGGGTGAAAATTTCGCCGAAGCAATTCCCAAATCGGACAATAGATAGCACACAAACACTTAAAATTTCAGTGAAGGATTATTCTTTCGAAGTACACCAAAATAAACTCGGCAAGTATAAAAATCAGTAAGGAAGTTTACCCAATTCCCTTCAAAAATGCACCCTCTCATTCTATCTAACTTGATTGCTTTTGCGACAGCGAGTCCTCGTTTGGAAGGGCTCCGATTTTTATGTTGCTAAACCAAAAATCAATGCAAAATCAACTAAAACTATTGGAGAATGAGTTTAAACAAGAACTCAATGAATTGATCGGTTCCGGAAAATTTATCGACGTGCACAGTGCCATGTCTGTTTGCCAAATGCACCTGCAAAAATCAAAAGACTTTTTCCTAAGTCAAAAATCCGTGCGTCCATCGGATGAAATTTATTACTTCAAATACTTTAAACCAAAAATCCTTGCCAAAATCATCTTTTACAAAAGGATTCAGAAATTTCAATCAGAATTTCCCCTTGGAGATGAAGATGTTAGATTAAACTATATCAAGTTACACTTACAAACCGGTCACCTCTTTTTCAAGCAATACAATACCATTATCACCTATTACCGACAAAAGCAAGAGCACCTCGATGAGAACTTTTTCATCCGTGAGAATGCTCAACTGCATACCGAAATAGAGCATCGATTCTTATCCTTGGACTTTACGCACAGCACAGGCTACGATGAGATTTTAGCAGAGTACATCGCCTTAGTCAAAGTACAGGAATTCTTAGAAAGCGTTCAAAAAGACACAAGCAAACTCAACTTACCAAGCCTTTCAACTGAATTAAACGAAAGCTCAGAATTAAAATGGACCAGTTCCAAAAGTGCCCTGGTTGAAATGATTTATGGATTGAATGC
>CAZTFG010000161.1:0-4374 GCA_964612725.1 uncultured Lishizhenia sp. | reverse complement strand
GCATACCGTGAGGTTTCTCTATTGTTGCGTCGTCCACCGGGTCGTGAGGCTTATCCAGGAGATGTATTTTATTTGCATTCAAGGTTATTAGAAAGAGCTGCAAAAGTTATTGCTGATGATGCCATTGCTAGTCAAATGAATGATTTACCAGAATCTTTAAAAGGAAGAGTAAAAGGAGGAGGTTCTTTAACCGCTTTACCAATTATTGAAACTCAAGCGGGTGACGTTTCTGCTTATATTCCTACCAACGTAATTTCAATTACAGATGGTCAAATTTTCTTGGAATCAGATTTATTTAATTCAGGAATTCGTCCGGCGATTAACGTAGGTATTTCCGTATCTCGTGTAGGTGGATCAGCACAAATCAAATCCATGAAAAAAGTTGCTGGTACTTTGAAATTAGATCAAGCTCAGTATCGTGAATTGGAGGCTTTCTCTAAATTTGGTTCGGATTTAGATGCAGCTACAAAATCTGTTTTAGATAAAGGAGCACGTAATGTTGAGATTTTGAAACAACGAGAAGGTGATCCTTACCCAGTTGAAAAACAAATTGCAATCATCTATTGTGGTACAAAAGGATTAATGCAACGTGTTCCAATCAATAAGATCAAAGAATTTGAGAAGGAGTTTTTAACTGTTCTTGAATCTCAACATGCTCAAGTGTTGGCTGATTTGAAAGCAGGTAAATATACAGATGAAATTACTGATGTTTTAGGTCGAGTTGCTACAGAAATAGCAGATAGATATTAATTAGATTTTAAGAACTTAGTCACATGCCAAGCTTAAAAGAAATACGAAACCGGATAACTTCTGTTGGTTCAACTATGCAGATAACTTCGGCAATGAAAATGGTTTCAGCAGCTAAATTGAAGAGAGCTCAAGATGCGATAACGCAAATGAGACCGTATTCGGTTAAGCTGCAAGAAATTCTTGGTAATTTAAGTGCTACCTTGGATTTATCTGAAAATGCATATTCTGAAGTTCGAGAAGACGGAAAAACCTTGATTATTGGAATAACTTCAAATAGAGGCTTGTGTGGTGGTTTTAATAACTATGCCATTAAGCAAGTAAATGCATTGTTACTCGAAAATCCGGAGGCCAAGGTATTGTGTTTAGGAAAAAAAATAAAAGATGTTACCAAGAAAACGCCTCATTATTACATCAATGAGGTAATTGAACCAGTGGAAGATATTTTTTCTAATTTATCTTTTGATTCAATTTCTCTTATTGCAGGTGATATTATGAATCGATTCAAAAACAAGGAATTTAACAAGGTTCTTATTGTTTATAATCGTTTTGTTAATGCGGCAACACAGGTAGTTCAAACAGAACAATTATTACCAATTGTACCAACTGTTTCTGCTAGTACTACATCTGGTGATTACTTATTTGAGCCTTCTAAAACGGAAATAGTTGAGGATTTAATTCCAAAAACATTAAAAATTCAATTATACAAAGCCGTTTTGGATTCACATGCGGCTGAGCATGGTGCGCGAATGACTGCCATGCACAAAGCAACAGATAATGCGAAGGAATTGCAAAAGTCGCTTAAATTAAGCTATAATAAAGCACGTCAAGCGGCAATTACCAATGAAATCTTAGAAATTGTTGGAGGAGCTGAAGCATTGAATTCATAAAATACTTATATTGCGTCTATTATGGAAACAACAATCAAAGTTTTAATAGTTGACGATCATAAACTGATTAGTGAAGCATGGACTTCTTTACTGAAAGATGCCCCAAATATTTGGGTGGTTGGTACAGCTGATAATGCCGAGGACGCATTCGCAATGACCCATGCTCATAAACCTGACATTGTATTAATGGATATTAATTTGGGAACAGGTAGTGGCTTTGATGCAACAGCGAAAATAACGGATAGCATGCCAAAAACGCGTGTAATTGGTTTATCACTGCATGATGACATTACGTATGTGAAGAAATTCCTTTCCATTGGTGCGAAAGGTTATTTAACAAAAAATACCTCAAAGACAGAATTAATAGAAGCCATTCATAGTGTTTATAATGGTACAGTATTTATTGGTTCAGATATAAAAGATCGCTATTTCACTTCCCTGTTAAATGTAGATTCATCAGAATCGAAAAAGGAACTTACAATGAAGGAAATTGAAATAGTGAAATTGATCTCACAAGGATTGACATCAAAAGAGATTGCCGATAAATTGTTTATCTCTCATCGCACGGTTGAAACTCATCGCCATAATATCCTTAAAAAATTGGATATGCCAAATGCTGCTCAATTAAGTAGTTGGGCCAAAGACAAGGGGTATGTATAGGGTTGAAAGTTTTCAACACCAGTAGCTTTCCCAATCTTTATTCATTATATTTATTTTCTAAACTGAATAAGGATGCTTGAACTAACAAAAAAGATACTTCGAAATGTATCTTTTGATCCAACATTGTTTCGAAAAGAATTAATAAAATCATTGAATTGGATTCGTGATATTGATGAATTAAAAAAGTTTAAAGATTGGTGTTTAAATGAATTTGGTTCAGTGTATCCCGCCATTTTACAAGAAGTTTTTATTGGTGTTCCAACAAGGTAACCTGTGAAGTTTTTCCCATTTGTAATTTTATTGTTTTTTATTACAGGCTTTTGGTCTCAGCCACAATTTTACAAGTTGGCGAGTAAAGATTTTTGTACAGAGCAAGTAGATGGTAAAGTTTTTCAACAAGATTTAAGTCAAATTCGAAAAACAATTATTGCAGCGCACCCAGATCCGTTTATTTATAGATCTAAAGTCGAATGGGATTCAAGTTATGCTTCGTTGATGAATTATTTCAAGGCTCCCAGAACCCTTTATGATTTTGTATCAAAAACTGCTACTTGGTTGGGTGAATTAAAAGATTCTCATGTGGGAATGGACATTGATCAAATACTTGATTTATATAAGGAGGATTATTCTTGGTTAATTTTTAAGCCCGCTCGCATAGACGGTAAATTTTATGCTGCATCTGATGCTGAGTCTGGCTTTATTCCTTTTGGTAATGAAATCTTGGAAATAAATTCAGTTCCAGTTGATAGCCTTTATAAAAAAGCACTGGTATTCTCATTGGAAGAAGGAGCGTCTTTGGAAGCTCGTGAAAAATATGCTGTTACATTAATAAGTCCATTATTAAATTTAGTAAACTCCTTTGATCCTGAAGGAGAAAAAGTACTGGTTAAGCATTGCAATCCAAATGGCGACACCTTATATTCGTTTGTAAAAACAATTACACCTGCTGAACGCCGAAAGATAGAATGGAGAAATTACTCAAGAAATTCAGACATCGATTTTACCATAGACACCATTCAAAAAATAGGTGTATTATCAATTAAAACGTTTTTACCAAGATCCAAACGATCCTTTGAGCAGAAAATTGATTCGTTTTTTGATTCAATTTCATCCACTAATACTTCAACAATTTTATTGGATATTCGATGGAATCGTGGAGGTTATTTTGAACAAGTTGAATATTTATATAACTATATTGATACCATTTCAGCAACGCGAACAAAAACATATGTATCAAAAAGAAGTGAGCATGATAGCTTTTCAAATATGACGTGGCTATCACGTTTGTTTTATGTGAGTTATGCTAAGACGCAAAAGGAAAATACTAGAACTCATCAAAATTATGCTTTTTATAAATTACCGTTGGGTTCGCTTGATACAATAATAGAAATGAATCAGTTTGATAATCCAACCCGTGATAATAAATATAAGGGTGAATGTTATCTTGCTATGAATGGCGTTTCTATTTCTGCTAGCGTTGATTTTGCATCTTGGTTCAAAGAATCAAAAAGAGGATTGATTTTGGGGGAACAATGCATGGGGCCTTTGACTGGTACCTGTGGGAATCCAGTTTTGTTTGACTTGAAAAATACGCGTATATCAATCGCAACATCCACCATGCGTAGTTATACTAACCCGAAGTTAAAAGTAGATTTAGATCCCATTTTTCCCGATGTGCCAATAAAATACTCATTATCCGATTTTAGATTGAAAAGGGATCCAATTATTGAATTTGTTAAAAACTTAAAATAGATGAAAACCGTTTTATTTTTTTTGATTTTCCTTTGTTCTGCATCAATTAGTATAGGTCAATTAACATGCGATTCAAATGGAAACTTGGTTATCTATTCTAATTATGACGGAGGGATTTTAACTATTAACATTGATCAAAATATCCCGAATTTAAAAGTAGGAATTTGTACGTATGAACCCGTACAAGTGAGTTTTACGGGAGCTTTTGTGGGTAATATTACACAAGTGGTGTATGCTGGATTTAATTCTAACCAAAACAATAATAATTGTGGTCAAGGTAATTTTGTTACTTCAATTTCCGGAGTGCCAACGGGGATAGTATCGA
>CAZTFG010000160.1:0-4462 GCA_964612725.1 uncultured Lishizhenia sp. | reverse complement strand
ATCGGATATACACCGATGTTTGAATATTTCGCTCCTTCAGAGCTGCAACATCTTTCTAATTATAACAACAATCTAATAGCCCCGCAAGGGCGAAATACTTTGTATCTAGAATTCAATAAAGTTAACATTGGGATTAATAATCACGTCCTTCCAGGACTTGGAACCCATCCATGTGAGGTCAGACATCGGATATATACCGATGTTTGAATATCTCGCTCCTTCAGAGCTGCAACATCTTTCTAATTATAACAACAATCTAATAGCCCTGCAAGGGCGGGTTGGTTCAATGATGGAATCCTTTCCATCGTTGAAGTGCAATCAAAATTACAGGAGCCCTGCAAGGGCGACATACTTTAATAACTCCAAAAGAAATCAAACCAATGTAATCAACGCTTCTGCCATTGCTACCGGCACAGGAATGGTTTTGCCTGCCTCCGCATTGAAACAAACCAATACCGATCTTCCTTTGGTATGAACTTCTTCGTTGATTTTTATTTCATACAATAATGAAAAGCTTTTGTCGCCAATTTTCTCCAAGGTCATATGGATAGTAGGCTCATCGTTTAAAAGAATGGGTTTTACATAATCAATTTCATTGCGAACCAATAACACGCCTTCTTTGCGCCAGTCCCAATTAGTCCCTACCAATTCTTTGAAGTAATGCACGCGCGTCATTTCAAAATAACTGAGGTAAACGGAATTATTTACATGTCCCATTACGTCTAAATCGGCAAAACGTACTTGAATTTTAGCAGGAGAAATCATTTGGTATCTAGTTTTTCAAATTCGGAATTGTTGCTGATGTACTCGGGTACTATTGCTTTCATTTTCCGAACAATTTGGTCATTTTGTTGTGTTTCGAAAAGGTGGATCAACTCCTCTATGGCATGCAGTTGTTCTTCCTCATTATCCTTTGTTTTGGCTATTAGAATTTGCGGATTATGAGTAGGAATGGTATTTTCTTCCGAGGCTAATAATTCTTCGTATAATTTCTCGCCGGGGCGCAATCCGGTAACTTTGATTTCAATATCTTTGCCGATTTCTAGACCGGATAATTGAATCATTTTTTTAGCAAGATCTAATATCTTAACCGATTTCCCCATGTCAAACACAAAGATTTCACCGCCTTGCCCCATAGAACCTGCCTCTAATACTAATTGACATGCCTCTGGAATGGTCATGAAAAAACGGGTGATACGCTCGTCCGTTATAGTTAAAGGTCCTCCTTGTTCAATTTGTTTTTGAAAAAGTGGAATTACCGAACCGTTTGAGCCAAGCACATTTCCAAAACGAGTGGTTACGAACTTCGTTTTTCCAAGGTTGTTTTTCGTTTGTGCATAGATTTCCGCTACGCGTTTGGAAGCACCCATCACATTGGTCGGATTCACTGCTTTGTCAGTTGAGATCATCACAAACTTATGCACACCAAACTCCAGCGATAAGTCAACTAGGTTTTTTGTTCCTTTCACATTAGTCAAAACAGCTTCTGAAGGATTATTTTCCATCAATGGAACATGCTTATATGCCGCAGCATGAAATACAAATTCCGGTTGGTAGAAATCAAATACGCGCTTTAATCGATCGTAATTTCGAATATCACCAATTACAATTTCGAATGGAAAAACAGAGCCTTTTGAGTGTAAATCCTGCTGCAAATCATACAATGCTGATTCGGCTTGATCGAGTAAAATGATGTTTTTTGGTTCGTAGTTTCCAATTTGCTTCACCAATCCGCTACCAATTGATCCCGCAGCACCAGTAACCAAAATCACTTTTCCTTTTAATTCCGATGAAATTTTAGCTTGATCCAATTGAATAGGCTTGCGTCCTAATAAATCTTCAATATTGATCTTGGAAAGTTGTTTCGAAGAAAATTCACCATTGATCCAACTGCGCGGTCGCGGCACTTTTTGAACTTCGATGCCCAGATTCAAGCATTTTTCTACCACGCGATTGATATTTTCTGTATCCGGATTTTGAATGGCAATGATCAGGGTTTTTATCTCAAACTCACGCGCCAAATCTTCCAACTTATCGGGAGAATAAATACGTGTTCCCTCCAATCGAGTATTGTGTAATTTTTTATTATCGTCAAGAAATCCAATGATTTTCTGGTTGATTAATCGGTCTTTGGAAATGGTTCGTTTGGTGATCAATCCGGAAACCCCAGCCCCGTATACAACAACATTTACCTTCTCAGACTTATCTTTGGTAGCCTCCAGGTAAATTAACTTAACAATGAATCTGCTTCCAACCGTAAAGGCAAAACTTACGATGAATTCCATGATTAGAATGGAGGTTGGAAATAAGTAAACACCATCCATAAATTTAGCCCGCACAATACTGGCAATAGTGAAAATTAGGGTGGTGGTGGCAATGGCAAGGAATATTCTTCTTAAATCTTCCGTGGAGGTATAACGAACCAATCCTTTTTGAATCCGAAACAATTGAAATACAGCGAATTTTACTATGATGTAAAATAAGATAGACTTAGATAAAACGTTCCATTCTTCTTGTATTTGACTATATTCTGCCTTCAAATCAAAGCGAATCAAATACGCAAAAGCAAGCGCTGAAATGTTTAACAACAAATCAAGTAATACGATAACCCATCTTGGGGTATGTTTGCGCAAACTAATCATAGGCAAATGTAACGAATAAAACTACATTGTTTTTCTAAGAAACGTTAACGAAATGGAATCGTTTTCTGAATAATTAGCGCTTCGTTCCAATTAAAAACATGGCTGGTTTTTTAGCAATATCCACGGCTCTTTGTTTCCATTCTCCCACCGAAAGTGTTTTTACATAAGCACCGTGAAGGGTTAAGTTGTATCCAATACATAAAGGTGTTGCATCCGATAATTCGTTTACCATGTCTTCCAATACATGCATATTTCGGAAAGGGGTGTCCATGAAAATATGTGTTCTTCCATTGCGAAAAGCATCTGCTTCCATGTCCTTCAATTTTTTGATACGATCACGTCTTTCGCGAGGCAAATATCCATGAAAGGTAAATTGTTGTCCGGAAAATCCACTTCCCATCAAGGCAAGAAGAATGGAAGATGGCCCCACTAATGGAACAACCTCCATATTTAGTTCATGAGCTAAGGATACGATTTCAGCACCCGGATCGGCAACCGCAGGACACCCTGCTTCGGAAATCACTCCACAATCTTCGCCCCGTTTGGATAAATCCAAGAGTATTAAGGGCAATTTTTCTTTGATTGATTTTCCCATGATATGAAACGTACAATCATCAATTGGGAATTCACGATCCATTTTTCGTAATAAACGACGTGCAGAGCGAATTTCTTCTACAAAAAACGTACGAAGGGAAATGGCAATGGCTGAAACATCTGCAGGAATAATATCCGACAATGATTCACCGCCAAGGGTATTTGGAATTAGGTAAACGTTTGCTCTTTTCATTTTTTTATTTCAATAATTTTTTAAAACTTTTAATCACCACTTTTCTTTTTCCGCAAAAGAAAAGTTCGCAAAAGAAAACTCGGTGCTGGTTTATTCTTCAATGCTTTTCGCTCTTAAAATTCGACCATTTCGGTGACCCTTCGGCTTCCTTATGGTTTCCCGAATTTCAATTCACTTCAATTTTTCAGAATAAAAAGGCACCATTTCAAGAACTCCAGCATATTTAAATTTTTATATTCGTTGTGATTTGATTAATAAATGTGTCGGTTGCTTCATCCAGCAGGTTAAAAACGAATTCAAATGCTGCTTGGTCGCCATAATAAGGGTCGGGAACTTCTGATAGTTCTGGGTAATTAACTTGCTCTAAAAACAATTTTACTTTATTTCCTTGCGTTTCATTTTTTGCGAGCGCTAGCATGTTCCGTTGATTTTCTTTGTCCATAGCAAAAACATAATCAAATGTTTCCAAATCACTTGCTTTGAATTGCCTTGCGCGCAAATCACTGATATCAACACCATATTTGGCTGCAGTATCTATCATGCGATGGTCGGGTTTTGATCCAATGTGGATTCCCGAAGTTCCAGCTGAATCTGTTTCAACGTCTAAGTTGAGTTCCTGAATTTTGTGACGCAGCAATCCTTCTGCCATGGGAGATCGACAAATGTTGCCCAAACAAACCATCAATACTTTAGTCGCCATTATAACAACCCTTTTTCAACCAATAAATGGGCAATTTGTACGGCATTGGTGGCGGCTCCTTTGCGCAGATTATCAGCAACAATCCATAAATTCAAGGTGTTTGCCTGACTTTCATCCCTGCGGATACGTCCAACGAATACGTCATTTTTATGTTGCGCGTATTTGGGCATAGGATACACGTAATTGGATGGGTCATCTTGTAAGGTAATTCCTGGTGTATTTTCTAATAGGTTCTTCACTTCTGAAAGATCGAAATCGTGTTGAAATTCTATATTAACCGCTTCAGAATGTCCACCTACAACGGGTACGCGAACTGCCGTTGCTGACACGTTG
>CAZTFG010000159.1:0-4495 GCA_964612725.1 uncultured Lishizhenia sp. | reverse complement strand
AGAGGTGTGATGATTGATAAATACGGAGAAGAGCATATTAAAAATCACATGGCTGATACGCGTGATACGTTATGTTATGCTACCAATGACAATCAATCTGCAACAATGGGCTTACTAGAAGAATTCGCCGATTTTGGAGTTGTGGTTGGCGGGTATAATAGTTCAAATACCACTCATTTGGTTGAGCTAATGGAAGAGAAATATCCGGTTTACTTTGTGCGAGGAGCCTTTGAATTTGTTTCCAAAACTGAATTGTCTCATTTTAATATTCATTCAAATACTATACAAAAAACAATTGATTTCATACCTGAAAAGGAAAATATCACAATTGCGATTACCTCTGGAGCTTCGTGTCCTGATGCGATAATGGATCAAGTAATACATCGTATTTTGGAAATTTTTGAGATAACTGAAAATGTAGAGCAAATTTTGGGTTAATTTCAAACCCTTTCATAGCACTTGTTTTTGTTCATTCTTCTTAAATCTGGATAGATATTTGTAACCTGAATCACTCCCGTCTATTTTACCGTTTTTTATCGATATTTATTTCAATATTGCTATTATCTTTGTATTTGAAAAAATAAATAAATATGTCAGCAATAGCAAACGAGATGGATGTTCTTCAAATGTTAGAACAATTAGGTATTGAATCTGAAAATAACGGTGCGTCAACAGGTGGTAAATGGTTCAAAACACGCGGACCTAAAATTGATTCAATTTCTCCCGTTGATGGAAAATTAATCGCATCTGTAAATTCGGCAACTGAAGCTGATTACGAAGCTATCGTATTGAAAGCGCAAGAAGCATATGTGCAATGGAAAGCTATTCCAGCGCCGAAAAGAGGAGAAATTGTTCGACAATTAGCTGAGAAAATCCGATATTACAAAGAACCACTTGGGCGTTTAGTTTCTTATGAAATGGGAAAATCCTTACAAGAGGGCTTAGGTGAAGTTCAAGAAATGATAGATATCTGCGATTTTGCTGTTGGATTGTCAAGACAATTGTATGGTTTAACCATGCATTCCGAGAGACCGGGACATAGAATGTATGAACAATATCATCCATTAGGGATTGTAGGAATTATATCTGCATTTAATTTTCCAGTAGCTGTTTGGAATTGGAATACAGCATTAGCATGGGTATGTGGGGATGTATGTATTTGGAAACCATCTGAAAAAACACCGTTAACAGCAATTGCTTGTCAACAAATCACCAAAGAAGTTTTTGATGCTAATGATGTACCTGAAGGAGTATCATGTTTAGTGATTGGAGGAGCCGAAATAGGAAAATTAATGGCAGAAGATGCTAGAATTCCATTGGTTTCAGCAACGGGTTCAACTCGCATGGGGAAATCAGTTGGAGCTGCTGTAGGAGCTAGATTAGGTCGTTCTCTGTTAGAATTAGGTGGAAACAATGCAATCATTATTACGCCAACTGCCGATTTGAAAATGGTCGTTCCAGGAGCGGTATTTGGAGCTGTTGGTACTGCCGGACAACGTTGTACTTCAACCCGACGATTGATTATTCATGAAACTATTTATGATAAAGTAAAAGAAGCTTTAGTTAAAGCGTATGGTCAATTGAGAATTGGAGATCCATTAGATCAACAGAATCATGTAGGGCCACTTATCGATGCAGATGCTGTTGCTAATTATTTAGCAGCTATAGAAAAAGCAAAAGCTGAATTTTTAGAAGTGGTTGTTGAAGGAGGAATTTTAAGTGGAGCAGGATATGAATCTGGATGTTATGTTAAACCTGCAATTATCGAAGCGGAAAATCACTTTGAAATAGTTCAACACGAAACATTTGCTCCAATTTTGTATATCATGAAATATGCAGGAAACGTTGAAAATGGGATTCGTTTTCAAAATGATGTTCCTCAAGGACTATCTTCTGCTATTATGACAACTGATTTGAAAGAAGCAGAAGCATTTTTATCTAATGCAGGTTCCGATTGTGGTATTGCCAATGTCAATATCGGTACATCAGGTGCAGAAATTGGTGGTGCTTTCGGTGGTGAAAAAGAGACAGGTGGAGGCAGGGAGTCTGGTTCAGATGCTTGGAAAGTATACATGAGACGTCAGACAAATACAATTAACTATTCGGATAGTTTGCCTTTAGCGCAAGGAATTAAATTTGACATTTAATAAGAAAAAAAAAGCGGAAGAAATTCCGCTTTTTTTATTTGTCTAAAATACACTAGATTTTCTTCAAAAACGTTACTTTTTCAATTAACCATTTATAATGATTCAACACATAAAGCGTTTGGTTTCAGATTTTAGAAACAAAAAAAAATCAAATCAAGAAATATTCTCCAAGATTTATGAAAAAAATTATTGGGGAGGAGAAACGGACGGTTCTTTTTACTCAGGAGAAGGAACCTATGTGGAAGATTTGAGTTTATACACCGTTGCATTGAAGCGGTTCATTGATGAAAACAACATTAAATCGGTTTGTGAAATAGGATGTGGAGATTTTCACGTTTCCAAAAATCTAATGCGAAATGCTGATTTTTCTTACTTGGGGATTGACGTAGTTCCTGCATTAGTTTCTCATCTTAACAAAGAATTTTCCTCTGAAAAAGTTGAATTTTTGTGTCTTGATGCAGCGTCAACGGATGCAAAAATCCCTCAGGTGGAGCTGTGTGTTATTCGCCAAGTGTTGCAGCATTTAAGTAATGATCAAATTCAGCAGATTTTAGATAATACTAGTCACATTCCTAATTTGATTATCACGGAGCATGTACCGAAAAATACCACTGTTTATAATGCCGATAAGGTTACAAATGGCTATATTAGGTTGCAAAATAAAATTCCTTCAGGAGTCTTTTTAGATAAATCACCTTTCAATAAAAACGTGCAAGCCCAACTATTAAAGATTTCTTTAAATGATAAAAATGTTTCAGGTCAATTGATTGAAGCAGAATTGATAACTTCCTGGATTAAACAATAGTTAGGATGGAATTTGATAAAATCCTTCGTTGAAAGTAACTTTGTTTTCATGCATTAAAAGTCTTAGGATTGATTTAAATTCTTCATTATTAATCCCAAAGATTGACTCTAGGTCTTTAAATGTTTGTTTCTCTCTCAATTGTTGAAGTAATTCAATTTTTAATTCCTCCTTGTTTTCAGCCTTTCTACTTTCAAGTTGACAAACATCACAAATTCCGCATTCAGTTGTATGCTGCCCAAAATATCCGATTAGTTGCTGAGATCGACAAAGGTTTTTTTGTAAGTACCCTATAGCTGCATTGAGTTTCTCTCCGGTATAGTTTTTTTTATTTTGATAGGCCTCAGGAGAAAGTTGTAAATAATCATCCGGAAGTCTTTCATGCAAAAAGGTTACTTTGGGTAAATCACTTTGCCAAATAATATCGGCAATTCCGTATTTTTCCAAAGATTTTAACTGAGATTCAATCTCGTTTTTCGTCAATTTCAATTGCTCGATTAATCGATTCATTCTGAGCGAAACATGCTCTTCAAAAGAAGCGGTAAAATTGCGTAAAATCACACTGATTAATGGACGATAATTCTCATATTTTATTTGAAAGTTATATAATTCAAGGTTACTCACATTCCATTGTAAGGCCGTTTCGTGAAATGCATTTTCAGTTAACTCAATATCTCCGTTTGATTCTAGAATTTTAAGGGAATTAAACGTTTGGGTAATATCTAGTTTGTAAGTTTGACAGAATACAGAAATATCCATGGGGTAAGATTCATTTTCACCAGAACCAATGGCAACTTTTAAGTAACTACATAAAGCTCTGTAGGTAGTTTTAACCGTTTCAATAGGAGGGAATTGTGCTTCAAATCGCTTTTCTAAATCGGTAATATCAGATGCTTCATAAAAAACTACCGTTCTTGCATTTAGTCCATCTCTTCCAGCACGACCTGCTTCTTGGTAATATGCTTCCAAGCTAGGAGGAAATTCAAAATGTGCCACAAATCGAACATCTGGTTTGTCTATTCCCATTCCAAAAGCATTTGTAGCAACCATAAGTTGAAAATCATTGGATAACCACCCATTTAGCATTTTATCTCTTTCTTCTTTCGAAAGTCCGCCATGATATATTCCACAACGAATGTTATTAGCTAATAACGTTCGCGCAAATTCTTTGACACTTTTTCTAGTTTGACAGTAAACAATCCCACTTTGATTTTGAAAATACTTAACAAATGAAATAATTTTATCTTTCTTATTATCAGTATTATAAACCTCGTAGCTTAAATTTTTTCTTTCAAAAGATGATTCGTGAATTTTTGGTTTATTTAGTCTAAGTTGTTCAGCAATATCAAGTTTAACTTTTTCTGTTGCTGTGGCTGTTAATGCCATTAATGGAACAGTTGGTTGAAGTTGCCTCAAGCGCGATATTAATCTAAAAGAGGGTCTAAAATCATGCCCCCATTCTGAAATGCAATGAGCTTCATCTACAACGATCAAGGCCACGCGCATCAATTTAAACCGTTCTTGAAACAAGCTAGATTGTATACGT
>CAZTFG010000158.1:2772-4550 GCA_964612725.1 uncultured Lishizhenia sp. | reverse complement strand
GCATGCCGCCACATTTCGGTTTCGAATGCCGCTACGAACTTGTAGCTGCAAAACGTTAGTGGTCAGACTATGATAGCAACAAAATACATTAATTAAGATCTATGTTCAAAATGAAAAATTTTTGGATTTTACTTATTCTAGCTTTCACATTAGTTAGCTGTGACGCTATGTTGCATATGACGTATGCTGTTAAAAATAAATCTCTAAATGAAGTAAAACTATTTGTTCCAAATTTTCCTGTTGACAGCTTGCCCCATATGTTTGGACAACGAAAAGATACAATATTCACGTTGAAGCCTAACGAAGAGATAATAGTAGGAATAGAAAGTAAGATAGATTTTCCTTGGGGGAGAAAAAACATATACCGAAATAGACCAGGTATTTGTGGAATAAAGAGGTTTAATAAGGATAGAATAACCACATTGGGTTGTTCAGAGAAAGAATGGAAATACAAAAAAGGTCAATCTTGGTTGAAGTTAGAATAGGGAATGCCCGAAACCGTTACTTACTATGTTAAATTGAAACAATAAAATAAGAACTATGAAAAAGACAATTGTATTATTGGTGTTCCCTTTACTTTGTAACACCTTATTTGGACAACAAAAAGAAGAAGCTGAAATACTTGTTGACGAAGGTATTGCTTACCACGACAAAGGCGACTACGAAGGTGCAATCGATAAATATGATAAAGCATTGAAACTTGATAAAGACAATCTACTTGCATTGGCTGAAAAGGCAATGTCGTTGTTGTCCTTGCAGAAATACGATGAAACAATTGAAAATTGCCAAAGAGCAATTGAAAAACATCAAGGCAACGAAGCTCTAAAAAGTGTTTATGTAACATACGGAAACGCTTATGACGGATTAAAGAAAACTGACAAATCACTAGATATATATGATGAAGGATTAAAACTATTTCCCGACTTCTATATGTTGCATTTCAACAAGGGTATTACACTATCAAGCATTAAAAAATATGATGAAGCAATTATTTGTTTTCAAAAATCTGCATCTCTAAATCCAAAACACGCAAGTTCTCAAAATGCTTTGGGTAGATTACTCAATGTAACTGACAAAAGAATACCTGCGCTTTTAGCGTTCAGCAGATTTCTAATTTTAGAACCACAAACTAAACGTGCAAAAGAAAATTTAGGATTATTGGAAGGCATAATGAAAGCAAATGTTGAACAGAAAGGCAAAAATTCTATTAACATCAATATAAATCCTGCTATACTTGGCGACACAACTGCAGACGGAAAAGCCAAAGAAAATAGTTTTTCAAGCACGGACTTAATTTTATCAATGTCAGCTGCATTGGACTACGACAAGAAAAACAAAAAGAAAACTGAGGTTGAACATTTCATTAGAAAATTTGAAGCTGTGTGTGCTTCATTAAAAGAAACGCGAGATAAAAATTATGGTTTTTATTGGGACTTCTATGTTCCGTATTTCGTAGAAATGAAAGACAAAAATTTCTTAGAAACATTTGCTTACATTGCATTTGCAACTTCTGACTATCCAGACGTTGACATGTGGCTGAAAGCACATAAAAAAGACATTGACAACTTTTATGAATGGTCAAGTAATTTCACTTGGACAACAAAATTTTAAATAAAGAACACAGCAGTTAACACAAATTAATGCTTGGCGGGTTCAATGCTAAATTAAGTACTGGGAATTTAATATACATTAGTGCTAAAAACAAAGCAAGTGCTCCGAAATCCGCTTCTTCGCCAAGCGCCAAAACATTAAGGGAATTGAAAGAAATCTCTCTTAGG
>CAZTFG010000158.1:1267-2762 GCA_964612725.1 uncultured Lishizhenia sp. | reverse complement strand
GGAAAAATAAAGATGAATAGCTTCGATTTAAGTTCACAAAGGAGGAAAACCAGTAAAAAATGAAAAAAATGAAAATTCTAGTAATTTACATATTCATAATTCCATTAAAAATAGTTAGCCAATTACCAACAATAAACTCAAATACAAATAAAGAAGATTCTACCAAATCAACTATTTTAAGACCTGAATTTGCTAAATATGATTTTATAATATCCTATGAAGCAGAAAGTTATTGGACGAGATATCAATCTAATAAAAGTATATTGGCAAATAAAAAAAATAAATGGTATTTGATAAATATTAAAAAAACATTTAGACAAGATACTTTGTATAATATTGATTATGATCATCCTTTAACCAATTCAATAAAAAAAAGAAGGATTTCAAGATTTAAGATAAATAAAGTATTAAAAATATTCGAAAAAAACAGAATATTCACTTTGGATGTTGATTCTTTAAATATTAATTACAGAGAAATTAAATCTTCAACAAAGGATACGACCAAACCTGAAATTGTTGAAGCATTAATAATAACTGATTGCACAAACTATACACTATCATTTAAAACAAACAAATCTTTCAGAATAGTTAATAGTTACTGTCCCTATACTTATCTAGAGGAAATCCCTGAAATAATTGTAAGACAAAATTTTGTAAATTGTTTTGAAACTATAAGTTTATTGGGACGAACACCTAAGTTAATAAGAAAATTTAGAAAAAAAATAACAAAGAAAATTCATAAGGATGAATAAATTCGTAAAGAAAAACGAAGAAGGAATATGCATAACAAGCAGTATGCAAAATGTCGCAACAAATACACTGGAGAGAAAGCGCCACATAGCCTACTGTCAAACCGTTAAATACCATATTAGGACGACCATAAACCAATGAAAAAATGACAATTGGAATTTATAATATATTGACAACCATGATAAAAGAAGCTATAATCAAACTAATCGTTACTTGTTTTATACCTTGCTTAGGTTATAGTCAAGATTTGAAAACAGTTTTTTTAGATTCAATAGATATAAATCACTTTATAGCAAAGGCCTTTGTTGTTGATACTGTTATCATGAAAAGTGAATATTCGATTCGAATTAACTTAAATGATAAAATAACTGTCTTTGGGAACTTGGATCAGATGAATAGGCCAAATGGAAAATGGATATTTACGTTTAATCATGATCAGTTTGAATATGTAAAGGGAAATTTTCACAAGGGAAAACGCGACGGCACTTGGTATATCGGTTGTGGGGCGAGAAAGTTATATAAAAAAGGGAAAGTTATAAGGGTAACAATGTGCCCGTTTTAGGATACTACTTACATCATCTAAAAGCCAAGGGCTGAATAACCACAACTAAGAAGCCCGCGTCTCTTAGCTGTAAACCTATGGACAGATCTAAGAATAGATTAAAAATACCACGACCAACAGATTTCCGTGCCTTTTAACGTCATAGTAATCGCCTAGGTCTTATTTATTTCCAATAAATGCATC
>CAZTFG010000158.1:0-1257 GCA_964612725.1 uncultured Lishizhenia sp. | reverse complement strand
TCGTTAAGCGCAATGAACTATCGCTTTTGCATCTATATTGGTATGCTTTGAGAAGGTTTGTGGCGTTTAGCAAGAAGTTTAGTGCATAGACCAGAGTGAAGGAAGCGCAGTTTAAATATAATCGAACAAAAGTTTTTATGAAGTCCATTTTGATATGGATTGTACTACTTATGCAGATTGGTCTGACGTATTTTATTATTGACTTAAACAATGAAAGATTAGTTACGGCACTTCTTGGCGCAAATATCTTCTTTTCTGTCATTACAGTCTCAGGATTAGTAATACACATTAATCATTTTATTAGAACTCGCAATTCGGTTTTCACCATCAGATATGAAACCGTATCCATGAAAAACGGGAAAGACAATATTACCCTTAAATCGTCCGAAATAAGCAAAATAATTTTGCATGATGGACTATCAGAATGGAGATTACCTTGGTGGGGTTATGGTTGGTATGAATTGATTGATACGAATGGAAACTCGATAAAAATAAGTTGCTACTTGCTCGAAATCAGTGAACTCTGGCAAAATAGCTTAAGTAGACGAATAAGTTCTAAAAATATGGAACGAAAATGGAACATTTTACCACTAATGAAAGGACGCACCATAACATATGCTCAAGCGCCAGCCCAAAATCTTGCTTCGAATGAACGGTAACATCGAAAGAAAAAGTTCTCTCTTCGAAACAACGATTTATTTAAAGAGTCGGGCCGTACTCCTTGCACCAAACCGTTATACATCATAGACAACCATGACCAAAAGACAACTGACAATAATAATCGGATCAATAATAATACTAACACAAGTTGTATTATTTAAAAATTATCTACCATTTCTATCAAATAAAATAGTTGTTAAAGGAATAAGTTGTACTTGTCCAGATGCTGAAGTTATGAGTGGAGAAACTTATTTGAAAACAATCACACCGGATAGTTTAAAAAAGTATGATTTGAATTATTCTGAAATATATTTTGAAAAAGGAATCAGCACTTCATATGATCCCATGGGAGTGCATCAATATATTGTTTCTGGCCAAGTAATCGGAAAAGAAAGCATTTCGGAAGGAGACGAAAACTATTATCCATTATTTCGAATAGACGACTATTATGATGAATTCCTTTACAACATATTTAAATGGTTCATATGGGGATTATTATTGATTGAATCCTACATATTATACAGATTGGTTAAACGAAAAATGAACGATGCATAACAGCTGTCTAGTGACAACCCTTCAATCTTACTTCGCCCGACG
>CAZTFG010000157.1:1650-4650 GCA_964612725.1 uncultured Lishizhenia sp. | reverse complement strand
GGAAGCATTTTTTTATAATCAGAATAAGCCTGTAAATAATTCAATGGTGTAATAGTATCCCAAGAATCAATTGTTGGCTCATCATTGTGAAAATATAACTGTACAGCAAATCGATTTCTCAACCTAGGTTTACTTACAATAATAGTCGTGTCGATTATGGCAGGAAGCGGTGATGAATGAGCCGAAAATATATCCGAACAACAAGTTGGGTTCTTCACTGAATTCGTTCCAATTCGATTACTTGCAAAAAAAACCGTGTCAGCTTGCTGCAAGTAATATATATCGTTTGCTGGACCATTGATAGGCCAACCTAAATTAATTGGTTTTTGAAACTGACCATCGCGCCATTCGCTATAAAAAACATCATGTCCCCCAAATCCAAATTCCCATGAAGAGGAGAAATATAATCGATTGGTCGTATTGTCCCACCAAGGAGTTATGTCGTTATCTAGCGAATTCAATGCTTGTATCTGAATTGCATCGGAAAACTGGTTCTCAGCGCTTATTTTTTCTGCGTAAAATAAATCTAAACCTCCTTGAGTGGTTGTCCGATCAGACGAAAAAAACAGTACTTCTTTACCATTAATCTTACCTATTGAAGGCATGGTGGTATTAGCACCATATTGATTAATAATAGAACCAAGAGGTTGACCTAAAGACCATTTTCCATGTGCATATTGACTATACCAAATTTGACATTGATAACTAAAATCTTGATCTTCACAAACACTGAAGTAAAATGTATTTCCATCTAGTGAAAAGGTGCCATTTCCTCTGCTCTTATTTTCTTGAAGTAACGAATCTAGCAACTGATTGGGTAGATATTCCCCATCTTTTATTTCAGAGGAATACAATTTAGTTTTGTAGGTTGGTGATAGTACCTCTTCAAGGATATTTATTGAATCTGCGCGAAGCGATGAAAAAATTAATTTACCATCTTTTATGGCATGGGGAAATTCTGCATTACTTGTATTTACTTCTTTGGGTAAAAGTGTTAAATTAACTTGAACAGTATCTTTGATATGATTTAGGGCCCATTCACACGATGCTATTTCTTGTAATGCCTTTTTATATAAATAACCTAACTCGTCTTTTTGATAGTTTTTTTTAGCCAATTTAAACGTTTCCCTTGCTTTAGCATACTGTTGATTCTGCTTTTGCATTAAGCCGAGGTAAAGCAAACTAAATGGGTATTTTTTTGCTTTTTCACGCTGATACACTTTTCCATAGTAGTATTCGGCTTTTCTATAATCTTTATATGCCCGGTGTGTTTCAGCATATTTCCACAATAAATCGATATTCGTTGAATCAGATTCAAGAGCCAGCTTATAATACTCAAGAGCATAGAAATAATCCCCTTTTTTGTATTGTTCATCCGCAAATTTGATATATTTCTTTACGAAATTCTGTCCAAATGCTGATGTAGACAAAACAAGGAGGAAGAAAATCAAATAAAATCTGGACATACCCTGTGAAGCATTTTCTTCGGTTTAAAAGTTCTTATAATATAACGTGCAGCCAATTCAAAACCTCCACGCATGCGACTTGCTGGAACCAATTTTGAATAATTTAAATCATAACTAATACCAACAAATAAATCGTTGTAATCCATACCTAAATTTAAATAGGAGGCGTCAACTCCCCTATTCCACACACCCAAATACAAGGCTTGGTATTTTTTTTGAGTATCCATTAAGTAGTATTTCAACGAAGAACCGATAATTAACTCTCGATATTTTCCTTGATGCGTATATTGAATGCTAGGTACAAGATCCCATTTAGGATTTAATTGAAATGTACCTTTCACGAAACTGGTAAATCGAATATCTCTTTTCACAACTGAATTATAAAATCCTTGGTTGGGTTGGTTTAAATTATAGCTGGCAAACCCCGATACAATTTTATATCGATCCATTTTTTTCCATTCATGCAACACCCCAAGTCCAATGTTTAAATTTGATTTACTATCAGCCTGATAATTTTCGTTGGTGGGTAACGAGGGATCAAATACATAGCCGTTAAACTGATTATCAAAATATAGTTTATCCCAATTCAATTGTCGGTGATTTAACCCACCATTTAGCCCAAAACGTATGAAATGCGAACTATCTTTGTTTAATCGAATTTGATAGGATGCATTTACTTGTGCTTCAATAGTTTGAAATTTCCCATCACCCGCTTGGTCATGAAAAAGTAACACGCCAATTCCGAAGTTGTTTTTCCGCATGTCAACGGAAGTGGAAAAGGTGGAAAAAGGTACGGTAACACTTTTCCATTGATTGCGATAATTCGCAATGAAGCGGTAATCACCGTTAAAGAAACCAGCATGAGCGGGATTTTGAAACAATTGATTATCATTGAACTGAGACCAATGTATATCTTGTGAAAGTGAACTGTTACACCATCCAATAAAACCGAAAATAAGAATTAGTTTACTGAGTTTCACTACCACGTATTTAAACGTAAATCTACCATTTTTCGTTTAAATAATGAAATTCAGATGAATCACTTTTTACGTTTCGCAGCAAATTCAATAATTATACCTAGCGTAGGTTGTACGATTCCAGATGTGTTATCTATTTTTTTCAATAAATATTTCGATGGATCATTTGGATCAACAACCGGATTTCCACTTGCATCTGTTACTGCTAAATAAATAGGAGCTACTTTTGTTTTGTATCCATACACGTTTTGAATATCTAAATAAAAGTTCAAGGAGAATTTTTTAAGATAGAACTTTTTGTCTACACGCATATTTAACTGATGAAAATTACCTTCTCGTGATGTATTTAACAAATTATAGTCTGGAAAAGCATATCCATTGATATTCCAATTTTGGATAAGACTGGAATTTGCAACATCCACTGGAGTGTATGGCGAACCGCCTGAAAACAACCACCTAAAACCTAATTCCCATCCTTTTTTAAAGCGCTTTCCACCTGTCATTGAGACGATATGACGACTATCCCATGAAGTAGGAACAAATTTACCGTCTTTATC
>CAZTFG010000157.1:0-1550 GCA_964612725.1 uncultured Lishizhenia sp. | reverse complement strand
AATCTTGAGTTTGTTTTTGTTAAATATTCTGTTCCTAATACAAAATGTTCGGCTCTTATATATTTTACTTCATTCAATTTATTCGCTAATTCACCTGCTGCATTTCGGTATCCCAAAATAGTGTAAGATGGTAATTGATGGTATCGAGCAATATTTCCATTGATTGCCCATTGCTCTGTTAATCTATAACTAACCGATAGACTTGGAGATAATTGATTCAATGGATTGCTCATGCTTTTCGCATAATTCGAAAAATCGGTACGTAAACCTAATGAAACATTCATTTTTTCATTTAAAAAGGCTCTACTAAGTTGTGAAAACATGGCGAATTTACTCATGTAAACATTTGAATTATAATCAATAATTACTGGTTGACCTTGAATCGTTATGTTGTTGTAGGTCGAATTAAAATAACGCGCATATTCGTAGCCAATTCCCGCATTAAATTTCCAGCCATTTTTTGTGTAATTGTGTTCAAATCGAAATTTATTCTCCGCCTCAAAAGATTTATAATCCAACAATAAATTTTCGGGAGTTTCAATTAAATCTTTGTATCGGTATGAACTGTTGTTCAACATATTTCTACTTAGAATAATATTTTGAAACGAATTTTTAGATGAATGCAACCAATTCACTCCAACTGTATAATTCCATTGATTTTGGATAGGTAAATTATTCAACACGTAATTATTGTATTCAATTTTTGATGTATCTGTGATAGATTCGTTGACCTTTTGATTTAACTTAAAAACGTCAATGGCACCTAAGCCGATGAATGTCAATTTATTTCTTTTATTCAATTTTACATTCACTTTATATTGAAAATCATTGTATGCCGGGAGAATCGGTAATTGTAGAGCAGCAAATAAAAACTGTAAATACGATCTTCGTGCAGACAGAATAAAATCAACTTTTTTACCAATTGGTCCATCCATAGTCAAGGCAGCATCACTGGAACCTAAAGCAAAATTGGTAATTAACGCATCTGGATTTCCATCTTTTTGTTTGAATGACAGTACAGAACTTAAGCCATTGGCACGGTTCGACGGAAATGCACCCGAATAAAAATCTACCTCACGAATAAAGTTCACATTTAACAAACCTACCGGACCTCCACTACTTCCTTGGGTAGCAAAATGGTTGATGTTGGGCACTTCAATTCCGTCCAAATAAAATTTATTTTCACCAGGTGATCCTCCACGTATAATGATATCGTTTCTAAAAGTTGCTCGCGATGCAACACCGGGCAAAGCTGCAATAACTTTACTAACATCCCTACCAGCACCAGGCAAACGTTCTATTTCAGTAGAGTTTAATGTTTTTAATGAATTCGGTGATTCAGACTTTGTTACAAACGGTTTAGCCTCAATAACTATTTCTTTTTTATCAATGATAAAATCTTCTAACTGAAACTCGATGGTAACTGTTCGTGCATTTGTTACAGTAATTTCATTTAACACCAGTTCTTTAAATCCTGATGCGGTTGCTTTGAATGAATAAATTCCAGGAGTAAGTCCCGAAATTTCAAATTCACCATTTTCATCAGTAAG
>CAZTFG010000156.1:0-4656 GCA_964612725.1 uncultured Lishizhenia sp. | reverse complement strand
GATGAAGTTTTTGTTGTCAGTGCAGAGAATGCCATTTCATGTGTATCAAATTCAAATAATTTGACTATTCCAGCTGCTGGAAATTTTAACTCTAGCAATTTGAATATTGGCGAGAATGCGAGTGTTTCCTTAGGAAATGGATCTTCATTCAATGTGAAGGGTGATTTCATTAACGATGGTAATTTTAATGCAGGGTCTGGAACAGTTGTAATGAATGGCACTAGCTTGCAAAAAATAAAAGGGTCTGCGGCCAACACAACCTTTAAAAATCTAACAATTGATAATTCAAATGGTGTTAAAATAGAGAAAGATGTTGTGATTGATAGTGTTTTATTCCTTTCTAATGGCTTGATTGATTTGGCTTCAAATCATATGACTATTGGTGCCTCAGCCTCTATACATGGTACACCTGCCTCATCAAAAATGATTGTTGCATCTGGAACGGGTGAATTAAGAAAACAATTTTCTCCAGGAACATACAATCCTGCTTCATTCACATTTCCTGTTGGGACTTCAAACGGAACGAACAAATACAATCCAGTGGTATTAGATTTTGCTTCAGCAACGTTTGGATCTGCTGCCTATGTTGGTGTTAAAGTTCAAGATCAGAAAAATACCTTATTACATAGCGATAACACCACTTATATTAATAAAACATGGATTGTTGAACCTAATAATGATGTGTCTAATTTTAACTATAATATCAAGTTATATTTCAATCCAGCAACTCTTGCACAAGGTGGGGATTTTGTTTCAACATCAGGTCAAACAATTGGAGATTTAATTCCTGTAAAATATAGCGGAGGTCAATGGTATCAGCCAATAGATGGAACATTTTCTAATGCATTAACACAAGGAACTGCTGGTGCAATTATTACAAATTATTTAACTTGGGATGGCTTAACAACATTCAGTGAGTTTGGTGGAGTAGGGGGAAGTAATAATCCACTTCCAGTTGAACTTTTATCTTTCAACGGAACTTGTGAAGAAGGAATGGTGAGATTGGCTTGGCAAACAGCCTCTGAGTTTAACAGTTCACACTTCGATTTAGAGAAATCAACAGACGGAGAAACTTGGAGAGTAATGGCAATAATTCCTTCGGCAGGGACATCCAATGAATTGTTGACTTACCAAGCAGTGGATAACAATGCAACAAATGGTTCAAACTACTATCGTTTACGTCAAATAGATAATGATGGAAAGGAGAAATTGTATGACCCGATTAACCTGAGTTGTGTTGAAACTACATCAGGTTATTTTACAAGCTACCCGAACCCATCTGGAAATGAATTCCAAGTGGTCATTAACAACAAAGAATTCCAAGGAGCTTGTGCATTGAATATAGTGGATGCCCATGGAAAAGTTATTAATCAGCGTTCAATAGAAGTGAATGATGGAATCAACATGTTTGTTATTAATCAAGAATTGACACCAGGAATTTACTTCCTAAGTATTACTAATGGTATAAAATCCACGCAAGTAATCAAACACGCGGTTAAATAAGTAGCTACTTAACATAAATTGAAAAGCCCTGATGAAACCATCAGGGCTTTTTAATGAAAATCAAAATTTGCTATTTATTAGTCCGCATAAATTGGTTCCAAATCATCTGATTTTAACCAACCTGAGGTAGTTTTTCCATTGTATTCGTTTGTGAATGTAACATAAACGAAATTACGCTGCGATTTTTCAACCGTGATGCGATCATTTTCGATGAGGAATGAACCCTTTTTGGTTTTTTCATCTGGCATAGAGTAAAAATATGTTCGTTTTACTGCTACCACAGCATCCGTGTAGGGAGTAAAACGATTGGCTTTGCTTGCTTTTTCAGCAACATCCTTTCTGCGGTTTTCTTCTGCATTTTCCTCTTGTGCAGAATTTTCTTTTGATATTTTTCCCTCTTCTTTTTGTTCGAGTTTTTTCTTTTCTAATTCAAGCTCAGCTTGTTTTAGTTTCAATTTTTCTTTTTCAATTTCAGAATTGGCATCCGTTGAGGATGAACCTCCACAGTTGGTCAGAAACATCATGGAAAGCAGACCTCCCACAAGGATATATTTTTTTCTCATAGATTACTTTTTAATAATAAGATAGTTTCGTGTAACAATTTTACACAAATTATAAATAATTGAAAAATAAAAAACTAAATTATTTCTCTTGAACCTCAAGCATGAATTCAGAAGTCTTGTGGAATGTGATTTCTGGATAATCTTTTTCAGCCATACTCAATAAAAAAGTTGTTTCAGCTAAAAACACTAGATTTTCATCTTTATCTATGGCCAAGTGATTTCCTTTTGCGCGTTTGAAAGAGTCTAATTGTTCTTTATTATCGGTTGTTATCCAACATGCTTTGAAATAATTTCTGGGAACAAATCGGCAATTAGCTCCATATTCATTTAGTAAACGGTGACTAATCACTTCGAATTGAAGTTGTCCAACGGTACCAACAATTTTTCTATTCCCCGGTTGTTGAATGAATAACTGTGCTACTCCTTCATCGATTAATTGTCGAATACCTTTCTCCAATTGTTTGGATTTCATTGGGTCTAGGTTTTCCAATTCCATGAATATTTCAGGTGAAAAACTTGGGATTCCTTTATACATCATGATTTCACCTTCGGTTAATGTATCACCAATCTTGAAATTCCCTGTGTCATATAATCCAATAACATCCCCCGGATAGGCATCATCAATCACGCTTTTATCTTGAGCCATAAAGGATGTTGGGTTGGCGAATTTCATTTTTTTATCTAGCCGCACATGCTGATAAAATGTATTACGTTCAAATTTTCCTGAAACCACGCGTAAAAATGCTATTCTGTCTCGGTGTTTGGGGTCTAAATTCGCATGTATTTTAAATACAAATCCACTAAAGTTATCATCCGTTGGTTCCACTTTTCGCTTATCTGTTTCACGACCTCGAGGAGACGGAGAGATTTCACAAAATGTATCAAGGAGTTCTTTAACTCCAAAATTATTTACCGCTGACCCAAAAAACACAGGAGCAACATCACCCGCTAAATAATTATCACGATTGAATATATCATAAACTGCTTCAATCATTTCTAGCTCTTCGCGCAATTCGGCAGCTGGTTGATTTCCAACAATTTCATTTAATGAAGGGTCATAAATGTCAGAAATCGATATGATTTCATTAGAAATTTTAGTTTTATTGGCAGCGAAAAGATTCAGTCCTTTTTGATAGATGTTATAAACTCCTTGGAAACGATCCCCCATCCCTATTGGCCAGGTAAGTGGCCTCACTTTAATATCTAAAGTTTTTTCTAATTCATCCAGTAATTCGAAAGGATCTTTCCCATCTCTATCCATTTTGTTAATGAAAATAATAACGGGTGTTTTTCGCATGCGGCAAACCTCCATTAATTTTTTCGTTTGTTCTTCCACCCCGTTCGCACAGTCAATCACAAGGATTACACTATCCACGGCTGTCAAGGTCCTAAATGTATCCTCCGCAAAATCCTTATGTCCAGGAGTATCAAGAATATTAATTTGCTTACCGTTGTATCCGAATGCCATTACAGACGTAGCAACTGAAATTCCCCTTTGCTTTTCAATCTCCATGAAATCGGAAGTAGCCGTTTTTTTAATCTTGTTATTTTTAACTGCACCAGCCGTTTGAATTGCCCCACCAAAAAGCAGTAGTTTTTCTGTCAAAGTGGTTTTACCAGCATCCGGATGTGAAATTATTCCGAAGGTTCTTCTTTTTTCAATTGCTTCTAAGTTTTTCATCTGCAAAAGGTGTTTTGTTAGGTGCAGTACGATAGTGGTTGAATGGACTATTTACTGGTTAAAAATACGAATAAACAAAAAAGACTGCACATGGCAGTCTTTCGGGGTATAAAATAAAGTTACTTAAAATATCTCGTTGGAAGCAAAATGGAATTTACCTTCAATTTCTGCATTTTCGTCAGAATCTGAACCATGAACTGCATTTCTACCTTTGCTTTCTGCATAATATTTACGAATTGTTCCTTCAGCTGCTTCAGCAGGATCTGTTGCACCAATTAAAGCACGGAAATCAGCTACTGCATTGTCTTTTTCTAAAATAGCAGCAACAATAGGACCTGAAGTCATGTATTCAACTAATTCTCCATAAAATGGTCTTTCAGCATGTACCTCATAGAATTTCTGAGCCTGTTCTGTAGAAAGTTGGGTATATTTCATCGCTTTGATTGTAAATCCTGCCGCGATAATCATGTCAATAATTTTGCCTGTATAACCGTTTTCAATTGCATCCGGTTTAAGCATTGTAAAAGTTCTGTTTGTTGCCATTTTTTATTTGTTTCAATAATTCGGGTGCAAAGATAGTATTATTTCTATGAGTTTCATTGGATTATTTTCAACTCTCGCAGGAGTTTTGTAATTTTGTATTCAATTTTAAGAAACTTTATAAATAATGAATACAACAGAAAAACTTACCTACAAAGTTAAAGACATCAGTTTGGCTGATTGGGGTAGAAAAGAGATTAAATTAGCTGAAGCAGAAATGCCAGGTTTGATGTCTTTGCGAGAGGAATATGGAAAAGATAAGCCTTTAGCGGGTGCTCGTATTGCAGGTTGTTTGCATATGACTATTCAAACGGCTGTTTTAATTGAGACATTGGTTGAATTGGGAGCAGAGGTATCTTGGTCTTCTTG
>CAZTFG010000155.1:1620-4759 GCA_964612725.1 uncultured Lishizhenia sp. | reverse complement strand
AACCTATATTTTAATCGCTCTTTTATCCCCATAGATTCACCGGGAATCCACTTAGGCATCGAACTTAAAAGTTCCATACAAGCAACTGCAAATTGATCACATCCTGTTAAATTTTTTTCTACTTCAATATTTGTAATGCTTCCGTCCAGTTCTACCACAAAACTCAATAATACTCGCCCTTTAGCTTTCAAAGCAATACAAGAATCCGGATATTTTAGGTTTTCTTTAATGAATTTCAAAAGCTCTACTTCACCTCCAGGAAACGCTGCTGGCATATCAGGATCAACTAATGCAATTTCTTCCTGATTTTCTTTCGTGATTTGCGAAAATGAAATCTCAATGAATGATAAAAACGCTAAAAAAAGAAAAAATTTCATCTGCAAATGACTTAAAATGAGCTAAATTTAGAGAAAAGATTATGCCAGTTTGTAAATTTATCTTTTTCAATAAAAATATTCCATTTTATTTTGTTTCCTTACAATAAATTCGTAATATTGCACCCCCTTAGTTGAGGGTCATTTAATCATAAAGGTCATGGATTTAATTAAAGAGATTGAAAACGAATTAGTTGAAGCAAACAACTTACCGAAATTTGGCGCTGGAGATACTGTGATTGTATCTTATAAAATTAAAGAAGGAAACAAAGAACGTGTTCAGCAATTTCAAGGAGTTGTTATTCAACGTAGAGGTTCTGGATCAACAGAGACTTTTACTATTCGTAAAATGTCAGGAAATATTGGGGTTGAAAGAATTATCCCAGTTACATCCCCTTTTATTGATGCTATTACAGTTGTTAAAAGAGGTTCTGTTCGTAGAGCTAGAATTTTCTACTTCAGAGAAAGAACTGGTAAATCTGCTAGAATTAGAGAGAAAAAGAACTTTACAGTTGCTGCAAAGTAATTTTTACTGTTTAACAAAATATGTAAGCCTTCATTTTATGAGGGCTTTTTTATTGCTTATTAATTTTAATCGTTCTCCCCATAATTGGCACATGTACAAAATACATTCCTTTTGGTAAGAATCGTATATCAATCAAATTCTCTTGCGGTGACGTACTAAACGCTGCTAGTTTGCTACCAGCAAGTGTAACTATTTCAATTTCGACATTAGCATCCTGGTTACTAAACTCGATATAGAATATTCCTTCAGAAGGATTGGGATAAATGAGAATTTGAGGGCTGTTCAATGCTTCTTCTTCCAATCCAATTGAACTGGCACTATCATGCTCCAAATGAAATAAACCACCCAAATCTTGCCCAATAAATAAATCCAATTTATTATCGTTATCAATATCACTAATAGCACACGCACTGTATCCTCCAATATTTTTCATCTGCCCCAAGAAATTATCCGAAATCAAATTAAATGTAGAATCCACCTGTAAATGATTATCAATTTCATTGTAAAAATACATAGCGCCAGAAAGGGACCCTGCAAATAAATATGTTGTATCCAAATGCCTAACAAAATGAGGAACATTAAAACCATCCGGAGATATTGAAGTTGAAACATCAACTCCTCCTAACAATGGATTCTTAAGTTCAAACATTGGAACAGAGGCAGTTCCGTTATTCTCATAATAGACAATTTCACCTGTTTTCTTTCCAATGATTAAATCTAATTTGCCGTCTGAATTTAAATCAAACAACTGAGGCGCAGCATACTGACCAACATTAATGACTTGACCTAAATTATCAGTTACATTTTGAACAGGTGCAGCAAAAGTTAAGAAAGAACCGGCTGAGGTGTTTTTATAATAGCTAACCGAACCATTTTCCAATCCTATGATCATATCTTTTTTTCCATCATTATCGAGATCTCCAAAGGTTGGCACCATTCTCAATCCTAAATTTGACTGGGATAAATTAAGAAAATCCGAATCTATGAAATTAAAAATTGGATTATTTATTGTACCCGTATTCTTGTAATAGGCAATTCTACTTTCTTTGGATAAACTCGGCTTGTAAGCAAAAAAATTGGCCACAAACAAATCCTCCAAGCCGTCATTATCAATATCAACTAGTACCGGAATGGAACCTGTTCCGTGCTCAATCATATCTTGTTGCAAAAAAGATTTTGTTTCGTATATAAAATTTGGATTCGTATTCGTAGATGAATTTTTATACTTTAATAGACTTGTTTCATTCTCAGATACATTTTTTGCATTCGGCGCGACCAATAGATCTTTTTTTCCATCAAAATCTACATCAACCCAATAAGCCGCGGGAAATAGTTGCATGGAAGCGGGAGTTGAATTAGCTGGAAAATTAGGTTCAGCTGAAATCATTAATGAATTAGAATTTACAGAAGTCCCACCATTTATTAATAAATTAAGGGATGGATAAGCCACATCTCCTAAAATCAAATCTTTGACTCCTGATCCATCGTAATCCAATGCCAGAACAGTCGAACCAGCATGTGCTTTTTCTTGATTTATTGGTTTCAATTCAGGATTAGGCACATTTCCTGATTGGCAAGGAGATGTTTGATCATTTAAAAATACAGAATTCGAATTCACATCTTCTCTAAAACCTCCCCAACATTCATTTTTTAATTGAAAAACCAACGAATCAGAGTGCCCATACAATTCTTGACTTAGGTTTTTGTGATATTGCAAATACTCCCCACTAATGTGATAGGTTAAAATATCTATATCGCTATCATTATCTACGTCAATGATTGCTGGGATATCAGCAGAGCTTACATATAAATTCAATTGAGTTCCCCAGTTATCAGAATAAAGTAGATTTTTAGCCAATTCCCATGTTAAACCAGTTGAGCTATTCCCTGTGTTCTTGTAAACCTTCACCCCGCCAATCCCATATGTAAACAAATCATTCTTACCATCTCCATTGTAATCAATACAATGAACACGATACCTGATATCAGACGGAAATAACAAATAACCTTGTGGATTAAACTTATAAAAATGGATGCCATTTACTTGATCGTTTTCAAACAAACGAATTTGATCATTACTACGGTCAAATACCAGCAAATCCATATCCCCATCAAAATCAACGTCAATATCTGAAACCTGTGCGTAATTTAGTCCCCCTGCCCATGGCAAACTAAGCTCTTGCCCATTTTTTATAACAGGCAAACTGTCCGTGAAATTAAACTGGAATTGAGAAAAACC
>CAZTFG010000155.1:564-1610 GCA_964612725.1 uncultured Lishizhenia sp. | reverse complement strand
AAAGAAATTAAAATAAGAGTGAAATAGCGCATATTTAAAATCGTAGGTTAAATTTACAATAAAAAAGGATATGAAAACATTACTTAGTTTAGCCTTAATTATAATGTCTTACCAGAGCATTGCGCAAGACAGTGTTTCGGTTTTATTTATTGGTAATAGCTATATTTATACGAATGATTTACCAAATACCTTTAAAAACTTAGCTTTATCTTTAGGTGATATTACAACCGTTGACTCCAAAACAAACGGTGGATTTACGTTTCAAAATCATGTTAACGACCCGCTAACCTATCAAAAAATACATGCTCAGCCTTGGGATTATGTCATTTTACAAGGTCAAAGTCAAGAAGCTAGTTTTCCTTATGGTCAAGTAAACACGGCTACCCTACCCTATGCTGTACAATTAGCAGATTCTGTTTATGCCAATACAGCCTGCACGCAGGTTCAGTATTTCATGACTTGGGGAAGACAAAATGGTGATCCTCAATGGGATTCTATCAATACATTCAACAAAATGAACAAGCGCTTGAGAGACGCTTATCTACGCATTGCCGATTCCTCACATTCCAGCGTAGCCGCTGCTGGTCCTGCTTGGAAATATACTATTGACAACTATCCTTCCATCAATTTGTTTTCTGCTGATGGCTCCCATCCAAGTGTAGCTGGGACCTATTTAAATGCTTGTGTGTTTTATAGTTCAATTCTTAAAAAAAGTCCTGTGGGAGCAAGCTATTTGGCTGGATTAGATCAACTAACTGCCACAACATTGCAAAATATTGCTGCTTTAACTGTTTTGGACAGTGTTTCAACCTGGCGATTAAAGCATCATGATTCCTTAGCTCAAGTTGATTTCACATATGTAACAGGATCTAATACAATAGAAATCCAATTTCAAGGAATTGGAGACTACGTAAACACGTATAGTTGGAGTTTTGGAGATGATTTTTATTCCAATGAGCAAAGCCCTACGCATACTTTTGGTTACAATAGTGTTTTTCCGGTTGAGTTAGTTGGTACTGGAGCGTGCGGTTCGGATACAGTACTAC
>CAZTFG010000155.1:0-542 GCA_964612725.1 uncultured Lishizhenia sp. | reverse complement strand
GGAGAAAATCTGATTGAAATTAATTTCATTCAAGATAAATTCCCAACTGATATGATTGAAATATACTCGGTTTCAGGAGAAAAAATCCCATTCAAAACATTAAATTCTTCTGACACCAAACTTGAACTTTATCTTACTGCTAAAGGAGGATTGTTTATATTAATGAATACATCCATAAATCCTGTTGTTAAACGTATTTTCCTCAATTAATTCATGCGTTTTTTCTTTCTTGCTTTTTTTCTTTTTCTCCTGAAATCTGGTAATTGCCAATCTCATAAACTAGATTCATCCCTTCGAATTCATGGTGGAATCGATTATTATTTTGGAATGCAGCTCAACGATTTAGAAAGGAAACAAATTCCGCTTTATGTATCAAACAACGTCCTTGGTGAACCCACTATAAATTTAGCACTTGTTGAAATAAGCTACAAACCAACTAATCGAATTCGATTTCAGTTTAGTCCAGGATTCGGAAGCTACATGAATTCGAATTATGGGGGAGAAAAAAAATCTTGGAGATGGATTTACGAAGGGTATGTGGG
>CAZTFG010000154.1:0-4834 GCA_964612725.1 uncultured Lishizhenia sp. | reverse complement strand
CCGTCCAGACCGCAAATGGTAAAAGTGTGGACCCTTGTAAATCAATACTTTACAAGGGTTTTTTTATAGGAATGAAATCCAGTCAGTAAAACAATAAATGACATAATTTCAAACCAGTTATCTTTTAATTAGATAAAATCAACAGAAAAACACTAATTGTAGATTATTATAGTTACTTTTGTTTTCGTTAAGAAATACATTATATTATGTGTTTCTTTAATAAGAAGTATATTAGTTTAAAAAATATAAAAATACGCCTCTATGGCTGGAGGAATAGAAAACCCTAGGAAGTATCAAGTTTCTTAGGGTTTTTGCTTTTAAATAAGAGATCAAGGGAAGTTATTTTTGATGAAATCAAACTTGAACAATTCCTCTTTAGTTACCAATTTCTGAAAATAGATATTAAATGAAACGCATTAACGAATACAAAAAGTTATTTCAAATTGAAAATGAAATTGATCTTGCATCTTTGAAATTAACATACAGAAAACTGGTTAAACAATGGCACCCTGATAAATTTCAAGATGATGATCCGTTGAAAGTGGAAGCTAACATAATGGGAAGACAAGTAACAGATGGCTATCATTTTCTCGTGAGTATTGCACCTGAAACGAAGGAATCTAACTTGCCGGAATATCAAAAGATAATCATGGAATGCGGCATAGCCGACTTCAAACACAAAGGCTTACTTTTAGAAATTACTTTTACTGATGGTTCAACATACGAGTATTTTGGTGTTAATGCCAATGTCTACAAAAAACTAATCAATTCTGATAAGCAAGTTCGGTTCGCCAAACGATTTATTTATGAAAGCTATTTATATCGTAAATCAAAGAAAGCAGTTGAAACGAACGATTAACTTTTGTAAGAATTTAACTTTTAATAATATTCTAATTTTGTATACCCACGTAAATACGGTAACGATTACCTTTTTCATCTGAAAGAATATATATTCCGCTGCTTAACTTTATAGGAATAATATTTATTCCCGAAATTAAATTATGTATAGAGGATACATTACCGGCTAAATCATAGATGCCAATCACCATTTCATATCCGGTATTAATAACCAAATTAGTATTTTCCTGCCAGATCTTCCATAATGGTTCATTTTCAGAAATACTATTCTCTTCGTTCAACTCGACCTTAATTATGTAATCAATTACTGCGCTACATGAATCATCATAAATGGCATAATTTACCAATCCTCTGGTAATGTCATCGTAGCCGTCATAAATTCCATTTTCAATTGTCGTGGAGTCACTTGAACAAAAACAATTGGTATTTACCTGAAAGTTTTTATCTGTTAAGTTTTCCAAGTTATAATTTGTATTGTTGCACAACTCGTTATTTATAATTTGGGCAGAATTTGGGTTTTGCCCGCGAACTTGAACCCCCGTTCCATTTGAATTAATTACATTGTTTGTCAATATTGAACCATCTCCTAGTTTTATGGCAATTCCGTTGTTATTGAAAATAGAATTGGAAATTTGAGAAGCCCCGCTTTCATCTATGGCAACGCTATTGTTTTCAAATAAGCAATTTGAAATTTGTAATCCGGAAGATTCTGTAAAAGCAAATTCGTTGTTTGTAAAACTACAATTCTCAATCGTTCCTGGGCAACCAATTATATTGTTTGTATTACCGTTAAAAATACAATTGGTTAAATTAATTCCATTTGACCATGTCATTGAACAGAAATTTTGAATGAATTGACAATTTGAGGCAGTTACTGTACCGTAGGATATCTGAGCTGCTTTACCAACACCGTTTTTTTCGAAAATTGTATTCGCAAAGTTCAAGTCAGCATTCAGTTGAATGGCATAATTGTTATTTTTAAAACGGCTGCTATTAAAATTGTATGTAATTCCCGGTTCAGAAATATCATTGTAAATACCATACCATGAGTTGTGTAATTCAATACGATCCATCTGGCAATTTCCTCCTTGGCTTCCTTTGATACTGATACCTTGCCAGTTATAGAATCCATCCGTGGTGTCACTGCTCGTGAATTTAATTTTATTGGAATCACTGCCCATTGCGATTAAAGATCCTCTGATTTCTAAATAGAGGAAATTTCCTGTGTTAAAAGAATAATCTGCCGTAAATCGAACTTCACATCCTGGTTCAATTGTCAAGGTTTTACCAGGGAAAACTACGATCGAACCGGTTACAATATATGGGCTGTTGGCAACGGTCCAAGTTGTATTTTGATATATCCCCCCAGAAACTGTAGTTTGGGTATAAACTGAGGAATTTAAAATAATTAATGCAATTAATAAGAATAATGTTTTCATAATTTTTTTTATAAAAAACAAAAACAATTGGATTATGTTCTCATTTTTAGGATACTTGAATGAGAAAATTATATTTTTTTTCTTTTTGATTTATTCGAAAGAGCGGAAGATAGGCCCTGAATATCATTATTTTAATCGATAGAATTTACTTCATTTCTCTTACTTTTAAAACATTTTTTTCCAATGTCTTTAAAAAACCAAACCAACTCCGGTTTCCCAAGAGTTGGTTTGTATGCAGCCTCAGTAAATAAATTAAAGAAGCAAATCGAATTAGTAGTTGGTATGAATAGTTATTATTTTGAAAGAAAAAACAGTAGTTTATAATCAAGCCATTTCATTATTTCATTTTTAGTCGTCAACTCTTTTGGCATAGCTTCTTGAATAATTAGTTCAATGATGGATGCCATTGATTTATCCTTAAAACCATGTATTCTACAATAGTAATTGATAAATCGCAACATTTCATAGCCATCATTCCTATCAAATTTCTCCAATTTGCAGTCAAGTGAATTTCTTTTATTCAAGTTAGCATTCCAAGAGTAGACATAGCGTAAATCACTTCGTTGATAAAGCTCCATCTAGTCAGTATTGCATTCTTTACAACATTCTATACAGCCTTCAACTTGATCGTAACCAATCGTTTGAGCAAGTCGAATAGCGGTTGAACAAAAGACAAAATTCCCTAAGTCAATAAATGATTTCATTGAATTGTAATATTGACATGATTCCATGTGCACCTCATAATTCTCATTTGAATGTCTGCGATGCTTGTTTAATCGAAACTGTGGCATACGTTATTTCTACAGATGTAAAACTAATGCAAATCAGTAAAGGGGAATTTGGCTTGTTTTTGCAAAAAGACAAGGAATTGAGTATTTACAAGGGATTCAAAAAGTAAAAAATAGTATAAGTACCATAAAAAATAGTATAAATACTATTTAAGATTAGTTTATTTTAATTGTCTGCGTAGGTTAAGAATTGTTTCTTTTTGCTTTTTCCACAAGATCTTCTGCTTTTATTTCATCATCTGAACGGGCAGCATATAAACCTAAATAAACACTTTTTCGAATTAATTCAGCTGTATTCTTAGCTTCTAATTTTTTTAATAATTCAGATCGATTAGCGTCAATTGTCTTTTTTGATAGAAACATCCTTTCGGCTATTTCATCACTGGTTTTTCCGTCGCATATAAGCTTTAGAATGAGTAAGTCACGGGTTGAAAAATCAAATCTTGAAGAAGGAGAGTTGGTTTTATTTGGGTGATTTTGTTGATTGAAAAACGATTTTTCTACGATTTCACTGGTGTGACTGCCTTTGAACTTAACATCAAAGAGGGCGTCTAACATTTCATCAAGTGAGCAATTTTTTAATAAAAAACTCTTGGCTCCTTCTTGAATCATTTCGTTCACCATCCATTCATCTGAATGCATACTTAATATAATCACATGAATGGATGGATAGTTGGCGCGCAGTATTCTCAAGGTTTCAAGTCCATTTAATACCGGCATTTCTAAATCCAATAATACAACATCGATGTCATGATTGGGTAGTTGTTCAAGAAATGACTTGCCGTTTTCTGCCTGAAGTGTTACCACAACTTTTGGTTCCTTTTTTAACATTAAAACAAGAGCTTGTCTTACAATAGTGTGATCTTCAACCACGGCTACTCGAACGACACCTCCAGCATTTCGATAAGAAGAATTTTTCATTTATTGAAATAAATTAAAGAATGGGTATTGATATTTCTATTGAACCACCTTTTTTCTGTTTTTGATATAACACCTCACCTGAAATGATTTGAAGTCGTTGTGAAATTGACTGCAATCCCATTCCTTCACCATGACTTTGCAAATACTCAAAGTCTTGTTGATTTATTCCAACCCCGTTGTGCGTAATTCGTGCTTGTAAATTAGGTTCTTTAAATTGTAAATTCAAATCAATATTTTCAGGATGACTATGTTTAACGATATTGGTTAATAATTCCAAAATAATCGTGTAAAATTGAATTTCCTTATGTTCATCCATTTTTATGTCCTGCGTTAAATTCGTGGTGAAATGACAGGGGCCTTTTAAATTCTTTTCGGTTTGCTCTACCAAACGTTTCAATGTTTTCAATAGTCCAAATTTTACTAAAAAGTGTGGCATAATTTCTTGTGAAATTGTTCTTAGTTTGGAAATAGATTGATCTAACACCTCAGCAATGAATTGAATATCTCCCAAATCAGGCGATTTTTTTGGTAAATCGCTTATTATTGTTGTTAGATTGCGTTGTGCCATGGATAAAATTGAACCAACTTCATCATGCAAATTACGCGCTATTTTGCTACGTTCTGCTTCTTGAGCTTGAATTACAGCATTCATTTGCTCCACCTCTTTATTTTTAATTTTTAATTCAAACTTAGATTGTAAAAAGATTGTTTTTTTTCGATAAAATAAAAAAACAAATAGGGTACTAAATGATACTAAAGAAAAAATAAATATGCCACTTAGAATTACTAAGATCTCTTTTGAGTTATCCATATTCCCCATGAAATTAA
>CAZTFG010000153.1:1714-4850 GCA_964612725.1 uncultured Lishizhenia sp. | reverse complement strand
CTTTTCTCACAAACCACAATAAACCATCAAACAAATCAAGTTCCTTTTTCACTTTTTCAATAACTAATCCCACCGTATTTGGTCCTCGCATTGGTGAATGAGGAGTATTTCCTGGTAATAAAAACATTTCACCCTCTTTGATTTGAATATCGCGTGCTTGTCCATTATCTTGAATGCGAACAGTAATATCCCCTTCTATTTGATAAAACAATTCTTCACTTTCATTGTAGTGATAATCCTTTCTAGCATTGGGGCCACCTACTACCATTACTATAAAATCGCCTGCTTCTTTATATAGATTTTTGTTTCCAACCGGTGGTTTCAAAATGTCTCTATTATCATCAATCCACTTTTGAAGGTTAAAAGGTGCAAGCATAATCAATCAATTTATTTTCAAAGTAAAGGTAACCAAATTGTTTATCTCAAATAATTCTTTTCGTCAAATTATTTTCATTTTTTGTATCTCTCTTTTGAACATTCAACCCTTTTTATTACTGATTGCTTTAAAAATGAATATCTTTGCTATCGTGGTAAAAATCAGAAATATTGAATTAGGAGAATTCCCCTTATTATTGGCTCCAATGGAAGATGTCAGTGATCCTCCATTTAGGGCTTTATGCAAAAAACATGGTGCTGATTTAATGTACACGGAGTTCATCTCATCCGAGGGGCTTATTCGAGATGCTGCCAAAAGTGTTCAAAAATTGGACATTTACGAATATGAAAGACCTGTTGGGATTCAAATTTTTGGGGCAGACATTGAAAGTATGAAGGAAGCGGCTCGTATAATAGACAGAACTAATCCAGATATTTTAGACATCAATTATGGCTGTCCTGTAAAAAAAGTAGCGTGCAAAGGTGCTGGAGCAGGTATTCTGCAAGATATCCCTAAAATGGTAAAAATGACTGCCGAGATTATCAAATGCACCAATTTACCTGTCACGGTAAAAACAAGATTGGGTTGGGACGATTCAACCAAATTTGTAGTAGAAACTGCAGAACGACTTCAAGATATCGGCATTGAAGCAATTTCAATTCATGGACGTACACGAAAACAAATGTACAAGGGCGAAGCTGACTGGACCCTCATCGGTGAGGTGAAAAATAATCAACGAATGAAAATTCCTGTTTTCGGTAATGGAGATATAGATTCACCTGAGAAAGCAGTAGAATACAAAAACAAATACGGAGTGGATGGAATTATGATTGGACGCGCCAGTATTGGTTATCCTTGGATTTTTAATGAGATAAAACATTACATGGAAACCGGCCGACATTTGGATTCACCTAATTTAATTCAACGCGTGGAAGCCGCAAAGGAACATTTACTAATGAGTATTCAATGGAAAGGAACAACCTTGGGAATTGTTGAAATGAAAAGACATTATACCAATTATTTCAAGGGAATAGCTCATTTCAAAGAATATAAAAGTAAACTGGTGACTTCCATGGATTTAAACGAAATTTTAGAAACGCTCACTTATATTTCTGAAAATGAAAGTGAATTTCAATTTGCCTAGGTTATCACATTGTGGTATCTAACCATACAACTAGTACATTTGATTAGTGAAAACGATTAATTATTCTATCGAAACAGAAATTCCAGTGATGGAATATTTCTACACCCTGCAAGGAGAAGGATTCCATGTAGGAAAACCTGCTTTTTTTATTCGTTTGGCCGGATGCTCAGTTGGTTGCGTTTGGTGCGATGTAAAAGAAAGCTGGGAAGTTTCTACTTCACAACTTGTACCAATTTCCAAATTAGTTCAAGAGGTTGTAACCAGTGGTGCCAATTTCGTTGTCATAACGGGTGGAGAGCCTGCTATGTATCCGTTAACCCACCTCATCGGTCAGTTGAAAGAAAAAAATATATACTGTGCAATAGAAACTTCAGGAGTTTACGATTTAATTGGTTCAGTTGATTGGTATTGTTTCTCGCCAAAGAAATTTAAAAACCCATGTGCTGATGCATATCAAATAGCCAATGAGCTAAAAGTGGTGATTTATCATAAATCCGATTTAAAATGGGCTGAAGATCATGCCAAACAAGTAAACCCATCTTGTATGTTGTATTTACAGCCAGAATGGAGTAAGCAAGAAGAATTAGTACCTTTAATTATTGATTTCATTAAAGAAAACCCAACATGGCGGCTATCCATACAAACACACAAATACCTCAATATTCCTTAATAATGAAAAGAATTATTCTATTGTTCATTCTCGTAGTTTGTGGATTTAGCCACGCTCAAATGAACTACTCTACGAAAAACAAAGGAGCGATTAAACTTTTCAAAAAAGCAATGTCTGCACCAGGAAAAGCGCTTTCTCCAGAAACGGGAATGCCTGATTATGCTAGCGGAATAGAATTATTAGGTAAGGCTTTAAAAAAGGATCCTAAATTTTGGGAAGCACACTTGCTTTCTGCTGAATTTGAGGAGTTATCTGGACATTTCCCTAGTGCACTTGACCATTATGAAGCCGCTATTCGTATTAATCCGAACCATAGTCAAACGGATGCAACCTACTATTATGCATCTAATATCCTTTTTCAAATGGGGAAATACGAAAAAACCATTACATACCTGAATCGATTGATTCGAAATAGAGCAGCAAATCCGGAATATGTAAAAGAAGCCAATCGATTAATTGCTTGTTCTGAATTTGCGTTGGATGCTATGGCTAATCCAAGAGAATTTAAACCGGTAAATATTGGTCCTGGAATCAACACAAAAGACCCAGAGTATTTTCCTACGATAACAGTGGACGGCCAAACGATTTTATTTACACGAAGATTGGTCGAACCAAGGTCAAAACCTCATGGTTTTCAAGAAGATTTTTTTGTTTCCAATTTTAATAAAGATCAAAAAATATGGGAAAAATCCATTGCCTTACCTAAGAATATCAACACCTTATACAATGAAGGAGCTCCAACCATTGGTCCTGATGGAAGATCGCTCATTTTTGTTGCTTGTTCTGATATGTCAGGCGTAAACTATGGAGAGGGACGAAATGGAAAGGGAAGTTGTGATTTATTTTACACAAAAAAAGTAGGTTCTAGGTGGCTGAATCCAGTGAATATCCCAGGATATATAAACACTTCATTATGGGAAACACAACCCTCATTATCCGCGGATGG
>CAZTFG010000153.1:0-1614 GCA_964612725.1 uncultured Lishizhenia sp. | reverse complement strand
ATGGATGAAAATGGAAATTGGACTGAGCCAAGAAATCTTGGTTATCCTATTAATACCTCATTCAATGAAAATTCACTCATGGTTTCGCCAGAGGGTGATATCGCATTTTTTGCATCAAACCGCAAGGGTGGATATGGTGATTTGGATATTTATTATTTTGAATTACCTGAAGACATTCGTCCTACAAAAACCCTTTATTTTGAAGGAAAAGTATATGATGCCAATACGAAAAAACCGCTTGGTGGTAAATTCGAACTAATTGATTTGCAAACACAAAAAGTAGTGATAACCTCCTATGCAGATATTGAAACCGGTGAATTTATGGTTTCATTACCTATAAATAAGGAATATGCATTGAAAGTAACCCAAGAAGGATATGCTTATTTTTCTGCTAATTTTAATATGACTATTCCAGAAGATCAGGAAATTAAACACATGGACATTCCACTGGTACCAGCAAATAATTCCGGATCAGAAATCGTCTTAGCCAATTTATTTTTTGACCGAAATAAAGCAGATTTGAAAAAGGAATCCTTTGTAGAATTAGCTATTTTGATCGAATACTTGCAAAAGTATCCTAAAGTGAAAATCGAAATAGGTGGACATACAGATACACGTGATGATGATGCTAAAAACTTGGAACTTTCAACCCGAAGAGCCAAAGTGGTTTATGACTATTTAATTCAGCAAGGAATAAAATCGGATAGACTTTCATTCAAAGGGTATGGTGAGACAGAACTATTAGTTTCTGATGCTGAAATCAGTAAAATGACCACGGAAAAGGAAAAAGAAGCTGCGCATCAAAAAAATAGAAGAACCGTTTATAAAATTCTACCATGATTTCAACACTCAAACTGGTTCGACCATTAAATCTAATTATCATCGGAATTACCATGTACGGATGTAGGTATTTCATACTTGCAACCAATTCTTTTCAAAAGGTAAACGATGCTCCAATTGCATTTGGGTTACTGGTAATTTCAACGCTCTTGATAGCTGCTGGTGGAAATGTAATTAATGACTATTTTGATGTTAAAGCTGATCGAGTTAACAAACCTGAAAAATTAATCGTTGGAAGGCTTATCAATAAAAGACAAGCTATTTTATTTCATTGGTTATTAAATGGCATTGCATTTTTTATGGGAATTGGACTTTCTATTTATTTCAAATCAGCATCTATTGCTTTTATTCATCTCATTTCTATCAATCTACTTTGGTTTTATAGTCTTTATTTTAAGCGCAAGGTTTTAATAGGAAATCTTGTTGTCGCCCTGTTAACGGGTATGATACCAATTTTGGTAATTATTTATTTCGAAGTTCTAAACAATTTTGGACAACCCTTTTCCCCTTTTCAAGAAAACACCTGGTCGCATTTGTTAAATTATAATTTCATATACGTAATAGCATTGATGGCTTTCATCCAAAATTTCGCTCGTGAAGTCGTAAAAGATATGGAAGATGTGGATGGTGACAAATTAATTCATGCCAAAACAATTCCCATGGTATTAGGTTTTACACGTACGAAATTACTGGTAAGTGGTATTCTATTTTTCACACCTTTAATTTATTTTTTCTTTATTATTGATAATCAATTAACTTCATTTGGACTGTCTT
>CAZTFG010000152.1:0-5050 GCA_964612725.1 uncultured Lishizhenia sp. | reverse complement strand
CCATGATAAGAGCCTCGAAACGAAACAATTTCCATGCGACCGGTTACTCTTTTAGCTAATTTAATTGCCGCTTCGTTTGCTTCTGTCCCTGAATTTACAGCATAAACACTATTTAACGATTCAGGAAGAACGGCTGTTAGTTTTTGCGCGAAATTTACTTGTGCGTCTTGAACAAATTCACCATAAACCATTACATGGAGGTGCTTGTCTACCTGATTTTTAATCGCTTCAATAACTTTAGGATGACAATGACCAATGTTATTAACAGCAACTCCAGCAATTAAATCCGTGTATTTTTTACCTTGTTTATCGTAAATAAAAACACCGTCAGCACGCTCCACTTCAATTAAAAAAGGAAAAGGACTTGTTTGCCCTTGGTGTGAAAGAAAAATTTCCTTCGAATTCATTTTTATCCTTTTCGAGCGATTACTTTTTCCACTGCCTCAATAATATTCGCTGTATCTATACCATATTTAGTCATTAATTCCATCGGTGTTCCACTTTCTCCAAATGAATCATTTACAGCAACAAATTCTTGAGGAGCAGGCAATTTTCTAGCTAGTACCTGTGCAACAGCCTCACCTAAACCACCATTCATCATGTGTTCTTCAGCAGTTACAACACATTTTGTTTTGGAAACTGATTTCAAAATTGCTTCTTCATCCAATGGTTTTATGGTATGCATGTTAATTAGCTCCACTGAAATTCCTTTTTCTGTAAGCGTTTTTAGTGCTTCGATCGATTTCCAAACTAAATGTCCACAGGCAATGATGGTAACATCTGTTCCTTCTGTAAGAACATCTGCTTTACCGATGATGAATGTAGCATCAGGTCTCACGAAAATAGGCATTACAGGTCTGCCAAATCTTAAATATACAGGTCCTTGATGATCTGCTATGGCAATAGTCGCTTGTTTTGTTTGGTTAAAATCAGCAGGAACAATCACGGTCATGTTTGGTAACATACGCATCATTCCGATATCCTCTAAAATTTGATGGGTAGCTCCATCCTCACCCAAGGTTAATCCAGCATGCGAAGCACATATTTTCACATTCTTTTGAGAATAGGCAACGGATTGACGAATTTGATCATACACCCTCCCTGTTGAGAAGTTTGCAAAGGTTCCGGTAAATGGAATTTTCCCACCAATAGTCATACCAGCTGCCAAACCAATCATATTTGCTTCTGCAATACCTACTTGGAAAAAACGATCGGGGTTTTCTTTCTGAAAAGCATCCATTTTTAATGATCCGGTTAAATCAGCACAAAGAGCCACCACATCCGGGTGAGTTTTACCTAATTCAGCCAAACCTTCTCCAAATCCGGATCTAGTGTCTTTGTTTCCAAATATTTCAAATTCAATCATCGTCTTATAATTTAAAGGTTGTTATTCTGTTTGAGTCGATTTTAATTATTTTTTCACCCGTATAATTGGTTGATTTTTGATTTTTCAAGCGATAAACCAATTTGTAGTTACCGGGTTGAAGATTCCATTGCCCTTTTCTAGATTTGTCTTCTATGTTGCAAATCCATTCTAACGTATTATCTAGCTTAATTAGAAATACTTGCGCTATATAATCTGCTGTAAATTGATAATCAAGTGTTCCGGGTGCAATAATGTCTATGGTTTCTGTTTTGCTTTGATTTAATTTCACTTTAAAAGTTGATCGTGGCAACGTAAGAACCTCAATGTCATAAGTGCCAACAAGGTATTTTACGGTTGAATTTAAGTATTGAACATTTAACGTTGATTTGGAATCATTGGCAATTACACGAATTGGAATTTGCTTGGTTTTATCAATACAATTGCTGCAACTCGTTTTTATGAATCCTTGAGGACAGTCAACGATTATTGTATTGTGAACGTGTTTTTGTATTGAAACATCTTTTAGTTCTACCGAAGGAATCGTATTAACAACGAGATCATATTTCCAGTCAGGGCTAATTACTAAAGTGTCTGGATTACCGTATCGATTTAAGGTGTGTACAAAAGAATATTTTAAATTTTTAGTACCTGATTCATATAAAAATACCGTTACGTCGGTTTCAGTAGGTTTCTTTGAAATATCATTTAAGTTGATTTGAACTGTTGTATTCAACAGGGTTTTATTTATTACTGTTTTCAATGTGGAACTAAACGCTTCGCTTGTTTCAGCGTCAAAATAGGAACCAATGCACTTAAATTTTTCTAGGTAGGATAAATCCATTCCAAGTCCAATAACAAATGGTGTTACTTTCACTCCTTTGTCCTTTAATTTTTTCGCAATTACGCAAGGATCATTATCGCAAGCTTCTAATCCATCGGTAATTAAAATAATAAAATTTCGCGCAAGCGTATCAGGAAAATCACCGGCAGCGGCTTCAAGTGACCGTGCAATTGGGGTTGTTCCTTTAGCTTCAATACTTGTAACGCGTCTCTTTATTTGATCAATGTTATTTTTACCGAAATTAACTTCTAACTTGGTGTCGTTACAATCTTGAAATGTCGCTGTTATGGGCGATTGATGACCGTATACACGCAATGCAATTTCGAGATTTGGAATTCCTCTTAAATTTTCAACCGATTTATTTAAATGTTCTTTTGCTAAATCAATTCTCGTTTTTGATCCCCAATCTGCATTCATACTGTTAGACGCATCAAGGATAAATAAAATTCGCGTAAGACTTTGGCCCGTTAGATTAGGGCAATACAAAAGAAAGAAAAATATAAAAGGAATAAATTTCATTTAGTTAGTAATCTCCGAGGGTTTCTGGAAGTTGATTCAGCGCATTTTCAAGTTGTTCAGGGTTTGGTGCTACTCCATGCCATTTGTGCGACCCCATCATATAATCAACTCCTTGTCCCATTTCAGTTTTCATGATTATTACAATTGGTTTACCTTTTCCAGTTAGTGCTTTTGCATGTTGCATGGTATTTCGTATAGAATCAAAATCATGCCCATTCATTTCCAATACATCCCATCCAAAAGCTTGCCATTTTCCTTTCAAATCACCCAGTGATAATACTTGTTCAACATCTCCATCAATTTGTCTACCATTAAAATCGATAGTCGCAATTACATTATCTACTTTATTAGCCGCTGCATACATGGCTGCTTCCCAAATCTGACCTTCCTGCAGTTCACCATCACCATGCAAACAAAATACAGTGCTGCTATCGTTATTCAGTTTTTTTGTTAATGCTGCACCAATCGCAACAGACAATCCTTGACCTAAGGATCCAGAAGCCATTCGAACGCCAGGAACTTTTTTATCAGTAGAAGGATGGCCTTGAAGTCGGGTAGAAAGTTTTCTAAACGTCGATAATTCACTTATTGGAAAATAGCCGCTTCGAGCTAAAACACTATACCACACTGGAGAAATGTGACCGTTTGAGAGGAAAAATAAATCTTCATTTTCGCCATTCATGTCAAAATGGTCGGCGTTGAAATTCATCTCTTCAAAATAAAGGTATGTTAGAAAATCAGCACAACCCAATGATCCGCCAGGATGACCTGAGTTAACAGCGGAAACCATTCGTAATATATCCCTTCTAATCTGAGTTGCAGTTCTTACCAATTCTTCGTTTTGCATAGCTTTTTCTTTTAATACGATTGCAAAACTAACTTTAATTATTATAGCAAAGATTTGAAAACTTTAAACAATTAATGCAACTTTTCAACTATCTTAGTAGTCCATAAATCAAGATTAATAAAAATTCTATGAAAAAAGCTTTCTTTTTTGTTGCCTTCCTGACGGTTTTTTCGTCCATATCCTTTTCCCAAAAATATAATTCTGAGTTACTTAAAAGTTATTCAAAATCAGAGATTCAAGCGTTTGATGCTCAAACATTAAATGCCTTGGAATATGGAATAGAACATGCTATTTATTTTATAGCTGTACCAAAGGAAAAGCAAATGGATTTCCCAACGGCTAACAATCCGAAATTGCTAACCAAATTCACCGAATTAGGGTTGAAAATCACCAATGAAAATCAGTATTTTGAAATGAAAGAATCCAATCAGTTGATGGTTGTGAAGTCTTTGTTTGTGTTGAAGAATGAATTATTGAACAAGAATAAAAATTAAGATGAAACATATTTTTACATTCGTTTTTGCGTTTTTAGTTACTAGTTATTTTAGTCAAACAGTTATTATGGGCGACGTTGGATTTTTACAAAGTAATCCAATTGACTGTAACACTTTTGGTATAACAGGAACAAACTTTCAAGATCCAGGAGGTACCGGAAATTATCCTCCCAATTTTAATGACACTACTGTATTTTGTCCTGATTTAACTCTTGGAACTAAAGTAACTTTAACTTTTGCAATCAATGCCGGGTTTGAGTTTAATGTTGATGGTTCAGATTTTATTTATGTTTATGATGGTCCATCCACAAGTTCTCCTTTACTAGGAATTCATAATTCAGTGACCGATCCAACGGGTTTTGCATACCAAGCTTCTTGGAATAATCCTTCGGGTTGTTTAACTGTAGTTTTTATATCTAATGGTGTAACTGAAGGAACGGGATGGCTTGCCAATGTGCAATGTGGTAATCAGTATCAACCTTTTGAAGGACATATTGAAGCCTACATCAACGGAACTGGGCCAAACGCACTGAACCCATTGGATACAGGATATGTTGATGTATGTTTTGGTGATAGTATTTTATTTATTGCAAAACCACTTTTTCCAAATTCAATCGAAACAACAGGATATGGATATTCTCAAAATGTGAATACCAATGTGGACTTTGACTGGGAAATCACTGACGGAGGAACGTATCCCCAAAATGATTCAATTTGGTTCACCCCTCCAGCTCGTTCAGGATATTTGGTGGATGTTAAAATAACGGATCAATTTCCTTTGAGTGAACGTGTTAGATGTAAAGTTCGCGTTTCTTTATTGCCAAGTTTTGCTGGAACAGGGCCTTTAGAAGATTCTGTTTGTTTGGGGCTTAATACAGAGTTGATAGGAGGGGTAACAACACAAGATACAGTGGGTGTTACTATTCCACCTGGAACTTTTGAATTAGGTGGAAATTATGCAGGATTAACTTATTTACCAGATG
>CAZTFG010000151.1:0-5064 GCA_964612725.1 uncultured Lishizhenia sp. | reverse complement strand
AGTTTGCATGCAATAGAGCGGTTGAAACAGAGATTGAACTATTTATTGGCGGATTGCAGCAGAGAAGAGAAAAGAAAGTAATGGATCAGTTTTTGGATGAAAATTATCCATTTATACAAGCAGAATTGAAAAACGACTTATCATCTGGCTTAATTAAAGCAAGAATCTCTTCAGATGAAAGTTCAGTAATTGATTCAATTATTTCTTCATCCAATTCATTAGAGTTTTTGGATCTAATTTATCATATACAAATGACAAGAACTTTTGTTGATACCATTTTAGCGTCCACAGACAAAGCAACCTCAGTTGTACAAGATATGCGTGCCTTTATAAAAGATCAAAAAATGGCAACGAAGAAAAAAGTAAATCTTCACCAAAATATTTCTACTGTTTTAAATATTTTCAACTTTCAATTGAAAAATAAAGTGGAATTAACGTTTGAAGTAGATCAGTATCTTGAAATTTTTGGTATTGACATTAAGCTTTTCCAGTTGTGGTCGAATCTTATTAAAAATGCCATAGAATCAATGGAAGACGAACCCAATAGAGGTAGGTTAAGCATTCTTTCCGAAGATAAATCCAATCAAATTATTATTCACGTAATAAATAATGGGCCTCAAATTCCATCTGAAATTCAAGAACAAATTTTTGACAAATTCTATACGACGAAGAGCCAAAAAAATGGTTCAGGACTTGGGCTTAGCATAGTGAAGAATGTTGTAGAAGAGCACAATGCAGAAATACTTTTGGATTCATCAAATGAAGTAACTAAATTTAGTATCATATTTAACAAATAAATTGAATGGAACAAATAAAATATGCCGTAATTTGTGTAGACGACGATCCGCATATTTTGCAGATGTTGAGTTTTCAACTAGAGAAAATAATTGATTCAAAATATACCTTAATTGAATACTTTACAAATCCTGATGAAGTGTCAAAAAATATTCATGAGCTTGTAAATGAGCATATTGAGATTGTTTTCGTTTTAGTGGACTATCAAATGCCACAGAAGAATGGAGTACAGTTAATTCGAGAGATAAAAGATATCAATCCAAAATTAGAATGTATTATGTTGTCCGGACAAGCCAATTCTATCCAAGTTGCTGAATTAGAACAAGATGGTTTATTAACTTGCTTTTTACACAAACCATGGGATGAAAATACCTTATACAATGTATTAAATCCAATTTTAAATAAAAAAGGACAATAAAATGAAGCAGATATTTTTCTTTATAATATGCTCTCTAATTTTTGGAACGCATGCTCAAGAAATACGCAGTGTAGTTAATGGTTATGGCCATATGAATTATAATTACTTACATGATTTTAATAAAAATAACGATCCTTCTTCTTCTTATTTTGAACTTGGTGAGCATGATTTATTTGTAAATACATATTTTAATGATCGAATTAGTTTTTTAGGCGAATTTGTAGTTAGATACACAAAAGGCACCCCTACAACTTTTTCTGCAAGTATAGAACGTGCTCGTTTAAAATTCGATTATTATAAAAATCATTCAATTATCACAGGGAAAATTCATACACCATTAAATTATTGGAATGATGTTTACCATCATGGTAGGTTATTCTTCCCTAGTATTGATAGACCTATCTCATTCAGTTATTTGATGCCTTTGCATAATTTAGGTGTTCAATTTCAAGGTCAAAATTTAGGTAAGTGGAATTTTGGGTACGATGCCGTAATTGGAAATGGAATAAGTGCAACAGATGGGTTTGATGATAATTTAAGTCCCGCGATAACCCTTGCCCTGCATATAAAACCTAAAGATAACTGGCGAATAGGACTATCATATTTTTATGATTTTCTCACGGATGCTTCTGTGACGGGGGCTCATACGGGTCATAATGTTGCTCCTTCCCATAATCATGGTGAAACCTATAAGGGAAATTTACATTACAACCTTTTTAGTCAATCTGTTGCTTTTTTTGGAAACAAGCATGAGTTTTTAAATGAATTTGTTTTTAATCGAACGCATACAGATACACTTGGCTATGCAAATAACTTTTCAAATTACACTTATTATGGATACCGAATTAAAGACAAACACATACCTTATGCAATTTTTGATTTGATGTCAATAGCAGAGAATGATTTGTTTACCTATCATTATGATATTATGCGCTTGTGGTTAGGATATAGATATGAGTTTTCTGAAAAAATAAATGTCAAAACCCAAATAGGGTATTCAGGTAGCCTCTTGAATAGTGTCCATGCACCATCCAGTAATTTAGAATTTAAAGTCCAATTTGCTTATGGCTTCTAAAGTAGTGTTGTTTTTTTTAGTCGTGGGTTTTTCTTTATCCACTTATTGTCAATCGTTATTGGAATATAAGATTGTAGCGAATAACGCGGGTGTCACACAGCTTACACAAGCACAGGTTAAAGAATATTTTAAAGGAAAATATACCTTATGGAAAACGGGAAGTTCTGTAAAAGTTGTATTGCATTCATCGGAATCAAAGCATTCGGCAACCTTGTCAAAACTTTTATTTAATACTAGTCAACAAGGGGTAAAAAAGTATTGGCTATCTCTTGTATTTCAGGGTAGAGCCAATCCACCAGTGTTTCTAAATAATGAGACGGAAATAATAAACTATGTCAAACGTACTCCAGGAGCAATTGGGATAATTCATCAAAATACTTTTTGTCCCAGTCAATTTATTATTCAAATAAAGTAATATGAAATCATTTGCATTTAGGGTTTGGTTTCCATTCGCTTTGTTTAGTGGGCTAATGTTATTAATAATTGCCTTTTATTATTCCAATAAACAGGAAGAATTATATATTAAAAATAGACGGTTTGAACTTCAGGAGTTAGCAAAAAGTGTTGCGCTTGCCGTAGAATTATCATTGCAAAATGAAAATTTAGAAGGGCTAAAAAAAGCGCTAGAACTTGCAAAATCAACGGATGATTTTGAGAAAGTTGCCGTTGTAATTAAAGATGAAAAAGGAAATAAAAAGCAGCTTTTTGCGAATCCTGAAAAATCAGAAGTCGATGTACTTTCTTTAGATTCAGAAAAATTTATTTTGGAGCGTTACGCCTTTAAAACAGACTTGTTAAGTGGTGAGATTTATATGGTTTCATCGAAGGCTAAAATAAATAAAGTAATTTTTGGACTAAACGCACCGTTATATCAGATATTATTATTCACTTTAATTCTATCAGTAATTGTATTTTATTGGTTTGCAAAAAGATCAGTTAAACCTATCCAGCAATTGATAAATTACTCAAAATCAATTGAGGAAAATGATAAATTCGACTTAGATTTAGGGACTAGCACAACAACGGAGATCAAAAATTTAGGTCAAGCACTTCATTCTCTTTCATCCAGTCTTAACTTGGAGAGAAAAAGAAATGATGATCTACTTCAAGACCTAGAAAATAAAGTGATTTCTAGAACCAAGGAGAACAATCAACTGTCTTTGGTAGCAAAGCATGCTTTAAACGGTGTATTAATTGCAGACAAAAACAAAAGAATAGTTTGGGCAAATCAAAGTTTATTGAATATCACAGGTTATAGTTTGGAAGAAATCTTAAGGCAATCCCCTAAAATGTTTCAATTTGAAGGAACGGATGCAGAAACGATAAACCGAATTAATCAGGCCCTAAAAAACAACGAAATTGTTAAAGAACAGGTCTTAAATAGAGGAAAAAACGGTAAAGAATATTGGTTGGATTTAAATATAGTACCTGTTTTTGAAGAAAATGAAGTTACGGGTTATATTGCTGTTGAAACAGATATAACAGAACGTATTATCGATGATAATTTATTGCGAAAAAGCGAAGAGTTGAATCGGAGAATATTGGAAAATTCATCTGAAATGATTCATACCTTAGATAACTTCGGGAATTTGGTCTGGGCCAATAAGTCATGGTTCGCTAATATGGGGTTGAACGAAGATGGAATCAAGGGAAAATCAATTGTTGAATTTTTAGATGAAAATACCCGAATTGAGTTTGAAAATGTAACGCCTATTTTGCTAAAAGGAGAATCGGTAAATAATTTGGAATGCGTTTTTATAACAAAATCAAATGATAAAATTCAATTGCGTGGAAAGACAATTCCGTTAATCGAAAATGGCAAAATCATTGGAAGTCAGGCCTATCTGCATAATGTAACTCAAATAATTGATGCGCGTGATATAATTCGAAAAAAATCGTTATTGCAAGATCTAATAATGCGTATTTCAACAAAGTATATAAACTTTCCGATAGAGCACTTAGATCAGACAATTCTTGATTCCTTGGGAGATATTGCCAATTTCGTTGAAGCAGATAGAGCATATATTTTTGATTATTATTTGGATAAGGGGTATTGTGAATACAAGTATGAATGGACGGCTCCAGGCATTCGAGCTCAAATTAATGATTACAAAACTATTCAATTAGATACGATGCCCTATTGGCTTAATACTCACAAGAATAAAGAATTTGTAATTGTTGAAACTTCAGCCCATATTGAGGATGAAAATATCCGACAATTGTTAGTTACAGAAGGAATTAAAAGCCTTATCACTATACCAATCCATGATGAAGACAGGTTGGTGGGCTTTGTTGGTTTTGATTTAATTAAAATACATCGAATTTTTTCAGATGAAGAAAAAGAAATTTTAGTGTTGTTTTCCCAAATGCTTGTAAATGTTTATAAAAGATTAACGTTCATCAAGGAATTAAATAATTCTAAAAAAGAAGTTGAAAGTATTAATTCTTCTCTTGAACAACGTGTTGCAGAAAACACAAAGAAAAACTTGGATTTATCAAAAAGCATGCTTGAACAAGAAAAAATGGCTACTATAGGGGAGATATCTGCTGGTATTGCACATGATTTAAATACTCCTCTTGGCACTATTAAGGTAGGGGCTGATAATGTGCGTTTCATGATAGGATCTATATTGTCTAATGATTTAAGTGCACTTGATAAGGCTGATTTTGATATTATACATGAAAGAATTGATACTTCACAACCAGAAATGTTTGTAGGAGGACTTCAATTGAGAAAAGAGAAATCAGAACTCATTAATTTTATTTCGCAAGCTCA
>CAZTFG010000150.1:1803-5105 GCA_964612725.1 uncultured Lishizhenia sp. | reverse complement strand
CCTAGCCATTCGTGGTATTGATGGTTCAAATATCAAATGGAATACCGAAGGATCATTTTTGAACAATGCACACAAAGACCTAAAAGCTGATTACATCATTGCCAATCCACCTTTCAACGTAAGTGATTGGAGTGGTGAACTATTAAATGATGATGCACGTTGGCAATATGGCACACCTCCAGCTGGTAATGCCAATTTTGCTTGGGTTCAACACTTTTTGTACCACTTGGCTCCCAATGGAAAAGCAGGGTTTGTCTTGGCGAATGGTTCATTGAGTTCAAATACAGGAGGTGAAGGAGAAATTCGTAAACGCTTAGTCGAAGCAGATTTAGTAGAATGTATTGTGATGTTGCCAAAAGCATTGTTCTTCAATACGGGAATCCCTGCTTGTTTATGGTTTTTACATCGTAATAAGAAAAAAAGAAATAGCGAAGTACTGTTTATTGATGCGTCCAACCTTGGAATGATGATCGATCGCAAGAATCGAATTTTCGAAGACAAAGATGTTCAGTTGGTTGCGGACACTTACCACAATTGGCTTTCATCTCCCCCTTTGGAGGGGGATCAAGGGGGAGGACTTTATGAAGACATCAAAGGTTTTTGCAAATCCGCTAATTTGTCTGAAATTGAAAAACACAAGTTTGTGTTGACACCCGGTCGTTATGTGGGTATAGAAGACGAAGAAGACGATGGCATTCCTTTCGAAGAGAAAATTCATGGCTTAACAAACACCTTGCGTGAGCAAATGACTAAAGCCCAAGAATTGGACAAAGAAATCAAAGAGCAGTTAGCTAAAATTGGGATTCAATTATGAGTAAGGATTTATCATTTCTTCTTTCGCAAATCAGTGAGTTAGATAAGCAGTTAACGACTCAAGCTGTAAAGACCATTGATCGATTACTAACTATGCGTAATTGGTTAATAGGGGCTTACATTGTGGAGTACGAACAAAATGGTTCCGATAAAGCGGTTTACGGTGCAAAATTGGAACAAACGCTTGCTGAAAAACTCAATCGAAAAGGATTGTCTGAACGAAATTTAAAGTTGTTCAAACAATTCTACTTCGCATATCCACAAATAATGCAGACAGTGTCTGCACAATTCAAATTACCACAACAAACCATGCAGACAGTGTCTGCATCATTAACAAATCAGGAGAACATTTCCTATGTGAATGACTTATTAGATCACGTCTCTTTTTCTCATTTTACCGAGCTGATAAAAATTTCAGATACGCAAAAACGCCAGTTCTACGAAATCCAATGCATGAAAAGTACTTGGTCTGTTCGTGAATTAAAAAGACAAATCAATAGCTTAAGCTTCGAGCGCACAGCATTAGCACAAAATAAGGAACAAGTTTTAGATTCTATTTCGTCACATACAGAAATACAAACACCACAATCTTTAATTAAAACACCTTTCGTATTTGATTTCCTGGACTTGCCCGATAGTGTGCTTGGTAGTGAATCAGATTTTGAAAACGCATTGGTAAGCGACCTTAAAAATTTCATGCTCGAATTGGGACATGGATTTTGCTTTGAAGGACAACAAAAGAGAATTGTCATTGGAGGGGAATATTTTTTCATTGATTTGGTTTTTTATCACCGTGTTTTGAAATGCCATGTTTTGATTGAATTAAAAGTGGATGGGTTCAATCATGCCCATGTAGGACAGCTCAACACTTATTTACAATACTACAAGCAAAACATACAAGAAACAACAGACAATCCACCCATTGGCATTTTATTGTGTACCAACAAGAATGATGAATTGGTAGAGTATGCATTAGGTGGAATGGATGAAAACTTATTTGTAAGTACCTATCAAACGGCACTACCAAGCCGTGAAGAATTGAAGCATTTCTTGCAAGAAGAAAAAAGAAAAATTGAAGGATAAAAAAAATAAATGAAAAATAAAATCAAAAATAAATTCATAAAAACGCTTGATTTTAAAAGGTTTAATTTATTTCTGACCTATTCATTACAAAAAATAAATAACGTGTTAAAGGACAAAAATTTGACAAAACGATTGAGTCAAGAACTTGCTGACCTATTTACGCAACAGCCTGTTGCGCAATTGTCAATACCGAATGCTTCGCACTTTCCAATACAACATTTCGCCTCCAAACAATTAAATCCGAATGAACAATGAGTGTTTATATTTCATTAGCTGAAGTAGCAAAATTCATCGTTGATAATAGGGGTAAAACAGTGCCCACCTCGAATGAAGGTATTCCACTTATTAAAACAAATGATGATTTATATCCTCAAATTGATGGCATGCACTTTATATCACAAGAAACATATGATACCTGGTTTAGATCACACCCAGAGCCCGATGACATTATAATAACTTTGAAAGGCAGTCAAAACGGTGCAGTATGTTTAGTGCCTGACCCTGTACAGTTCGCTATTGCTCAAGACATGGTTGCTATAAGGGTTGATGAAAAAAAAATAAACAAATATTACTTACTAGCTGCTTTAAGATCACGTGAGGTTCAACATGCAATTAAAACATTAGATGTAAGTGGAGTAATTCCTCATTTGAAGAAGTCAGATTTTGACAAGCTCCTAATTAAGAATATTGATCGCAGAAAGCAAGATTATATTGGAGGACTTTATATTCAATTATCTCAGAAAATCTCCCTCCTTCGCCAACAAAACGAAACACTGGAAGAACTGGCACAAACGTTATTTAAACGTTGGTTTGTAGATTTTGAGTTTCCCAATGAAAACGGAGAACCTTACAAATCTTCGGGTGGCAAAATGGTAGATTCAGAATTAGGTGAGATTCCGGAGGGGTGGAGAGTTGGGGAATACAAAGATATTGTTGATATAACGTCAGGTAAAGGACTTAAAAAAAGTGAATTTAAGGATAATGGAAAATATGAAGTTCTTGGCGCAAATGGACGACTAGGGTTTACAGATAATTTTTTAATTTCTGAAAATGTAATAATAACAGGTAGAGTTGGAACACTTGGAACAGTATACATTGTAGAGAAGCCTGTTTGGTTATCTGATAATGTTCTTGTTTCAAAACCTAAAAAAGATCTTTTTCATTTTTCATTTTTCACGCTTAAGAGATTTGATTTTAAATCACTTAACAGTGGTAGTACTCAACCATTATTAACCCAAGCAGATTTAAAAACCGTTAGAATAGTGATTCCAGATGGAAACAATTTAAAAAAGTACTCTGAATCTGTAGAATCAACTTTTGTTAAAATAGAATCCAATTTTAATGAAATCCAATCTCTCACTCAACTACGTGATACTTTGTTGCCAAAATTGATGAGTGGAGAGATC
>CAZTFG010000150.1:1230-1793 GCA_964612725.1 uncultured Lishizhenia sp. | reverse complement strand
TAATTAAAGAATAGCAATGAAAATGATTTCCCCAAAATATAGAATGAAATTAACCAAACAAGTTGCTGATGCAATTTGGGCAGAATACGAAACCTTTAAAAGAGCTATATTTTATTTTGAACAATGGGGAATTAAAATACCTCTTATTCACGTTAAGCAAGTTTTTTTTATGCATAAGCAAGGTGTTATAAATAAGATTAAACCTCTTGTTTTCAGTAGTTTTTCACAAATAAGCAAGATTTATCCACAATTAAGCAAGGCGCATGAGTAGTTCAATTTCAGATATAAACACCATAATTACAATTGAGTATTTGCAAACTCAGAAGGAAGGACAATACTTTGAACGTAAAGGGCTTGGTGAGAAAGATATTAAACCCAGTAAAATAGCTGAAGAACTAATTGGAATGCTTAATGCCGACGGTGGTACTTTAGCTTTTGGTGTGTCAGATAATGGTGAAATACAAGACCTAAAAACATTAGGGGACAAACTGAATGATTTTCGGAAATTGACTTTTGATTTTATTTCTCCCCCTTGTAACATTCAGTTAGAAGAAATTGAAATA
>CAZTFG010000150.1:0-1220 GCA_964612725.1 uncultured Lishizhenia sp. | reverse complement strand
CTTATTTTTCTATTTCATGTGGAACAAGAACTAGAACGCATTTTCGGTTTAAAGGATAATGAAAAAGTTTTTCTACGCGTTCACGATGATAACCGAAAATTAGACCGAGAAAAAATTAAAAGGTTGGAATATGATAAATCCATTAGACGTTTTGAAGAAGAAATAGTCAAAGATTTTAACCAAGAAGATTTAGACTTGGAACTTTTAGAGGAATACAAGAAAAAGATTAACTACAAAGGTACTTTATTCGATTTGGCAGTAAAAAAATATTTGGTCAATAAAAAAAATGAAGAATACCATTTCAAAAATGCTGCTATTCTACTTTTCTCAAAAGATCCCGAAAAATACATTCCTACTGCATCTGTAAGGTATATTCGATACGAAGGTAAAGAGGCGCTAACCGGAACTAGCCACAATGTTATTAAGGATGAGCGTTTTGAAAACAACATTCCACGTTTAATCGACGAATTAAAGAACTTTTTAAAAGTATCTTTTAAAGATTATTACTTTTTAGATCTTGAAACAGGAAGATTCAAAAAGGTTCCTGAATATCCAGAAGAAGCATGGCTTGAAGGTTTAGTAAACGCAATGTGCCATCGCTCCTATAATGTACAAGGAAGTTCAATTTACATTAAACATTTTGATGATCGTTTAGAAATTAGTAATAGCGGTCCACTACCTGCACAAGTTACCATAGAAAACATAAAAACAGAAAGATTTGCGCGAAACCCAAGAATTGCAAGAGTACTTGAAGATTTGGGATATGTGAGGCAACTTAATGAGGGAGTTGCTCGGATTTATGAATCTATGGAAAAATCTATGTTGTCTATTCCAGAATACAAAGAAAATAATGGGAATGTATTTTTAACACTTCGTAATAAAATCAGCAGCCATTCTAAAACTATTCCTGATAAAGTGATGGATAAAATTGAACAGTTGTGGAATGGTTATAATGAAACCCAAAAAAAGGTACTTTTTTACTTATTTGCGAATCATGAAGCTACCTTGGCTCAATTTGTAGAATATACTGGAATCAACGAAAATACGGTAAGAACCTATTTGAATGAATTTATAAAAGACAATCTTTTAGAGCGATTAAGTAAGAAACAAAGGGATATTAATGCACGATATGTTTATAAAAAATAAAACATATAAATTTCCCATTATGTCGAAATATATTTCCTTCCATTTAAGGAGATATTTCTGCATAAACTGCTACC